>NZ_JBFTPZ010000005.1:0-378627 GCF_056398745.1 Paenibacillus sp. 01T424 | reverse complement strand
TTGCAGAATGGACCAGATATGGATACGATCGAAAAGCTTGTCAGTGAAGATGATTCTATCAAAGGAATATGGTGTGTTCCTAAATACAGTAACCCTGACGGAATCACATACTCGGAAGAGACGGTAGATAGACTTGCTCACATGAATACTAAAGCAAGGGACTTTAGAATTTTTTGGGATGATGCCTATACTGTTCACCATTTAACTAAACCCGATCAGTTGAAAAATATACTTGCAGCCTGTAAGGCAGCAGGAAATCCTGACCGTGTTTATATGTTCAGTTCTACCTCTAAGATTACTTTTCCTGGTTCTGGCATTGCAGTGTTAGCATCCAGCGAGGAGAACTTGAATTTTATACGGAAGCAGATTTCTATCCAGACAATTGGCCCCGACAAGATCAACCAACTTCGACATGTTCGTTTTCTAAAAAATATTGATAATTTAAAAGTTCATATGGAAAAGCACGCTGCTATAATAGAACCCAAATTTGATATGGTATTAAATAAGCTTGAATCAGAGTTAAGTGGAAAAAATATTGCGTCATGGAATAAACCGAACGGGGGTTATTTCATTAGCCTTAATACATTAGACGGTTGTGCTAAAGACGTAGTAAATATGGCGGCAGAAGTCGGTGTCACATTGACTAAGGCAGGGGCTACATTTCCTTATGGAAAAGATCCAAGGAATCGAAATATACGTATAGCCCCTACTTTTCCATCAGTTAAAGAGCTAGAAACAGCCATTGAAGTGTTATGTCTCTGCGTTCAATTGGTAAGCATAAAGAAGATTCTATCTGAAAGGTAATTAGTTTTTTATAATCGGTCAGAAAATTGTTCATTGAACTAACGGGTAACGTTAGCTCAATAAAACAGCGGCAGTATAGGAGTTAGAAACGGAAATATTGAAAAAAGTATATAATACACCACAACTTTTGCCGATACAAAATAGATGTGAATTAAATGATTCAAAGGAGTACTTAATGTCTGACCTATTAATAAGGGTGCTTCGATTCCCTTCAAAAATCGAGTATTTTATCTTTCACAAACACTTATTACTTTCATTTAACCTTATTCTTTTAACAGTGTTTGCCTACTCTATTATTAAAGATAAACAACCTATGTATTTCTTTCTCTACCTGATAATTTTACCTTTCACACTTATTGTGAAGCCAAAATTACTTCTTAAAAGTAATCAAATTTTGTTTATGGCTTTTTTCACTTATTTCACAGTACCCTTTAGTTTAAACTTCTTAATCGGATTACAACTACGTATTTCAATACCCCTATTTTTAATTTTCACTTTTTTGACTACGATTATATTCTTCTTCATGTTGTATTTTATTAACAGGAAGCATTCTCGTAAAGAATTCCTTGATCACTCTAAGATCGCATTGGATATAATCAGATTCATTTTTGTGGTCATTGTAACAATAAGCGCTGTAACTGGAAAACTTATTAATGACTTTAGCTTATTTACTCAAATGATTCCTGATTTCAAAAATGATACTAATTTAGAGGAAGTAAGAAGTTATTTCCAACTCACTTTCCAGATCCTTGCTATTCCCTTTGTATTCTCTAGTACTTTACTTAGAATTGCAGTCGACTGGCTGTTGTTAAAAAAATAACAGTCTGTAGAGTATGTGCATTTGGTCCTTCAATTTCGGTTGAGTTCGATACACGAAAGGGCCGACGTGAACAATTAGAGGCGGTGACGAGTTTGTTCTTTTCTAGACTGGGATTAAATTTCTCAGATTGAAACACACTGCGCTACCAAAGGAAATAGAAGGAAATGAATCCTCGTATCTAGAAGACATACAGACTGTGCGCATGACGCGGCAGACTGTATGGAGGGGATAAGCTTGATGCAAAAGCAAGGCAGAATTGCGTTTCTGTGGATGAATTACTTTTTGTTAGGGATAAGCGTTTTGTTTTATATTGTTCTCCTGCGGGCACCGAGCGTCTTTTTGGAGGGAGCTGCTGCCGGAATGATTGTGTATGGTGGATGTTACGGGTTGATCCGTATCGGGTGGCAGAGGGTTGTCAGAGGGGCGCTGCTTGCAGTATTCTTTTCCATATTTGCTTTTGCATTGTACACAGTATGGTATGTTCTACAGAAGCTCTAGTATCTGCATAACGGTAAAGCATCATCACTCCTTGTAAAAGCCCTCTTCAGTATGCAAGAACGTAAGAGGGCTTTCGCTGGTGGCTCTTTCTAATTTATAAAAATGAATTGATTAGCAGGTTCATTACGCTAACGGGCAACGATAGTTCAATAAAAACACGGAAGTAGCCGACCACAATGGTTGGCTGCTTCATTACGCTAACTGGCAGTTTAGCGCAACTTCCACCTTCTGGAAGCGTAGTGGCCTCAAGAATTAGAAATGACTTTATGGATGTGGTATCACTTGTCTTACAGCATAACTAAACGTATTTCGTATGTCTTAATTGTAATCGGAGTGTTGTTGTTTATCTTTGGCCTGTGGCAATACATGCCAAAGTCATTTTCATCTCAAACGCCAAATAGTGTGATTATGTCAATAATTGCAAAAAGGATAACATTTCCTATCTTGGGTCTAATGTTAACGGTTATTGGTTATTGGTTATGCGTTTTTGAAATTCGTTCGAGAAATTGAAGTAGAGATTCAATTGCTTAGAGATGAACTAAGTCGATTAACTAAGGTGGTCGAAGTGCAAGGAAAAGATACAAAATAACCTCATTCATTCAATACCACAGAACAACTGCTACGCTAACGGGAAACGATAGCACCATGACAATAGGCTACCAGCACCATGGGTAGCCTTTCAGATAACGGGCAAGTTATGCTTAAAATCTTCATGAATCCATCGCTGAAATAATGTGAGTTTTGTTTATTAATCATCCAGTGACAAGGGGGGAATCTACAATTTCAATAAAAATTGATATTGGTAGGAAGATAATTTCTAGTATATTCACAACATTAATTCTTTCGTTAATTCTTGTGGAGTTTCATGGTTATGCCCCGTTTTTCATCTATTTTATGTACTCATTCCTCGGTTGCTTAATAATAGGCGTACCGTGTTCATTAATTACAGACATGATTATCTTAAAAATTAAGGTAATAAAAACAATGCTGAGCATGCTCATGGGGTTAGCCTCACATCTAATATTTGCAGTGATTATTTTGTATTTGTTTTCTCTTACCGAATCAGAAGGCATCCTTTTTCTTTTTAAGTACGCCAGTGTTTTTGTGTACTCAGTTTTTATTGCCGCAACAGGTTTATGGTTGATTGATACGATTTTTAAAAAAATTCAGTTTCCAAGATAAAAAGAGAGATACAACGAGCGTACGATCTAATACAGCTGTTACGCTAACGGAAACGATAGTTGAACAAACAGAATTTTGTTGTGGCAGCTGCTCTTTTTCTTTATTAAGCTAACGGGCAGCATTCCTATTATGTAGAAATAGTGGTTTTGAATGCTGTTGAAAGCGGCACGGTTGGCATCAGGCACGGTATGAAAGTACGTTACTCTAAAAGCTACAGGTTCAGGACAGGACTCTCCACTCCTATCCAAATCCTATAGTGCTCATCATGAGTACGGACCACCCTTCGGGGTGGTTTTTTTTGCTTATTAAGTGACCTATCTGACAATGACTGCGGCATAAGGATATATCTAGTTGAACCATAATATGAACGGGCAGAATAGCACAACAAGATAAGATTATGTTCTAATTCAATTTTACGCCTTATTATATTAAAATTACAGACTATTCCATTAGCCGTATAGTTGCTACAATCTATATTGTAACTTCCAAAGATGGAAAAAACATTCACAGTATGAACGAAATCTTTGTATGGAGGGAAACGCATGTCACAAGAAGATAAACTCGGACAAATAGTCATTCTGAACGGCAATCCGCGGGCTGGGAAGTCAAGCATTGCCATCGCGATCCAGAATATGTTTGAGGGTGTATGGATGAACGCTGGGGGCAGTCAGTTCAAGAAAATGACCCCCGAACACTACCAGCCAGGGATATCGCTTCGGCCAGGTGGGGAACGCCCTGAACTTGAGCCTCTAATTGTGATCCTGTATCAAGCCATGTATGAAGCCATTGCTGCACACAGCCGTCTGGGACTGAATGTCGTGGTGGATGTCTGGCACCATGATGCTTATTCGATTCCGCGGGGGATTCTTCCGAGCTGTGCCCGGATCCTGAGTGGATTGCCTGTTTTGTTTGTGGGTGTACGATGCCCATTAGAGGTTGTCATGCAGCGGCGGATCGCTACCTGGAATTCCGGTTACGAAGAGGACGGATCTGTGCCAAAGCCAGTGAGATTATGGCAGCAGGCTGTCCATATGCCTGGTAACTATGACCTGGAGGTTGACACCTCGGTGCTCAGTTCTGAAGAGTGTGCCGCCCTGATCCGCCAGCGCCTCCAAGCGTGGCCGGAGTTCCAACGTCTTGAGGTTGAGAGCAGGAACTTTTATTCATTACAATCAAGGGGGAAGCAAATGTTACAGGTAGATGTGCCCGGACAGATTATTATTTTAAACGGGACTCCGCGGTCAGGGAAGTCCAGTATTGCCACTGTGATTCAGAATACGTTCGAGGGTGTGTGGATGAACATGGGAGTCGACCGGTTCATGCAGATGACCCCTGAACGCTACCGGCCAGGGATTGGGCTTCGGCCAGGTGGGGAACGCCCCGACCTTGAGCCACTCATTGTGACCCTTTATCAAGCCATGTATGAGTCTATTGCTGCGCACAGCCGCTTGGGGCTGAATGTGGTAGTTGATGTCGGTCACCACGATGCTTATTCGATCCCGCGAGGGATTCTTCCCAGCTGTGCCCGGACTCTGAGTGGACTGCCGGTTTTGTTTGTTGGTGTGCGATGCCCATTAGAGGTTGTTATGCAGCGGAGGATCGCTACTTGGAATTCCGGCTACGAAGAGGACGGATCTGTGCCAAAGCCGGTGAGATTGTGGCAGCAGGCTGTCCATATGCTTGGTATCTATGATCTGGAGGTTGACACCTCGGTGCTTAGTTCCGAAGAGTGTGCCGCCTTGATCCGCCAGCGCCTCGAAGAAGAGTCGCTGCCCTCAGCTTTCCAGCATCTTGAGGCCATGACGTAGGTGGTGGAGTACACACTCTGAAACGACTCTGAAAGCGCAACATTCGCATTATCTACCTGGTATGACTGGGGTCAGATTACGTATGATATTTAGCCTGAACCCACGTTTCTATTCAATTATCGGGTAACGATAGTTGAAAAACACACATGTATGAGCAGTCACTACATTGGCATGCTCATTTTATTAAGCTAACGGGTACGATAGTGGAGGAACGTGCTTCGCCCTTCGGGGCGTTTTTTTGAAAAAAATCTCATTATTCCTATACAAGGACGTAATAAAAAAAATCACCGCTATTTCCCCCCATTTGAGAAGTGTTTCTATAATTTTTTGGGAATTATTTTTCTCAATTATGTGTTCTGTCATTATTCTTTTGTCCAGAGGTTATAATCCAATTTCAAATGCGATTGCCAGTTCGTTAAGAAGATCGTCAAAACTGCCATATTTATTATTGGTTTTCGGTATCGGTATCTTTTATCAGAGCAGGGGGCCATATCGCCGTCATTAACATGATCCGGTGTAATCGATAGCGCCTTAGGTAGCTCTCTTGTGGTATCAACGGCAAGATGAAGCTTGTAGCCGAACCACTCGACTTTGTTGCGGTAGGTGTCGAACTTCGCACCCCAGTTGGCATTTCCAGTCAGTTCTAATTTGCGTTTCGGTTGCTACTTCTCATAGCTATGAATCGCTGCACTATCGACAGCCATGTGACTCCCATCGATGACTCCTTCTTGCATACAGCGTGTGACAAGATCATTAAATAGGCGCTTAGCAAGTTCTTGATATGTCTTCTCGGCGAAGATGCGGATTAATTTCGCTACCGAAGGAGCTTCCCGATCAAGCCGAAGCCTGCAATGGTAACGGAAGCGAAGATCCACATTCAAACGGCGATGCTGGCCGGTAAATGTATCGATGTTCTCAAGCGGTGCTTGCAGTTTGTTAAAGAATAATAGGCTTTCTTGGAGAATATACAAGTGACTTCACTTGCTTGGCTAGTTTTCGGGTTGGTTACTTGAAAAACTCCAAGTCAGGGTGAAGTCTCTTTATTATGCTCTAAAAACCTTATGGTTCGAGGGCATTGATTATTGCAAAATGCACCTTCATAAAAAAAAGAGAAAGAGTAGAAGATAATTTATTTTTTTTATTATGAACTATTGTAAGCGCTGTTATAGTTTGAGTAATATAGAGTTCAGCAAACTAATGTTGAATATAAAGGAGGAACGACCATGCGCTTCCGTCATTTTCATTCCATTGTAGTCCAACTCTTTTTGTTCTGCTTTATCGGCATGACGCTTCCCGTTCTGGTCATGGGTTTTTTGTCTTATCATAAATCGTCCTCTATCGTGGAGGAACAAGTCAGTAAGGTAGCCTCGCTTACTATTACACAGGTGAGTGACAAGCTGAACCTTTATTTCAAAAAGCTTGATGATTCGTCCATGATGGTGTTAAACAGTAAGGTCATCCACAATATTTTGAAGGAGCAATCGAAAGAGAAGTTGTATGAAACCACGCTCAAGATTCAAGATGGACAAGACATCCTAACATCCATCATGATCAATTCGTCAGAAATCCTCGATATCTATATATTCGATGTGAACCGCAACAATTCGGTATTAAGCTCGGACTCCTTGGTGTCTCTGGATCAATGGGATTCCGATTGGTATAAAGCGATATTGGAAGCAAACGGTAATAGCGTTTGGTTCGGACTCTCTCAAAACTCTTATTTAAAGAAAACGGAAATGGGCTTTCCTGTATTCGGCCTTGGCCGCGCCATACGAAGCTGGGAAACCGGCGATATTATCGGCGTGATGTTCTTTGAGATTATGGGCGAGGTTCTGATCGATGAGCTTGACCGCGTTCAATTTGGGGATACGGGTTACATCTACGTCACCAATAGCGAGAACCGTTATTTCTATCATCCGGATTCCAAGCAGTATGGAAAAGAGTCCAAGCTCATCCTTCCTTCGCAAGCGACAGAATATAACAAAGACAACAAAAGCACGCTGGTGATTCCTGAACGCCTGTATAACGGCTGGGATGTGGTTGGGGTTGTACCTCTCGAGGAACTGACAGCCGATTCGGCCAGTATCCGGAAATTCACGATGTGGATTGCACTTTGCTGTATCCTTTCTGCAATGGGCATGGGGTATTTCGTTACCCGTAAAATCGGTAATCCGTTAGTTAATCTGAGCCGATTGATGCGTAAAGGCGAGAACGGCGACCTGAGTGTCCGGAGCAAGAGCGTCGGCCGGAACGAGATTGGGCAGCTGGGCCGCAGCTTTAATAAAATGATCAAACAGATCGATCTGTTAATCGCCCGAATCGCCAAGGAGGAATCGGAGAAAAAAAAGGCGGAAGTACGAGCGCTCCGCTATCAAATTAACCCTCACTTTCTTTATAATACGCTGAACTCGATTAGGTGGATGGCTAAATTGAACCGGACCAATGATGTAGATAACGCCGTCACTACGCTGGTTCAAATATTGGAAGGCAGTCTTGAACGGAATGGCGTTTTCATTCCGCTCGGGGAGGAGCTTGAACTGCTCCAGAAATATATGATCATTCAGGAATACCGCTATGATAACAAAATCAGTTTAAATATCCATTGCCGGGAGGAGCTCAAAAAAATACAAATTCCCCGAATGCTGCTTCAGCCCATCGTCGAAAACGCCATTTTCCATGGGATCGCTCCAAAGGATGCAGATGGATCAATTGATATCGAAGTCGAACAAAACGGAAAAAATATCGTGGTCAAAATAACCGACGACGGTATCGGAATAGATGAGGGAAGGCTTCATCAACTGCAGATGAACGATAAAGAGCGAAGCAATAAAGGGATGACCAATATCGGGCTGAATCATGTTCATCAGACCATCCAGTTATATTACGGAAATACATACGGTCTCAGCATCTCAAGCATCAAAAACGAAGGGACCCGGGTGCTTATTACGATTGCTGATTCAAAGGAGGAAACTTATGTACAGAGTGCTATTGGTTGATGACGAGAAGATAGCGCGAATCGGGCTTCGTACCACTTTTGATTGGGAGAGACACGGATTTACATTGGTTGGTGAAGCGTCAAACGGGCAAAACGCAATGAAATGGATTCAGAATCAAGAGATTGATATATTGATCACCGACATTGCTATGCCTGTGATGGATGGACTCGAGCTCACGCGCAAGACTAAAGAATTATGTCCTTGGGTCAAGGTGTTGCTGCTCAGCTGTCATAATGATTTCGAATATGTACGGGAAGGAATCCGGTTAGGGGCCAGCGATTACATCTTGAAACCGACACTTAATTCGGATTCACTCATAACGGTTCTGAATCAAATGAAAAAAAAGCTTCAGGAAGAAAGCGAGAACAGACAAATCGTTCAGCAGTTTGAAGACCAACAGCTCGCTAATAAACTGAAAATGCTGGAGAAGACATTCTGCAAGGCGCTATGCGGTGACCTGGCTGCTATCGAACGAATAAAGACAGAATGCCCGGAAGAAAGCTACCGTATTGCCGCTTTGGAGATCAACGTATTTGGCAAAACGGATGCTGAAAGGAATGAGCTCCTCACGGAGCTGGGAGAAGTGCTCAAACAGGTACTCTATCAAGCATTTGGTTCCTTTGTGTCGGTCATTCTTCGTCCGGACTTGCTTTTAGCTGCTCTTCCTGTACACCCAAACCTGCATGTCACGTGTTATGAGCTTATCGAGCAGTTTTCGCAGCAAACAGAGTCGCACCTATTGCAAGTATCCATAGGACTCAGCGTCGTTTATAATAATTATCTTGACCTTCAGAATGCCTCCATGGAGGCGAAAAAAATGCTCGCGGTCGGTTTCTTCCTCGGACCGTGTCGCTTGCTTACTGCTGAGGAGCAAACGGATTCCATTTCAGCATCGCCCTATCCTTTTGCGGCAGCCTTACACGAACTCAAAGAGTCGTTAACGATGGGCTTTCATTCCAGATCAGAACAAATGATAAATGAAATCATGAAGCATTGGTTACCGCAATATCGATCGAAAGAGGAAGTGCTGCAGGAGGCAGAGGAATTGCTTAGCCTGTTTGCCATATTCAAAGACGCAGATTCTTCCATCATACGGAAAATCCGGGAGCTCGGCAGACTGTGTTATGTCACTGAGGTCATTCAACATGTAAAAGATGGCTACCAAACAATCGTGGGTGGTGAAGACTCTTCGCGGCCGGATAAAACATTGCACCAAAGGATCGTAATGGAGGCCGCTGACTATATCAAGAGCCATTATAGGGAATCGATCTCCCTGCAGGAAGTGGCTGATGCGGTAAATGTAAGCAGGAATTATTTCAGCGAAATGTTCAAACGTGTGACAGGAGAGAACTTCATCGACCACCTGATCGCCTTGCGCGTAAAGAAAGCGAAGGAGCTGCTGCAAGGATCATCGCTCAAGGTGTATGAGGTAGCCGAGCAGTCTGGTTTTAACGACGTAAAATATTTTAGCAAGCAATTTAAAAAGATCGTAGGTGTATCTCCAGCCGAATTTCAAGGTTTGTTGCGAAAATAAAATCATGCTAATTGCGGAAAACAAGACACTCTTTCGGAACATAAACCGTTCAAACCCGCTTTGACAATGAACTATAATTAAAGCGCTTACAAAATATTTTTGAATGAAAATTAGATATCTTGAGGGAGGAAAAAGAGAATGAAAAAGCTCAAATGGTCTCTACTCATCATGATTATTGCTGTGTCTGCTTTGATTCAAGCCTGCGGAACGAGCAATGGTGGCAACAACGGGGTGTCTAATGGAGAAGAAGCCGGAACAAACAGTCCAAAAGAGGGGAAAGTAAAAATCAAGTGGGCTACATGGGGAAATCCGGGAGAATTAACAAGGTTTCAAGATTTCACTAACGATTTTAATAAGAAGCATCCTGAAATTGAAGCAGAATTAATCCCGATCCCGGGGGAGTACGATCAAAAAATCTTAACGCAATTGAGTGGCGGAACGGCCCCAGACATTTTCTATGCCGGTGACGCTTTTATTGTTAAATTGATTGAAAACGGCAGCATCGAGGAACTCACACCGTTAATGGATGATGCAAGAAGCGCGGTTAAGAAGGAGGATTTCTTTCCTGGCCTATGGGGAGCCGCTGAGCGCGACGGTAAAATATACGGGGCCACAGTAGACAATAACCCGATGGTGCTTTGGTATAACAAGAAGGTGTTAAAGGACGCAGGCATTACTGAAATGCCTGCCGATTTGCAGGAACAGGGTAAGTGGAGCTGGGACGCTTTTAAGGAAATGACCGACAAAATTCGCGAAAGCGGCAAATATGGTTACGTACTTGATAATGCATGGAACAGCACTCACAGTTGGGTAACCTCTAACGGCGGAAAGGTTTATGACGACAATGGCAAATATATCGGCTACACGGATCCGAAAGCGGTCGAAGCATTCCGATTCTTATATGATAACGTCAAGAGTAAAAACATTACATTTGCCGGTACGCTTCCAAAAGGACAAGGCGGCGATGCAATGTTTATGTCCAATCAGGTTGGCTTTGTCGGTGCAGGGCGCTGGTACCTGCCGCTGTTCAAGAAAAACGATAGCCTCGAGTACGATATCGTCACCTGGCCGACAAATACCGGCAATAAAATCGAGCCCGCAGGTATCCCGACAGCCTATATGGTACTGAATAAGACTACCAAGCATAAAGAGGCGGCGTACACCTTCTTGTCGGAATTCGTCAATAAGGAAGGTCAAACCTATCGTCTTCAAGGAGGCGGCAATGCCGTTCCTTCGGTATCGGGAGCAGATGAAGTAGTGCTTGAAGGGAACCTTCCCGAGCATGCACAGTTTTTCCTGGATGCCCGTGAAATCGGCTATGCATTAACCCCGTTTGAAGCGGGTATTCCCGGTCTAAGTAATGATATTAATTCCCGTTTTGAGGCGCTATGGCTGAAAAATGAGGATTTGGATACAGCAATGAAGGAAATCGAGGAATTGGCGAACAAGAAGATTGAGGAATACAAAGGAAAAAAATAAGCAAGCAGCAGTCCTTTCACAAGGGAATGGAAGGGGCTTCCGAACATTCGGAAATTCCTTCCTTCTTACTATAATAGAGGAAGGGTGGCGTGGCGAACATGGATATGAAAAAGGCCGTTAATAATGGCCCCTCTCCGTCAATAGACCAAACAGATACGAAACGCCATTTCATGAGGACGAAGACGGTGGACAGCCTTTGGGGATATTTTTTCATCTTTCCGCAAATGGTCGGTTTGGTTATCTTTTCGTTGATTCCGCTTATATTGGCTTTCGCCATCAGTCTAATGAGCTGGGACGGCTTCGGAGAACGGACCTTTGTCGGACTGGACAATTTCTTGGGGCAGTTTAAAGATCCCGATTTCAGGATCGCGCTTGTTAACACGCTGTATTATACCGTTCTCACTGTACCGACCGGCATCATTCTGGCGATGCTTGTTGCTATTGGCTTAAATAAAGTAAAAGGAAAGATCCTTTACCGGCTCATTTATTTTATGCCTAACATTACGATGTCCGTAGCGGTAGCAGTCGTTTTCATGTGGCTCTTTAACGCGGATTTCGGGTTGATTAATTTATACTTAAAAGATTGGTTCGGCATTGAAGGTCCCCGTTGGCTGACAGACACGCGGTTCGTAATGCCTTCCATTGCGCTGCTTAGCATATGGATGGGACTTGGAGGCAGTATGGTGCTATTCCTTGCCGGATTACAGGGAATATCCGCGACATATTACGAGGCTGCACAAATTGACGGCGCTAGCAAATGGCAGCAGCTGCGGCATATAACGGTTCCTTTGTTGTCATCGACTACATTTTTTGTCACCATCATGTCCGTGATCGGATCATTCCAGGTGTTTGATCAATCCTTTGTCATGACCTCGGGTGGACCTGCAAAAGCCAGTTATACACTTGTATACCACATTTATGACTCGGCATTTGTTGATTTTACCTTCGGTACAAGCACATCGGCCGCTGTCACGCTGTTTGCGATGATTTTGACGCTGACCTTGCTGCAGATGAAAATATCCAAACGTTGGGTTCATTACGAAGAATAAGGATGACCGGGAAGGAGAAAACTCATGAATTCTAAAAAGCTTCAACCCTCTACGATGGTGCTTCATGTCGTGCTGATCATTGGGGCCTGCGTCATGGGGCTGCCTTTCCTATGGATGATACTCAGCGCGCTAAAAGATTTGTCCCAAGTGTTTGTCGTTCCGCCTAAATGGATTCCAGAACCGTTCGTATGGTCCAATTTCAAAACTTCGTTGACGGCCTTGCCTTTCGGGCGAGCTTATTTTAACAGCTTCTATATTAATGTCATCGTCGTATTCGCGCAGCTGATAACATGCTCGATGGCTGCATACGCTTTCGCCAAAATCCGGTTCCCATTCCGGGAACCGCTGTTCATATTGTTTCTGGCAACGATGATGGTGCCTGGACAAGTGACAATCATCCCGCTGTACTTGATGATGAAAAATTTCGGTTGGCTCGATACGCATCAGTCGATCATCGTGCCTGCTGCCTTATTAAATGCCTTTGGCGTTTTTCTGCTCCGCCAGTTTTTTAGAGGCATCCCGAAGGAAATGGAAGAAGCAGCCATTGTGGATGGTGCCAATCGCTTTACGATCTATACGCGCATCATGCTTCCGCTTGTCAAGCCTGCGCTTTCAGCGCTCGGCATATTCACGTTTCTGGGCATGTGGAACAATTTCTTTTATCCGCTTATCTTTCTCAACAGCCCAGAGCAATTTACGGTACCTATGATGCTGAATCTATACCGCGGCATGTATGCGACGGACTGGACGCTGATGATGGCTGGTGCTTCAATCGCTCTGCTCCCGGTATTGGTCGTTTACATGATCGGACAGCGTTATATTATTGAAGGGGTAACACTGTCCGGCATAAAAGGATAAACCGATCATAAAAAAACGGGTTGAGACCTAAGAGACCTCCATCCGTTTCTTTATCGTAAAGCGATGTCCGCGAACCCTGTATTATAGAATTATGTGTTATTAGCAGCTTTTACTTTTTTCGGCTCTTCGGCATAACGCATCGAAATGTACTTCCGGCTGATATCTTCAACTTCTTTTACGAATTGCCAAACCTATAATTCTTAGTATTTTTATAAATTGTTACACAACATACTTGGACATCCGTTTCTTAGGAACGAAGATGTCCATTTTTTTGTGAAGATAAAGTTGAGTGGAGGGAAAGATATAGCTTCGTTTTTCCATACATACTGTCCGGAGGGGATCAGCAGCAGTTATCGACTGAATGTATGTGATGATTCGAAGGAGGCATTCATACCTCTGACTGAATTTTTACCACGACCAGCTCAACAGGATCACTGAAAGTATCAGTCATATAATGTGTGAAAACCACAAATGAAACTGGTAGCGATATAACTGCATGGTATGGTGCATCGATCGTGCGTAAGGTATTTTTCTTTTTTAGCATTAGACTATTTATATGATATCTTCAAGCGAAGGGACAAATAAAATAATTCCTTTGACTGTACATATTAGATAGAGAGGGAGTTGATGAATATGAGTGAACAAGAGCAAGAGACCTTTCAATTGCCCTTAGTCCATAACGCAGGAGACTTTGTCATCCAAGCTGGGTTTGTGCTCGGGCCCAGGCAAATTGACGATTTCGAATTAGTCTACTTTCCCGATGGTACCCAAACGGAATATGAGATAGGCGGAAGCCTATTTGTTCTTAATGAGCCATGCTTCATATTCACACGCCCAGGTGACTGGCATACCTACCGGTTCGCGCCGGAAAAAAACGTACGGCATTTGTTTGTGCATTTTGATTATGCTTCACTGCGGAATGCGGACGAACGATTCGTGGCCTTGCTCCGAGAAGGGCATATGTTCCTGGCAGGGCGCCATATGCTCGTAACTGGCTTAATGGAGAAAATACTTTGGATTGCGAATCACCAGCCTGCGTATTGGCGGAGAAGGCTTGCCGTTTTGATTTCCGCCTCTCTAGAAGAACTATCGTCCTTTTCCTCACAAGTTGCGGAAGGGGAAGCCATTCCCTTGCCTATTCCTGTTCAACACGCGATTACCTATATGGAAGAGCATTTGACCGATCCTGTAAAGATTGAAGAAATCGCAGCGATATCGGGCTGGTCACATGAATACTTCACACGAATGTTTGTCGCTACCACGGGCATGTCCCCCAAACGGATGCTGCTCGAATTACGGTTTAGGCGTGCTGAGATACTGATGATGAGGGGCACCGGCACAGTAAAACAGATTGCCTATTCGGTAGGCTTCGGTGATGAACACCATTTCTCAAAAATGTATAAAAAAGTTCGTGGAATAACGCCATCGGATTACATAAAAAGGTGCCAGGATCCCTTATTTCGCCACACGGTATCCGTATTGGACCCGTACACGCCTTATCCTTTAAATCGAAATATTTTGGTGAATTCCTTGGTCAAATAAACACATCATTTGCCGGTTTTAGACTATGGAGAGTGCTGCTTCATCACGCTAAAATTAGGGGGTAGGCATATAAATCGAGGGAGTGAACTGGTTATGGGGAAGTTTTATATACCTAAATCACGTGCGAGGGATAACCGCTATTTAGTAAGCGTGAAGGATTATTCCCACTATCACAGAGAAGGCTACTTAATTGTCAGAAACTTATTGTCAAAAGAAGACATCGACGAGCTATATGAATTAGCAGAGCAATCAAGGCTTAATAGCCTTCAGCTGGATAATCAGGCAGATCGTGATAGTAAGGACCCTCTCAAAGAGGAATTTGCAAAGGCGACACGTATTCATATGATGTCTCGTTTTAGCGGAGCAGCGGAGAGGGGCATGCTTAACCCTCGAATAGTCGATGTTACAGAGGCATTGGTCGGGCCGGATGTATACGCCCTTCAGTCCATGCTTTTCTTAAATCCTCCTGGAAAAGGCGGTCAAGGCTGGCATCAGGATGCATGCTATATTAAGACGCATCCGGATACGTTAATCGGAGCGTGGATCGCCTTAGAGGAAGCAGATGAAGAAAATGGCTGCTTATGGGTTGTACCCGGTTCGAACCACGAACCCATATATCCTCCTGATGGTGTTGGAGGAGGAAATGTGCACGCGGTGGATGCATTCGAGGATTTGAATGGTGTGCAGAATGTGAGCCATTTGGACGATAATGTGAATACGCTATCTAAGGTTGTTGCAAACTATCCTCCTGCCATACCCGTTCGGCTAAGTCCTGGAGATGTTTTATTTTTCCATTCGCATCTACTTCATCGCTCCTACCCGAATCGTACCCAGGATCGCTACCGTCGCTCATTCGTTTGCCATTATTGCAATGCACGTTCTTGGGTTCCATGGGACCATGACGGATTCGAAGGTCATTCAGGGAATTACCGTCAAATTCTCGTCCGCGGAAACACAAACCTCCCTTATGCTGAGCCAGCATTTGGAACTGAGGTTTATTTGGCAGACGGAGAAGAAGAAGCGAGCAGCGTTACAATGATGGGGATGGATAATGGTATGATGATGCCAATTGGAACGGAAAAAGGCGAATAAGAAGTATTGATATTTGGATTGTTTCCAACCATATTGAAATAAATAAAATACAGTCGCCTCAAGCGGGTTCATAGCTTGGGGCGACTGCTCTGTGTAAACATCTATACATATCAAACCTTTTCTGTCTATTGGGCATGAAAGAAGCATATCGCTTTCATTATATAAATTCCAACTGCCCAACTCGACTGTTCGTAATAGCAGCTTACACAATAATGGAGATGATGGCATCGCTGTGTGGACGAGTAAAGCCAATGGCGCGTCAGCATTGTCACACCATTTAGAACAACTGGCGTGCAGCAGCCGTAGCATTCTTTGGAGGAGGAGGACACAAGTCAACAAATAATGCTATCAGCGACACTGTAGACGGTAACGGTATCAGAATGAATACCGTGTTCCCTGATTACCCGCTTTCAGAACAATGCCGGCATTCTCTTAACGGATACGATTATTAGTAGTGGCATAAGTAACATCAATGGTACTGGGCTTGACGAATATTAACCTCACGATTCACATTGCCGCATAAAGGAGCAGCTATTTACACATATACCGGCAATGGGTATGCAACGTTTAACAATCTGACAACGAGTAATATCGCTAATCCTAACGTGAATTACATTCAAAATAACTTTGGATTAATCATTCAATAAAAATGGCATTCGAAGGGACAACAAGAAACAGGTTTATTACCATCTTAAGTTAATCAGAAATGGATAGAGCAGTGGATTCGTGTGGTTCTGTTTGGAATTGTTTTTTCTATAATACGTTCTATCATGTTACGTTTATCTCGTCGCGGATTCAAGTACAGGGGAATGTTATGCTTAGCTAAACAACATCTACTTTTTTCATAGCTGTAGTTAAAGTAGAGAATGGACATTCACCTGGTTGAGCAATCATGAATTGCTGAAGGACTTTTCTTGATGTCACGTCGATACCAGATACGTGTCCGTCATAACTGGTTTAGTTTGGTTTATAGCGGTAGAGCAGAGAATGATCCAAAAGAGCAGTATCGCTTATCCTTGATGTATACAGATACAAATAAACCTACAGTCAATTCAAATGATGTAATGCTCCTCAGGAGTCTATCATCGGCCATATATATGATAATGTTAATTGTTAAAAATGGAAAAAGTTTGATATAATTGCAAAGAGAGATTGGCCATATTATTATAATCAACACAGATATCAGTTGGGACTTCCTACCTCGATGAATCGTTTAGTTCCATCTTAAAAATGTTGAAAAGTAATCATCAATTGTAAAGTCCAACTCTTACTAGTGAATTATTGGGATAATTAAAAACGGTTTAATTTACTTGTCAAACATGTTGGTTTTCTAGTTTGAAGGAGATTGATTAGGTTAATTTATCGTTGTATCAGCTTAAAATGGTACTATTGTATTTAAGCAATCAGCTACTTTAAACTAGTAATTTGCATCATATTTTATCTAAACAAAGGAGAATCTCAAATGGGAAATTCAATATTTGACGATTTTAAGTGGATTAATGAAAGCAAGGCAACCTATGAAAATGACAAACTGATTATTGAAGCCCCTGCAGAAAGTGATTTCTTCTGTAATAATGGAGCCGTTTCCGAAACAGGAATTACACCAGAAAATCTTTGCAATGCACCATTTTATTACAAAGAAGTTACTGGCGATTTTGTGATGCGTGTTCAGGTTTCTCATGATTTCAGAGATACTTACGATGCGGCGACCATTATGGTTATGCAAGATCTTCAGGTGTGGGCTAAAGCATGCTTTGAACAGACAGATTTTGGTACACATGCTGTAGTAAGTGTTGTCACAAATCATCATTCGGATGACGCTAACGGGTGTAACATTAACGGTAATCATGTATGGTTACAGGTTGCAAGAGTTGATAACTCATTTTCATTCCATTATTCGTTGGATGGGGTTAAGTTTGATATGATGCGATTCTTTAGCTTACCAGTCGATAAGACAATCAAGGTGGGACTTGTAGCGCAAGCGCCAATAGGAAAAGGTGGAGAACGAGTCTTTCAAAACTTTTCATTGACAAATACAAAGGTTAAAAATATTCGGTATGGTGTATAACTGGATTCGAATAAGTTCGTTAACAGATTTAAAGAGGTTTTTTCCAAGTTATAAGAAACTGATTAAGCTGCGATAACCCCAAATATGTGTGGGATTATCGCAGTTTTTTTTATTTATAATACACCGGTATTCCTGTGACGAACTGCCCGAATACTTCTTAATATCTTCATTGGCATTATTCGTATAAAGAGAGAGGCGCAGATAAACTCACTTGATAACGAAGAACGCATAAAGTCAATTTATTGCGAATCTACCGATTTCTCGACAGGCTGAAGCCGATCAGCAATAAAGAAACATAGCAGCACGGGAATCAGCGTAATGGCATTCACAAGTATAAATCCCCATGTTCCAGCAGCAATCCTTTGGTACCAATAGTAGTCAGATAAAAACACATACACCATAACAAGCCAGACGGCTGAAAAAGTAGACACGATGATATAAGCTTTCATAATAATATCTCACCTCTGAGCTATTATTCCTTATGCGCAATCGAATTATGCCACGAATAAATTACCAATTACAGCGCATAATGAATCAATCGGTAAGGGAGGTTCAATATGGAACGTCGTATCTCGACAATAAGCAACTTTCAAATGATGACCCTAATCGTCATTTCAACGATCGGAACCTCGAGTCTTTACGCCCCTGCAACATTTGCCGATTATGCGGAACGAAACTCTTGGTACTTGGCAGTGGTGGGAGGAATAATGGGTCTCATAAATTTGTTCGTTTTTTTGAAGCTCAATCAACTTTACCCGAATAAAAATATCATTTCCATTTGTACGCATCTGCTCGGTTCTTGGATCGGAAGCGTTATGGCCTTTTTATTTATCTGCTATTTTATTGACGTAACGTCTTGGGTTTTACGCGAGTTTTCCCAGTTTTTTATTATCGTATTAAATCCGCTCATTCCGCAGATCTGGTATTTGTCTGCCGGTGCTATCATGTGTGCGTATGCGGCTTATCATGGCCTTGAAGTGTTTGCGCGTGTTTCAGAGATAATATTCATTGTTACAGTAACCACCTTCTTGTTGATCTACTTGCTGCTGATCAACCAATATCACCCCGAATATTTGCTTCCAATACTGGAAAACGGTCTGGCTCAGCCGCTCAGGGGGCTTTTGCTTTCCATGTCCTGGTTTGGTGATTTGATGTTTATATCAATGGTCCTGCAGCATGTTCGTAAGACGAAGCACACGACTGCTTATGCCATGAGTGCCGTGGGCATTACATTGCTGCTGCTTTTGATGTCGATCTTATCGTGCACGATGCTGTTTGGCGGCAAGACGACGGCAACATTTACTTACCCGAGCATTAGTCTCATTCAAAATATAAAGCTGTTCAGCAACATAGAACGGTTTGATGCCGCGCTCGTTGTTGTTTGGGTGATGAGCTCGTTTATCAAAATAACGGTATACTTCTGGTCCGCGCACCAGGGTCTTTCACAATTGCTGCGGCTCCGCAAGCCTCACATGTTCATTATTCCGCTGGCCATTGGTTTTGTTATCGTCTCCAAGTTCAAAGTATGGGGATTAATCGAGCTATCTGCCTTTTATGACAGCCAGGCTTGGTATTTTGTTATGTTTCAGCTATTCATTCCAGCCGTGCTGCTGTTTATTGCTTTGATCAAAGAGAATATGAAAAAAAAAGCAGGTGAATGCTGTGGGCAACAACAGTAACAACAAAACAAAGCTCACGAGCAACGTTTGCGATAACAAACGATTGCTAAAGGAATACATGCAAGCGACGGATGATCTGGTTATGGTTCATTCCATCTTTAGCCAGGGTCAGTCTGCTACGGTATGTTATCTAAATGAAATGACTGATACGAGGAAGCTTGATCTTATGCTGATTCGATATAAAGAAGACGAAAACCTGCTGACTGCTTTCCGAATGGACGAGAAGGTCTACACCATCGAGGATGCCGCGGACTCTCTTGCGGCCGGCCTATCGGTACTACTTTTTGATGAAAAAGAATATGCGATATCCATCAATACGCTCGGAATCCAACTACGAAGCGTGGATGAACCGGTAACTGAAGCGGTAGTGAAAGGTCCAAGAAGTGGATTTACGGAGTCCTTGACCAATAATTTAGCTTTGATCCGTTATCATTTTCCGTCTCCCATCTTAAAGGTTGAATACCGCAAGGTAGGTCACTTGAGTAAAACAAACCTCATCATTCTGTCAGTTGGAGGAATAACGAATCCGGAAATTTTAAAGGAAGTCCATTTAAGAATCAGTGAAATTCCAGCGGATACGATACTGGAAGGCAACTACGTGGAGGAGTGGATTACCGATAATCGCGGGACCTTATTTCCGTTAATTGAATCGACAGAGAGGCCTGATCGAGTTATCGGCGCATTGCTTGACGGCAGAATTGCGGTCATTGTGCAAGGAACGCCTTTTGTAATGCTTCTGCCGTTCGTTTTTTTGCAAGCATTCCAAGTGAGCGAGGACTACGCCTGGAACTACTATATCGGCTCTGTGATGCGCCTAATTCGATTTTTCAGTGCAATGATCGGCATGCTGCTTCCTGCCTTTTACGTAGCTACGGTTACGTTTCACCATGAGCTGGTACCGACGACGTTACTGCAGAGCATAGCATCGGCGAAAGAGCCTGTTCCTTTTCCGGCGGTGGTGGAAAGCTTCATGATGATGATCGCTTTCGAAATTATGCGCGAAGCGGGCATCCGAATGCCGAAGCAGGTCGGACAAGCTGTCAGCATCGTAGGCGCCCTCATATTGGGGCAAGCTGCGGTAGCAGCTGGAATCGTATCCCCCATTATGGTTATCGTCGCTGCTTTAACCGGAATTTGCACGTTTACGCTGCCTCCTACCGCTATTAACTATGTCATTCGTATGCTTCAGTTCGGAATGACGCTGCTTGCTTCCTTGCTAGGATATGTCGGAGTGATGGTTGGGATCATTATGCTCTTGACGTACCTCGCTTCGCTTCGCTCTTTCGGCATTCCTTATTTGGGACCTGCTTCACCATTTAAGTTCGAAGAATTAACGGACATTATCGTTCGTAGGCCGCATTCAATGAACAATAAACGGCCCGGATTGTTTCGTTCGATCCAAAACAGGCGATTCTCGGGTAAGCAAAGATGAAAGCAAGAAAATGGTTTGCTGTCGCGGTAATTGTTGTTTGCTTTATTAATACGGGCTGCAAGGGCAGTATGGAGCTTAACGAGCTCCATATTGTACATTCCATTGCCATTGACAAAGGCGAGAACGGAGCGGTTAGATTAACGGCTGAAATTGCGAGGCTGACGACCGGCGGACAACAGCCGAAGGGGATGCAGGAGCGAACGTTTTTTTTATCCACGGAGGGTAGAAGCTTATTCGAGGCCGCCCGTCTCATGAGATCGAAATCGGACCGAACGCTGCTTTGGGGCCACACGTCGGCCATTATATTTAGTGCGGACCTAGCCAGGAGCGGAATTGATAAGATGTTAGAGGATATACGACGGTTAAGACAATTTCGGAATTCAACTTTAGTATACGTAAAGGAAGGTACTGCCTTTGAAGCGTTAAAAGTATCTATGCCAAACGTATCCATTTCTTCTCAAGCACTAAGGGGTTTATCCGAGGGAGGGAACACGACGGCCTTAACCCATAAAACTACTTTCATTGATGTCTATCAAGAATTAATTAACCAGTACAAAGACATAAGCATTCCGTCGATAGAGATTGTTAGTGACCAGGTAGATAAAAAACTTCAATTGTTACAGACAAAGGGACTTTTTGCTTTTAAAGGCGATCATCTCGTCGGTTTCTTGCATGTACAGGAAACAAAAGGTTTCCTTCGTGCTTCAGGCCAGATGAACGGTTCTTCCGAAACGATAGGGTGCGGGCGAAAGAAGGAGATGCTGACATTTGAAAACATTAATAACCGCAGCGTCATACATCCTAATGTGGATCAGCAGCTCAAAGCAATTGTCAAAATAGAAATTTATGCGGATCTGAATTTAACAAGTCAACAATGCACAGATACGAAGATCGATTCGGAAGAGGTAGCCGCTTGGGAGAAAGCGCTAAATGAAAGCATTACCCAAGAGATCGATCGGTTTATCCAATTTTCCAAGAAAAATAAGGTTGATATGCTTGGGATAGGAGAAATGATTCATCGTAAGCAGCCAAAATATTGGCGTAAAATGAAGGATAATTGGGAGGAGTACTATCCGGTAGTGAAATTTGACGTACAGGTGCATACGAGAATAGATCATACGAATTTTACTTCTTGAGTCATAAAGGCTGATAGTCCCATTAAGGTGATTCTGGCCTTTTATGCGTTAAAAGCAATGCTAGTTATTCGTTAAAATGATCTATCAGTATACATAGCCTTGTTTTTAAGAGAGCCAATTACATACCTGGAGTAGAAACCGCCAGTAGTTCACCCAAAATCTACCGCCAAGATGAAAGTCAAAGCAAAAGCAAAAAAGCTAACGTCGAGAAGCAACGGTATGGGAAAAAAAGTCCGAGCGATGAGACTGAAACGGTACAAGAAAGAGCTATTGGCGAAGGTCCAATAGCCCTATCCTCTCCAGAACCCTCAACAACGCCACGATCAAAGAATTAGGATTCCTCTCCACACAAAAGCCTTAATGTGCTGCACTTTTCTGCCCTTATTTTCGTCCCTAGCAACTACAATTCGCAACTTCACAAATCCTGCATTGACAGTGGCAGTGTCCTTTATTATACTTTCATTACACATGGTGTGCAGTAAGTGATCTTGGTGTAATGCGAAATGAAAATGAGAGGATGGCAAGCACGGATGATAACATCAGAGAAGCCAGCTTCCCGCCCCTGGGTAAAGTGGATTTTAATTCCGGTCTATCTGCTAATGATGTATCCGCTTAAATTACGAAGGTGGCTTTACCGCTATCAGCCAGAACCTGTGGAGCAGCGTTATGGCGAACCAGGGCCGCATCGTAGCAGAAGTGTGGTAATTAAGGAAGAGGATGGGAATCCGCAATACAAAATCTATTGCCCGGAGGAGATGGACGAAGCTTGTCCTGTTATTGTTTGGGGCAATGGCTCGGATGCTCAGCCTGAGAATTATGATGCGCTGCTGCTTCATTTGGCGACGTGGGGCTTTGTTGTCATCGACAGCTATTGCCGTCATACGGGCACAGGCCGAGAAGTTGCAGATACGGTCCGTTATGCCCTGCAGGAGAATGCTGATCCTGCGAGCCTCTTTTATCGCAAACTGCTGATAGACCGCATTGGTGCAGTGGGTCATTCCCAAGGCGCGACAGGGGTCCTGAATGCAGGGAATTATCTGGATGAGCCGCTTCAGACGGTGGTTACAATTGCGCTGCCTGCTCCGATGTGGTGTGAACCCAAGGATGTTTATGAGATTGAAATGCAAACTGCTGCATTATTTTTCATGGCGGGAACGCATGATTTTATGATCTCGCCAAAATTCTCCAATCGGAGTGCCTACGCAGCGGTTCGATCAGGCCAAGCAGCTGTTATGGCGATGACGAGAGCGGCACATCATCTAGAGAGCATGGGGCAGGGCGGCATGCATAGAGGTTATTTGACCGCATGGCTGCGTTATCGGTTGGCTGATGATTCAGATGCAGCGGCAGCTTTTTCTGGAGAGCATCCGGAGCTGTACCGCAATAAAGGCTGGAGCGGTGTCCATTCACAAGGATTGAAGGCTGTTAATTATGAGAGAAGAGGGGAATTAGCATGCAAAGGCTGAAGCGAACATTCTTTTTTATTGTTGCAGTGGCAGTCCTTTCCATTGTCTTTGTCAGCCGTAAGGTTTTCAAAAGACCAAGCCAAAAGAATAGCTTCCGTGATACGAAACCGAGCAAGTGGAACAAGGTAAAGCTTAGCAAGCAGACAATGGCCACGGATGGTTCAACGTTTTGCTTGTATTCTCGCAAAGGCAGCAGCCGAAATTTGATGGTCTATTTCTGCGGGGGCGGGGCCTGCTGGGATGCAGAGACAGCGAAGATCCCGTTGTCCCTGCGTTCTTATCTCAAGTATGGGCAATTTGGCTATTATTTCGCCCGAATTCCGTTCTACATCTTTAAAATGCACCGTGGGATCTTCGATCAACGTCCAGACAACCCGTTCTCCGAGTGGAATGTCGTCTTCATTCCTTATGTCTCAGCTGACTTCCATACCGGCAATGCTGCAGTTACTTACAGCGATGAGAAGGGAAAGAAGGTGCGGCATATCCGTCATAATGGCAGGAATAATGTGGAGGAAGCGCTGCAATGGGTGTATGCAAATTTCGACACACCGGATAAGCTTCTGATTACAGGCTCTAGTGCTGGTGGGTTTGGTTCAGCATTCTATGCCAGTGACATTGCGAGCCATTATGCAGATGCAGAAATCTATCATCTCTCTGACAGCTCCTTTCTTGCTTCCGAGCAATGGCCGAGTATTGTAAACAAGCAGTGGAATACTGATTTCACACGCCAGTTCGCATTTCCGATGGAGACAGATATGATTGGAGCGGCGTTCCGCTACAATGCGAAGGCCATGCCTGCTCATGCTGTGCTCATGCATGCTTGTACCATTAATGACAAGGTGCTCACCTCGTTCCAGAACCGTCTTAATGGCAAAGGAGACGATATTGACCCGCAAAGTTTGGAGGCATGGAGCAAGCAGTTTCGAGCGGCTACCCGCCAGCTTGACGAACAACTGCCTAATTTTTATTATTTTCTAACAGAATACGGCTATGATAAGGAGAATCACACGACTCCGCATACACTGCTGCCGATGCAAGCCTTCTATGAGGCAGAGGAGGAAGGGCAGAAATTAGTGGCATGGCTGGATAGCATTATTCACAAGCAAGAACGCAGCTCTCGAGGCACACGCTTCCTGCATAACGCTGCAGAAGCGAGCTCCAATGCTGCCGAAGAGCTTAGCACTACAGGATAGGGGAGCACATGATGAAGCTTAGAGAGAAACAACTGCAGCTTACCAGAGAAATGATTAAAGAGGCGGCGCTGGCCGCCTTTTGCGAGAAGGGGATTGAGGGTGCGGATTTGGTACTCGTTGCTACCCGCTCAGGCGCGTCCAGACGTACCTTGTACCATCATTTTAAGGATAAGGAGGAGCTGGCCACTGAAGTGTATGTAGATAATCTGAAGCGCATGTTCGGACGCTTGCTGGTGGAGTTCGATTTTAAATCCCCGCGTGCTTCTATTGAAGCCATTCTCGACAAGTATTTGTGGTTAAGAGAGCACCAGCCAGATCTTCTCTATTATGATTCGCTCTTTAGTGTGTATTACGCCAGTATGGGCAAGAATCCGGCGGAACTGGAGGCATTCAAGGAGCTGATCAGCGAGGAGACACGCCTGTCGATGAGTGCTTTTGCCACTGAGCGCGCAGCCGAAATTCCTAATGATGAGAAGCTGGCTTGGATCGAACGGACGCGAATGATTACACATTTGTACTTCATTTATTTACAAAAGTCTGTCTTGATTTGCCGTCAGAACGGTGACGCAACCAAGGCAGAAGAGCTGGAGCAGAATGCGCGTTATAAGGATTTTTTGCTTAGCCTATGGGAAAGGCAATGAATATGCAGCGCAGAAGCAAGCTTCGAAATACGATGCGATTCAAACTCATTGTGGGCGTAGCCGCCATTTTGGTTCCGCTCATTGTGCTGCTCAATTTCAACCAATATTATGCCGCTCAAGTAGTACGTAAGCAAGTCGCTGAGAGCAATCAGAGCTTTATCACCCTCTATATGAATCAAATTGATGGGCTGCTCGATGAAATCGACAGCTTCTTAATTAACATGGTGGCTTCTGACTCGAACCTGCTGCTGCTGGACCGAAGGCAGCCAGAAGCCGAGACGGCACTGCTAAAGGTACAACTGTCCAAGCAGCTATGGAACGAAAACTCCCGTAATGGAGCAGTGGACGGCTTTTTTATTTATAGCACACTAGATGCAAGCTTCATAGAAGCATTCAGTCCACGCCCATCCTATATGGAAAGAGTAGCGGTATCAGGTGAGGTTACCCGTAAGCTGAATGCGTCCCCCACACAGTCTGAGCTTGGGGGGCGTGACTGGCTTGTACGACAGATCGATGGCAGCTATTATATTCTCCGCTTGCTTCAGGCAGCTCCCAACACTTATGTTGGCGCCTGGGTCAAGGCGGACACACTTCTCATTCCGTTTAACCTGATTAATTTAGGCGAGAACGGTTTTTCGCTATTTTCTACAGAAGCTGGAGAGCCTATGCTGCATGCTGAAGTGGTTCGCGAAAAACAAATTGATTTAAGCTTTGCCTCTGGTGGATATAGCTTATCAGGTGGTCCGGAACGTTATCTGACGGTAGGTGAACGATCCCGGCATGGTGGTTTCCGACTGGTTGCGCTTATACCGGAGCAAGATATTTTGAAAGGTTTTTTCAATCTCTGGAGCTGGAATAGGTTTGTCTCTGTGGGTTCAATATTGCTGATTCCCTTGAGTTTGGTGCTGCTTCGCAAGATGATTTTGCTTCCGATCAGAAGACTGCTATCTGCCATGAATCGAATCGGTGAAGGGCATATGCAAGGGATTCCAGAATCTAAAGCCTCAACCGAAGAATTTCGCGTCGTTAACGATCATTTTAACCAAATGCTTTCCCACATTAGAGAGCTGAAAATCCATGTTTATGAGGAACAATTAAGCAAACAGCAGGCGGAGCTTAGGCAGCTGCAGACAACGATTAATCCTCATTTTTATTTAAATTCCCTTAATATGCTGCACAGTTTGGCTGCTGTACGCAATTATGAATTAATCCAGGAGATGTCGCGCTGTCTCTCGGACTATTTCCGTTACATTTTCCGTAGTCATGTGTCACTCGTCTCTCTCGGGGATGAACTGATGCATATGCGCAATTATATACGTATTCAGGAGCTGCGGTTTCCAGATCAGCTGAGCAGTGAAATTGAGGTGCCATCTTACCTGCTGAACCTCGCTATACCCCCGCTTGTGATTCAAACCTTTGTGGAGAATGCCATCAAGCACGCCTTTACGCTGGAAGCGCCATTCCGGCTATCGATTCATGGAAAGCTGGAATCAGATGGTCAGGTGCCTCGCATTCTACTCGTTATTGAAGATACCGGCGAAGGATTCACCCCAGAGCTGCTGCAGCTCTTAAATGAGAAGAGGAACTTGGAGCGGGAGGACGGCAGCAGGCATGGCATCTGGAATGCATGGCGCAGATTGGAGCTATTGTATGGCGGAAAAGCCGACCTTACCTTTCTTAATCTTCATTCAGGCGGGGCTCGAGTCGAAGTTCGCTTACCCATGAAGTCATTCCCGGAAGGAGAGGAGGGCACACCTTGCTGAACGTGCTGATCGTAGATGATGAGATTCATTTTGTGAAAGCGGTTAAAAAAATGGTGGACTGGTTGCAGCTTGGTATTTCCAACGTTTATGTTGCTTACAATCCGACTGCGGCGGAGCGGATTTTTGAGGTACAGGAGATTCATATTCTGCTATGCGATATTGAAATGCCGCAGCGGAGCGGACTAGAGCTGCTGAAGTGGATGCGGGAGAAGGGAATTCGCACCGTTCCTGTGCTGATGACCTGCCATGCGGATTTTCATTACGCCCAAGAAGCTGTACGTCTGGGCTGCTCCAATTATTTGTTGAAGCCGCTGACCAAGGAAGAGCTGGAAGCCGCACTGTGCAAGGCGGCAGACGCTGTGAAGCGCGAGCAAGAACTGGCGGATGCGCAGCGGGTTAAGAACTGGTGGTCTCGGCAGCAGGATATAAATCGTGAGCGCTTCTGGCTGGATGTTCTTAATGAAACCATTCCGGCAGTGAGTAAGATTTTTGCAAAGGAAGCGGCGGCAAGGCAAGTATCTCTCCCTGCGGACTCCTTGGTTCTGCCAGTGTTAATGATCATACGTGGTTGGCAGCAGGACTTCCTGGTCAGAGATCGGAAGCTGCTGGAATATGGGCTCAAGAACGCAGGCAAAGAGATGCTGGGAAGGCTTACGTTAGGCAGTGTCGTTGTACCTGCCGGGAATGACGCTTGGTTGCTTATTATGCCTGTGGAACAGGAACAACTAGAGAACGGACTTGCCATCATGTGTAGCCGCTTGGTTGAGTTTTGTCGTGTACATTTATACTGTGAATTATATTGCTATGGGGGGAAGCCAGTACAAGGACATGAACTCCCTGCTCTGCTGGCTCAATTACACAATTTAGACAGAGATAATGTGACCGGAATCCATTATGTAGCTCTGAATGAGGCAAAGCGTCTTGCAGCAGCGCCTCCAGCTCTGCCAGATATGAGTGGCTGGGCAGCGATGATGAGGCAAGGCGTGAAGGAGAGGCTGCTGGAAGAAGCGAGAGCTTGCATCCATGGACTGCGGGATCAAACGGGAATAGATGGCGATTATTTGCGTGCGCTGAAGGAGAATTTTTTGCAAATGGCTCATGCAGTCCTGCAGCAGCAAGGGGTTCAAGCACATCTCATGTTCTGTGATGAGGAGAGCCTGCGTCTGGCGGAAGCTGCATCCCGCTCGCTTACCGATCTGGAGCGCTGGCTTGCCCATGTCATTATGAAGGCTGTGAATACCACACATCCGTCCTCGATTAGCGATGTGATTGAACGGGCGACCCGCTATATTGTATCCAATCTGGATCAGAATCTGTCCAGAGAAACGACAGCGAACCACGTATACTTGCACCCGGACTATTTGACCCGCTTATTTAAAAAAGAGCTGTGCTGTACGATTCCAGAGTATATTTTGCAGGAGAGAATCAAGCTGGCTAGGCAGCTGCTTATTCATTCTGAGCTTCCTGTAAGCGCCGTGGCGATGGCTACGGGCTATTCGAACTTTTCTCATTTTGCAAAGTTGTTCAAGGCTCAGTCAGGCTTAAGCCCAATCGAGTTTCGCCAGCACGGACGAGGTGCCCCCCTTGCAAAGTCGAAATGACGTCAGGCAAAGGTCGAACCTGAAGCAGAGGATGCGCTCCTCTTCCCGCTATAATGGCAAGAGAAAGCCAAATGATCAAGCCAGGGGGAAAACAAAATGCGCAAGAAGACATGGTTATTCGCAAGTCTAGTGAGTCTATCGCTGCTCATATCCGCATGTGGTTCGAACGGAAATTCAGGCGGATTGGCGAAAGATCCGGTTAACAGCCCCGGAACAACAGGCGAGGAAGCATCACAAAAGATCGATGAATTGAATGTCGCATTTCTCAGTGTTACCGGCACGCCACCGGATATGAAGGCAGTAGAGGATGAGATTAACAAGATTACAAAGGAAAAAATCAATGTAGCGGTTAATCTGATGCCAATCAATTACGGCGCTTATGCCCAGCAGGTTAACTTAATGCTGACAAGCAATGAGAAGCTGGATCTGATTGTCGTCGGATCACCGTTTGGATTTAGCTCGCAAGTGTCCAGAGGACAGCTGTTGCCGCTCGATGAGCTGCTGGAGAAGAATGGGGAAAATATTCGCAAGGCGCTTGACCCGGACTACTTGAACGCCAGTAAGGTAGATGGAAAGGTTTACGGCGTCACACCTGTGAGAGACTTGGCAACAGCCAACGGATTTACAATGCGCAAGGATCTTGCAGATAAGCATGGAATCGACGCGAGTGCGATTAAAACACTGGATGATGTAGAAGCAGCGCTCAAAATCATTAAAGATAATGAACCAGACATTACGCCACTAATTCCTAGCGGAGCTGGCTTCTCCTTTCTGACCAGCTACAGCTGGCATGATGGTCTTAGCAACGGGATGGGTGTGCTACCAGGCTACGATAATGGTCTGAAGCTTGTTAACAGCATCGAGTCTCCGGAATATGCTGCGCTCCTGAAACGGATGAGGAACTGGTATGAAGCGGGTTATACGTTGAAAGATTCAGCAACCAACAAGTCGAGCCAAATTGAATTAATGAAGGCTGATAGAGCTTTTGGTTATCTCTCTAAGCTGAAACCGGGATTTGATGCGCAGGAGTCCAGATCCATTGGCAAGGAAA
This sequence comes from Paenibacillus sp. 01T424, assembly GCF_056398745.1. Taxonomy (NCBI): domain Bacteria; kingdom Bacillati; phylum Bacillota; class Bacilli; order Caryophanales; family Paenibacillaceae; genus Paenibacillus; species Paenibacillus sp. 01T424. The sequence continues at coordinate 348,935 of NZ_JBFTPZ010000005.1, read as the reverse complement.
TGATTAGTGCAACCTTGTCTAATCCTGTATCCATGACAGATCATGTGCTGAACATTATGTGGGGGATTCCGCGTCAAGCTAAGAATCCGGTGGCATCTATGAAGTTTCTGGATCTGATGTATGGGGATGCTGAGCTTGTTAATCTGCTGGATTGGGGTATTGAAGGCAAGCATTATGTCAAAGTGTCCGATAATGTCATCAAATACCCAGAAGGCGTCACAATGCTGACGAACGGCTACAATTTAAATATGAGCTGGCTGTTTGGCAACCAGTTCCTCTCTTATGTATTTGAGGGTGAAGACCCGGATATTTGGCAGAAGATGAAGGAATTCAATGAGCAGGCGATTAAATCCAAGGCAATGGGCTTTACGATGAATCCGGAGTCCGTCAAAACAGAAATAGCGGCAGTATCCAACGTCATCGCGCAATATTATCTTGTTCTGGAAACAGGCTCTGTGGACCCAGATAAGGTGTTGCCGCAATTTATTGAGAAGCTGAAGGCCGCAGGAATCGATAAGGTTATTGCGGATAAGCAGCGCCAGCTGGATGAATGGGCGAAAGCAGAGGGTGTGCAATGAGTCGTAAACTTCATGAATTGCTAAGAGGTGAGGAACGGAATTATATTCTTCCGTTCTTCTGGCAGCGCGGAGAAGAAGAGGCGGTCATTCGTGAGGAGCTGGCTCGTATACGGGAAGCGGGCATCCATGCCGTATGTGTGGAATCCCGTCCCCACCCTGATATGCTTGGTCCACAGTGGTGGAAGGATATGGATATCATTATGGATGAAGCCCGGAAGCATGGCATGCAAATTTGGGTCTTCGACGATGATCACTTTCCGACAGGACACGCAGCAGGTAAGGTGAAGGACGCGCCGCTGGAACACCAGCGGCAGTTCCTCTCAGAGCGTCGAATTGATGCACGCGGTCCCGATTCTGAAGCTTCATTCCTGCTGCGCCCCTGGTCGGTGCTAGATGGAGCAAGACCTGTCGGCGCTGCTGCAGCTAGGCGTGATCCAGTTACGGGCGAGCTGGATGGGGAGTTTATTGCAATAGATCTCGAAGCTTCAGTGCAAGACGGGGTTCTTTATTGGCCTGTGCCGGAAGGCTACTGGACGATCTGCTTGTTCGTCGTCACCAGGGAAGGCGGGGATGATCGCCGCAAAGATTATTTGAACCCGATCGTGCCGGAATCGACGCAGATTCTGATCGATACAATCTACGAAGCCTATTACGCACGATACAAGGATGATTTTGGCGTCGCATTCGCAGGTTTCTTCTCGGATGAGCCTGGCTTCTATAACAGCAAAGCATCGTACGATTATGCTTCGGGACTTGGCGATGCCAAGATGGCTCTGCCGTGGCGTTCCGATTTGCTGGAGCTGCTGGAGGCAGAATACGGTCAGAACCTGCGCCAGCATCTGCCTCTGCTCTGGCATGAGGGTGGACCTCAGACGTTTGCTGTGCGCTACGCCTACATGAACGTAGTGAGCAAGCTGTACGCGGAGCACTTCAGCAGGCGGATTGGAGACTGGTGCCGAGAACGCGGCGTAGCCTATATCGGCCATCTAATGGAGGACAATAATGTACACGCCAGACTGGGCTGCGGAGCAGGGCATTTCTTCCGTGCGCTGGAGGGGCAGGACATGTCTGGTCTGGATGTCGTGTTATGGCAAATTGTACCCGGGTTTGATGAAATGTCTTTCTCATGGATGGGTGGGAAGACAGACAGCGTCTTTTTCCATTACGGGATGACCAAACTAGCTGCTTCACTGGGACATATCGACCCTAGGAAGCAAGGAAGAACCTTTTGCGAAATCTTCGGCGCTTACGGCTGGGCGGAAGGGCTGAAGCTGATGAAGTGGCTGACCGACCATATGCTGGTTAGAGGCGTCAATCATTTTGTGCCGCATGCTTTTTCTCAGAAAGAGTTCCCTGACTGGGATTGCCCGCCGCACTTCTATGCCAGAGGGTATAATCCGCAGTTCAGGTATTACCGACTGCTTAATGACTATACGAATCGGGTATGCCACTTGTTGAATGACGGTGAGCATATTGCGAGTGCTGCTGTGCTATATCACGCTGAGGCTGAATGGTCCGGGGAATACATGCTGTTCCAGGAGCCTGTGAAGCAGTTGATGCAGAGCCAAATCGACTGCGATGTGCTGCCGATCGATATCTTGGTTTCTTCGGAAGTTATCGATGGGGAGCTAGCGGTGCACAAAGAACGCTATCGCTGCCTAATCGTACCTTATGCCGAGGCGCTGCCAATAGAATGGCTGGATAAGCTTACTGAGCTCGCATCAGCTGGTTTGTCTATTATCTTCATTGATGCATTGCCAGTAAGAGCGAGCCAATCTGTACCATGCGAGGAAGTGCTGAAGAAGCTGGCGGCTTACCCTCAGGTTACTATAACCCCATTGAAGCTTCTGGCAGAGACGCTTATCGACCGAGGGATGAATGAGCTGGTGATCAGGTACAAACAGCCTTATCTACGAGCCTACCAATACCGTCATGATCAATTGGAAGTTCTCATGTTGTTCAATGAGAATCCAGATCAGCCGATTGAGACTAGCATTACGCTCCCAGGCTCTGGTGTATGGCTTCGTTATGACGCATTCACTAACAAGGTGGATCGCGTAGGGGCAGGAGAAAACTATCAGCTTGATTTGCGACTGAGCGCTTATGAATCACTAATTTTGCTTCGTGTACCGGTTGGAGAAGAGGGGAATCTACCGGCACCAATAGGCCAGTGGCAGCGTGCTCCACTTGGGACAGATTTGAGCCTGTATGCCAGTGCGGATCGTGCTTTATCCAGACGTATGATTGAGCCTTTCCAGTGGAGCATTTCCCTGGCTACAGCCAAAGAATATCCAACGTTCACACCTTGGGGGACCATGAAGGAGCTGCGTAATATGAGCTCACGCGACCTGTTGCCGAGATTTTCTGGCACGATGAAGTATGAGTGTGTTGTAACTGGTGAATTAACTGGTGAAATAACTGACCCGATATGGCTGGATCTAGGGCAGGTTTATGAGACTGCACAGGTGTGGGTTAATGGTCAGGATGTGGGTGTGAAGCTGTGTGCGCCTTATGTATGGAATATCGCTCGCTATTGGAAGCAAGGAGAGAATGAATTGACTATTGAGGTGACCAATACACTAGCGAAGAATCAGCAGGACTGGTTCTCCAAGTTCGTCCAGCAGGAGCCCTCTGGCTTGCTGGGTCCAGTTAGCATTATTGGTTCATCTGCGATCAGCCAGGGAAGCGGGGAGTAATATGGAACAAACCTATCGGCCCCGCCGGAAGAGCAGTGTGCGAAAGTACTACGTACTGCTGCTCATGATGATACCGGGGCTAGTCTACTTGCTCATCAACAATTATTTGCCGATGTTCGGGTTAATGATCGCCTTCAAGGATTACAATTTTGCGAAGGGGCTACTCGGTAGTGACTGGGTTGGCCTGAAAAATTTTGAGTATTTATTCAAAACGCAGGATGCGTATATCATTACACGCAACACGATATTGTACAATTTTTGTTTCATCATCTTAAATACTGCTTTTGCACTGGGAATTGCAATCGCACTGAATGAAATTCGCAGCCGCTTTATGTCGCGGTTTTACCAGAGTGTATTACTGTTGCCCCATTTGATATCGATGGTTATCGTAAGTTATTTGGCCTATTCCCTGCTCAGCATGGAGACTGGATTTATTAACAAAACCATTCTTTCCAGTCTGGGGATAGAGGGTATTTCATGGTATAGCGAATCGCAATATTGGCCATTCATTCTGACGATTATCAGCTTATGGAAAGGCGCCGGTTTCTTATGCGTCATCTATCTGGCTGCGATCATCGGGATTGATCCGGAATATTATGAGGCAGCAAAACTAGACGGGGCTTCCAAATGGCAGCAAATTCGCTATATTACTCTCCCATTATTGTATCCGATTATCATCATGATGACCTTGCTTGCTATAGGCAAAATTTTCTATTCTGATTTCGGTCTATTTTACCAAGTTCCACTCGGCTCTGGGGCACTGAATGATACGACACAGGTTATCGATACCTATGTATACAGGGCGCTTATGAATTTAGGCGATATTGGAATGTCTTCGGCAGCGGGGCTATATCAGTCCGTAGTCGGCTTTATACTGGTACTGTTATCGAATTACGCGGTGCGCAAATTCAACAAGGACAGCGCATTGTTCTAAGGCGTGGGACTGGAGTGTAGAAGCATGAAAACGATCAACAAGGGAATATGGCTTCATCTTCCGATGATGGCCCTGGCGGTGGCCTGCGTGCTGCCGTTCCTGCTGCTTGTAATCTCATCGATCTCCGATGAGAGCTCAATTCTGCGACAGGGATATACTTTCTTTCCGGATCAATTGGGATTGGGCGCTTATAACTATCTCTGGAATCACTCGGAGCAGCTCGCCCGTGCTTATGGGATCACGGTGTTTATTACAGTCTTCGGCACGGCAGCAAGTCTGCTGATGACCTCGATGCTTGCTTACCCGATGTCCAGACAGGGAGTTCCTTTACGTAACGGAATTGCATTTTTTGTATTTTTCACGCTGCTATTCAACGGCGGACTTACACCAACCTACTTGGTCTATGTCCAATACTTCGATATTAAAAACACCATTATGGCCTTGATCGTACCAGGCTTGCTCATGAATGGCTTTAATGTGCTCCTAATGCGGACATTCTTCATGACGACGATCCCCCCGGCACTTATCGAGGCGGCGCAAATCGACGGATCAGGAGAATTCAAAATATTCTGGAAAATAATTGTGCCGCTATCGATGCCGATCGTAGCTACAGTAGGTTTGATTCAGACGATCATTTATTGGAACGATTGGTTTAATGGGATGATTTACGTGACCGATTCGCGGCTGTTCAGCGTACAGAACATATTGAATCGAATGCTAACCGACATCCAGTTTCTGACGGAGAGCAAGTTCAGTGCTCAGCTAGGTGAGGCTGGAGCTAACTTGCCGAGTACGACGGTGAAGATGGCGATTGCTGTAATCGGTTTTCTGCCGATTATGGTGATGTATCCCTTCTTCCAAAAGTATCTTATCAAGGGGATTACGATTGGTGCAGTGAAGGGGTAAGGGTGTGTAGGGGTAAGGTGGATGAATAAATGGAACAAGTGAAAATAAAGGAATGGCTTCCTCTCATGACAGTGGAGGAGAAGGCGAGTATGTGCTGAGGTAAAGAGCAAAAATATAAAAGTAACAGCTGCCGTTAGACATAGAAAGAAACTATATAAAATGATAGAGTATTTGATATTTTTATTCCAACGTCTTTTTTTTTCATTTTTTTTGTTGTCGCTAGTTATAACCTTCATGAATAAGAGGGAAGAAGCTTAAGTTAATGAACTTATCCATAAACATATATTAGAGTTAGCAAATCATAATGAATTAGAAAAAAATAGCGAGTAGACCTTATTGGTTTACTCGCTATTTTCGTTTATAAGCTATCTCGTTGTTTATTTTTTTAATTAAAGTGCTAAAATTCAAAAATGGTAAAATCAATCGTTTTTGATTCTCCAGCAGGCTAGTGTAATTTTAATGCCAAAGATGCCTTGCTGTTATTGAGGGCGAGACTGAAGTGGAAGAAACTTATTAATAATATGGTTGTTTTAATGGCCAACTTGATGATGACGAAGTATCTAAGTGAATCCGATATTTCTGCAGTTGAATCCCTGAGTGGGAAAGAAGCAATCACGTTTGTTGAGTCTACTCTATTAATATTACTGCCTGCGAAGGAAGAACAGCTTCTTTTAGAAAGTCGAGACCGGAGTAAATGAAGTATTCAAACCAGTGATTTTACCGCAAATTTATTGGCTATGCTTCGCGGCATAATTGTCGAGTTTTTGCAGGAACGAGCCGATTTTCCTTTCTGATGCAAGCGCCCATTGCAACCAGCTTGTAGTTAAAGGAAACCTCTCAAAAGGAGATAGCACCAAGTACGTAGTGTACGGAAACCGTAACCAGACTTGAATAAGTTCATAATCGGTTTTACTCAGTTTCGCTACCTTGCGGTAACCTGTCAGAATAGCTTTAGCAATCGCGAAATTCCAATTGTAATCTTTGCACGAATTATAGATGACTCGAAACAGGTCGTAGGCGCGCAAATCGACGTGCAGCGTTTCGAAGTCGATAAGATATGTTCCTTTTTTATTTAGAATAAAATTGCTGGGCCCTCCATCGCCGTGTGATAGTACTCCGTTTTGGCGTGGACTACGGCAATAAGCTCGATATCCGCTGCTTCGCAGCAGAGCTCCCGCTTGGCTCGAATAATGCAAAATTTCCGAGCGGTGCTGTTGTACAAAGCGGTTAATCGGAGGACTGAAACCATTTCTAATCGCCTTGGTAATCTTTTTTTGTAGATTCCGTTGCCGATAACGAAGAGTAGAGTGCCATGATCCGATCCTGCTATGAGCGATTTTACCTTTAAGTCCGGTACGTCCAGCCAAATGAAATTGTGCTAAGGCGACGCCGCATGCATGCATATCGCTTAAAGAACGGGGAGAAGGCTCTCTCCCTGAGATCCATGGTGTAAGTACGTAAGGCTCTCCTTTTTGCGAGATTACATAAAGCCTTCGTCCTTCTGGCATTTGTGGATTGCGCCATGCAAGAAGTGGTCCGCTATTTTGGACACGTCGCAGTACTCGGTCGGTCCACTGTAAACGCGCAAGCTGCTTTGGCATTCGTTTCAAGCTGAATATTTTCCCGCTAGGTGTTACAACCCGATAAACTCCTTTCCGAATTTTCTTTATTCTGCTTGCCTTTATTCCAAATCGTTCTGCGATTCTAGAAATCGGTTGCTCACTCAAGGCGAATTCACCTTCCTCAGTTTCATATATAGTGATTTGTAGCGGCGAGCGATTGAAGGCCATCTATAACGAGCGGCAGTCGAATGGGCGTTGGTCAGACGCTGCTTTTTCTTCTCCGGATTTTTCCACAGCGCTGCAATTGCATCGGCGATAGTGGAGCTATCAACGGAATGAATAACTTGGGCATTCCGTGTGTTCACAAATTCCTTTAGCCCGCCAGATAATGTCGATACAAGTGGTACGCCGTTTGCCATCGCTTCGAGCGCGACAAGGCAGAACGACTCTTTTTTGCTCGGAACAACAACGGCCCCATAAGTAGCGTACATCCGCTGTACCGCATCGTTCGGTTTCTTTTTAATCCAATGAATGCGTTCAGCAATGCCATATCGCTTTGCGAGGGCTTGTAGACTATTTTGATAAGCCACTGAGCCGCTTCCAACGATTGTTAAACTAACATTCTTGTGATTGTGGTATAACAAAGCAACAGCTTTGATTAAGGGGTTAATGCCTTTCGAAGGAAGAAGTCTTCCGACATAGAGCAATTTGGTAGGAGAACCTTTAGTTTGCTTCGACTTGGCTTTCACACCGTTAGGAATGACGGTTATACTGCCTTGTTTACGTGGATTCAGCCGTTTGATTTCATTTGCTTGCCACCTGCTCGGAACGACGATCCGTTTCGCGGTGAGAAACAGTTTGGCTTGGTTTTTTCCTGATGATGAAGTGATTCCTTTTGAAGCCATTGAATGGCATGTATAAATGATAGGAATACGGTACAAGCTTCTTGCTGCCAAAGCAACTGCGGCGAAATCCGTACTATGAACATGAATGAGGTCTGGTTTGCCGAAGCCCATGGCTACTGCAGCCCGCAGAACGGTACTAGCTTTGAACGCTCGAGTGTAATGACTAAAGTAACGTAAGTTTTTGGGAATCCTAACGATTCGCAGTCTGCCGTTAGGGTTCGAAAACGAAAGTTGCTTAGAGTCACTGGAGCATAACACCATAACTTCTACATCGAGCTTGCTCAGCATTTTAGTCAAATTGGTTGCGACAATACCGAGTCCCCCAACAATATTTGGATGAAATTCATTTGTCATGACCCATACTTTAAGTTTCCTTCTACTTTTCATTTGAGTACTCCTTTCACATTAATTTTTATAAAACGAGCCCAAAGAATGGACTTAGTTATTAATGATATTATATGAGTTAACGAATGTAGATTACGCAATTAATAGACTTTGTTGTTGTTGAGGAAGCAGATTGTTTCTTCACGTTTTTCGTCGCGTTCTCTCATCTTGTCTCTCATTGCGACTGTGGACGTTGCAACCACAAGCGATGATGTCCTATAAATGAAAAGCACAAAAATCGTACCTAGGTTATTGCGTGTTTTTTAATTCGCCTCCCTGTGTATTGATTTCCATGTAGAGTATGTACTGATAGAACTTAGTGATTGGATGTTTGTTCTGGTATGATACTAGCCTTTTATAAAAGGCTAGGACAATGTGTGTGAACGTACAGTTTTGCATTGCTTGAGAACTCAAACGTTTGTACCGGAAGTTTATGTTGCTAAACAATCACATCCCGATTTTTAAACGCTATGTAGATTATGTGCGGATGATGCTTTGGGATTGGACGTTTTCTCTGCGGTGATGAGTGACCAGATTGAATATTGAAGCTCTAGATATGAATTTTAGAACACAAAAGACCCAAACTACGAGACTTCTGGATAGATATTTCTTCTCTTCTATCATTGCGGCCGAGGATACCTCAACTACAAGCAATAATCACTAATAGAATGAAAAACACCAGAATCGTATAGTGAGAAGTATATTAATATAAATCTAATGAGGGTATTCCAAATTAAAGAATATTTCATAAAGCATTATTAAGCGAAATGCTAATTTAAACAATCTTATCAGCTGTCTTTTTTGCATTTTCGGAATATATGGCGGTTAATGAGGTATTCACTGAAAATGCGAAATCTGCGATGATTTCTTCAATTAGACAACAGCTCATACTCTTTATTATAACTTATATATTATGTACTAAATTTAATATATAACTTTTGAAATATCCTAAGTATAATGAACACAAATATCTAGGCATGGTATTAAAAAATAGGAAAAGAAGGCATTACTCCATGCTTGCCTTCAAAAAAGTGTGAAGTTGGGAAATAAAAGCAACGGCGGGTCTATGGATCGACAGGCCAAGACTACTACTATAAGCATAGATCTTCACCTGTTGAGTAAACGAACTTCAAATAATTTAGAAGAGTGGGGAATCGTATGAGCAAAACTTTTGTGAATCCATTACTAGTGCATGGCGCGGATCCTTGGATGTATAAACACGTAGATGGAACCTATTATTTTATGGTTACAAGAAGGAATCGTCTAGACCTATGGAGATCAGACAATATTACGAATATCGCCAACGGTGACAAAAAAACAATCTGGATCCCGGAAGAGACCGGAATTAACAGTAATAATCTTTGGGCTCCAGAAATTCATTATATTAACAAAAAATGGTATGTATATTATACGGCGAATGATGGGGGCGGGGACAGTACTCGTAAAATATTTGTCCTTGAGAATGAGGAAGATGACCCTTTTGAAGGAACCTGGACGGATAAAGGATTTATTAATACAGAATATGCAGGCTTGGACGGTACGGTATTTGAACATATGGGCAGTCTTTTTTTCCTATATGCGGGATATGGCCATTTTCCGGAGTATGGGTCTGCGATTTATATGGCAAAAATGATCAATCCTTGGACATTAGAAGGAGAAAACGTCCTGCTAAGTGCACCAACGGACCCTTGGGAAATGCAAGGTGGTATGGCGATTAATGAGGGCCCTGTAATTTTGAAAAATAACGGGAAGATTTTTCTTGTGTTCTCGGCTAGCACTTGTTGGTCTGATGACTATTCACTAGGTTTGCTGACGTGCTCTGAACAGGATAATTTGATGAATCCAAAATCTTGGATAAAAACCGAAAGTCCAGTATTCCAAAAGAGCTTGGAAAACGAAGTGTTCGGGCCAGGACATAATAGTTTTGTTAAGTCACCTGATGGCAAGGAAGATTGGATAATCTACCACGCTATTTCAGTATCAGGCGCAGGAAGTGCGCATAGAAGTACTAGAGCACAAAAATTCGGATGGGATGAACAAGGTAATCCCGATTTCGGAATTCCGGTCCCAATCGATCAGCCAATTGATGTGCCTTCTGGCGAATAATGAAATCGACTCAAATTTAGATAGGGGAGAGATAAAATGATGCGTTTGGCGCTATTTGGAGATTTGCATTTTTTTGATAACAAATTTGTGCAAGGAAATGAAGAACTGTTAAGGGCTAAAGAATGTTTCTATGAAAAATATTTGCAAAAGCTATTCGAAATCGAGGCAGATTTACACATCTCCCTTGGCGACTTGACTCACATGGGAACGGAGGAAGAATTCGAAAACGTATATCAGTATATTCGTAGCTCCGGTGTATCGTTTCGACAAGTACTAGGGAATCACGATGCATATGAATTACCTAAAACAAAACTTCAATATTTGATTGATCAACCATTAAACGATGTATATGAAACAAGTGATGCCCTGTTCGTGTTTGTTGATTCGACTAGAGAAATGGACCCGCAAGATTATAGCGGTCATCTTAATCCGGAACAATTGGAATGGTTGGAGGCACAAATGCTCGTTTCTCCATCTAAGCCAATCTTGGTTTTTGCCCATCATCCCCTATATAACACGACAACTGGGTCACTGGATGAGAAGATGCATATTGATCCTACGATTGATATGCGAGCCGTATTACAAAAAAGACAAGGAAACTGTTTTTACTTCAACGGCCACAATCACGTACACTCCATTGTAAAGGAAGGGCAATGGAATTTTATTCAAACTGCTGCAGGGTTGTGTCATCCTTCCATACGCATCGTGGAAATCGATAAGTCTGAAGTTCGCACCCGAATTGTAGCCATCGAGGATGAAGAATTAGTAAGAGCTGCACAGGTTTTATATGAAAAATTACCTCTGTATCATCGGCCATTAAATGCATATGGGCAAAATGCGGATCGGGATCAAATCATGAAGTTTTAGTGGCACAAACTAAAAAGATCGCTCTGGAGTGGAGGCAAGGCAATGAATGATGCTCTGGCAGGCGCCGTGTCAGATATCGTACGTCATTTCGAACTATACTACGAACTTCGGCGGCCATGATACTGTTCGTGGGTGGAGCGGGTATCGGGTTAGGAGCCGGCTTCTATGGTTTCGTGCTTTTTGCTGTACTGACAAGCATGATGTTTGCAAGATTCGCCAACTATGTAGAGCGGCAGAGGTTTCAGAAAGTCTCTCGTATCGAACAACCGGCGGATTCGAATCTGACAGTTAAGAAATACTAGAATTTGCTTGCAGATTCTGCTGTTTACTTTATCAGCCGAATGCCTATTCATAAATTCATAATAGTGGAGGATAAGGCTATGAAAATCAGAGGTGTAGCGCATAGGGGTTATCCGGTGAGATTACCGGAAAATACATTATCTTCGTTTCAGGCTGCCATTGACTTGTCCTTTACCCACTTGGAGCTAGACGTCCATTTGTCTAAGGACGGTGTGCCCGTGCTGATGCACGATTTTGCCATTGACCGTATGACGGACGGGCAAGGTTTGATCCGCGATTATACGTTGGAGGAATTGAAAAGGTTCCGTGTGAAGGAAATAGAAACGATCCCGACGCTGGAGGAAGCGATGAAATTGCTCAAGGGCAACATTTCTGTGCTTATCGAATTAAAGCAAACCGGAGACCGGTATCCGGGACTGGAAGAATCGGTGCTGGATGTTGTTCGCCGTACGAATACATTGGACCAATCGCGGATTATCAGCTTCGACCATTTTTCCATAGCACGTACTAGAGAACTTGATCCTAATATTGAATTGGGAATGATTTGCGGTGGCAGTATGCCTTACGTTTTCCCGTTTATGAAGGAGATCCGCTGTACGTATCTTGGGGTGCAAAAACAATTTATGACGCTGAAATATGCGGAAATGATTGCGGAGCACGGCATTGAATCCGGCCCTTGGCCGATTGATACGATTGAGGATATGGAGTTAATCGCAAAAAAATATCCGACATCTCTGGTTACAACTGACAATCTGGAGCTTTGGGCGGATTTTTACCGCAAAAATCCCGAATTACATATCTCTTAATAAGTCATTTAGAAGTACATGAATAACATTTTAACTGTGTAAAGGATAACCTTTTTGATGAAGGTTGTCTTTTTTTTAGGCTTAATCACTTGCACACGCTCACACTTGGTTCACCTTCATTCTTAAAAATCCACAGCCATTAAGGCTGTGGATTTATAATTAATGTTGATTATTGAACAAGGGTTCCGTTCTTAGTAAATAGTTACCTCTTACCTCTGCAGTCCAATTTGCAAAGACCTCTCTCCATTGAACACTGTTAAAGAAATCGTCAACGGATTGGTTGTCGGAATCCCAATCAATAAATATGTTGAGAGGTGTGATTCCACCAGCCCAAACGCCATTATTGACGTCCGTTCCTTTCTCTCTAACTAATAATATTGGAATTCCGAATTGAAAAGCCATGGCAGGCTCGATTTGAGAGAAAGTCGATCCTTCCCAGAACGGAGTGCTCGATGGCGGCTGCCCCACATTGGATTGAAGAATTTCAACAAAAAATTTGCGGAAGTTGATCGTGAGCAACCCGTAGCTTGAAAAAACCAAGCGTCGTATATTCGTGAGGATGCTCTCTGGATATTGTTCGCTTACAGGCAATGTGCGGGGAAAGAGCAATGCATCTTCAATTTCCGCAATAAGACGATTCAGAAATTGTCCTTGCAGGTCATTTACTGAGTTTGTTGTACTCAAAAATATAGGAATTCGAAAAGCGCGATCTACGCATGCATCGATAGCCAATATTGTGCCCATTTGATTATCGGAGGGCTTAGAATTTGAGGAGGAGGTCCTTAAATTACCGCGGACGGGAGGAAGCTCTCTTACAATGCTTACGGGTGAAAGTTTTTTCATGGAAAATTGCTGTGCTTTATCCTTAGTTGTTTTTGTATTGCTCAATTCTCACATCTCCAATGCCAAAGAATCATGATATTCAGCGCTAGTCTATGCGCATTCGCCCATTTGTGTTACTAGACACTCACGAGGGGGAGAGGAGCTGGGATGACAGCGAAAAAAAATATTGACTCAAAAATGATTAGGTGCCATACTACATTTATGGCGAACGATAAAAATGTAATGATGGATAGTCAAGCTGTTCCTTCACTTGTCCAAACGAAACGTCAGATTGAGCGCTACGGGTTGAACGTCGATGCGCAAGCCGTACTTGTCGCGTCTAGGCTGATGGCCGCTGGAGCCAAGCTTGAACATGCCGCGGAAATTCATTTTTCCAGATTCGGTTTGTCCACAGGCCGGTATCGTTTATTAGCGGATCTTGAAGATCACCAGGGCGAAGAGCTGCCCTCGCAATTAGCGGAGCATCTAGGCGTAACGCGTGCTACCGTTACGGGGCTTATCGACAATCTTGAACGGGACGGTTACGTATCCCGCCGGACCAGTTCGGCGGATGGCCGTCAGAAGTCAGTCATCTTAACTGAGAATGGAGCGAGCAAGCTTCGCGACATGGCTTCAGAGCACTTCGAGAGACTGGAAGCGATGGTCCGCTTGCTTACGGTCGAGGAGCGCAGAGTATTTCTCGATTTGTTAGGCCGGGTGACGCAAGGCATGTCAGCATTGACCGACGAGCCGAGCGCATCCAAGGAAAATGGTAGCATAAAGAAAGGGTAAAACGGGCTAGTCATGCTAGCCCTTATTTACCGCCATATAGTTAGGCGCCTAATTATATGGCGATATAAACATTTGTAGCAAATTTTGGAAGAAAGGGGTGACAACATGAGCAATGTGAAGCATTCGCACAATACAGATCCTGCTTATAGCCTTGCAACGGAAGGTTCCGAATTGAAAGGTTTTGTGCTATGGCGCGAAGTACTGATGGCCTATGTTTCGCCCGCCGTCATGGCAGGCATCGGGGGACTGATCACAGGCGACAAGAGCCTTCAGATCGCTGCGTTAACCACAATTGGGGGAACGTCCGCACTGATTGCATGGCTATTGGGGCTTTGGCTGCGCAAACGGGGGAGAAGCATACGATGGGTTGTTGGACCGCCTCGTTTGCTAGTCGTTGTCATGTTCGCGATAATCTGCGCTTCGCTCGGCTTTTACGCCGCATGGGTGACGAACAAAGTGCCGGATACAGTTCGTTTGAGCGACTATTCGATTTGGTTTGATCGGATATGGATCGATTTTCCATTATCCGGCACGATTGCAAGCACGATCATAACATGGCGTTGGCGCAAGGCGTTGGAAAAAAAATGACACGTTAAACGGAGGAGATAGAAGATGATAGCGATTATTGGAGCAACAGGCACGATAGGGAGCGAACTTTTGAAACGTTTGGCCGATCTTGAGGTGCCCGCTCGGGCGCTCAGCAGGGAACCGGAGATGCTGCGCAACCGGCTCGGAGATGCAGGTAAATCCACGATCGAGGTGGCAGGGGCAGATGCCGCCGATCCCGAATCGCTTCGCCGCGCGTTTGCCGGAGTGAAGCAGCTCTTCATGACCATATCCAACAGCCCGAGACAGGTCGAGATGGAAATGACGATCATTCGCCTCGCCGCCGAAGCCGGCATCGAGCATATCGTCAAAATATCCAGTCCAGCCTTCGAGGAGCTCTCGCCCGTGGCAGTCGCCGGCTGGCATCGCGATATCGAGTCGTTTTTGGACGAGGCCGGTATGACTCGCACGGTATTGCGTCCCTATGCATTCATGCAAAACTTGCTGCGCCATGTTCCGACGATTACAGCTCAAGGTGCTTTCTTCGGCGTCATGGGCGATGCGCCTTGCAATTTCATCGATTGCCGGGATATAGCGGACGTTGCAGCAGAAGTTTTGACCAACCAGGAGGCAGCCGGTCGTATTTATACGCTTACCGGATCGGAGATCTACAGCTATCCGCAGATCGCGGATAAGCTATCCGCTTTGCTAGGCAAGACGATTCGCTACATAAACGTGGAGCCTCAAGTGATGCTTCGCAATCTGACTGAGCAAGGGCGCATGCCCCCTTGGCTCGCAAACCACGTTGTAGAAATTCAGACGATGTCTACGTTGGTGCCGGAAAGGCCAACGGACGATGTCACGCGTTTGCTCGGCAGACAGCCCCGAACGCTGGACGGGTATCTGCAAGAGAATGTGGATATATTTCGGTAGGCTTCTGTAAATAGAGCGTTCTCCAAACCAAACCGTCTGAACCGTCTGAACCGGCTGTCACAGCCTTCAGGCGGTTTTTGTGATTAAAGTTATTCCAGCGAAAGGTTCTGCTTGAAATAGGAAAACCTCTTACGCCACTCTATTGATGTAATCGATTCTGATAATATTATAAGGGCATCATTTATTGTCGAAGAAATATATGAGAGAATTATAAATACAACATTCTCGAAGTTTACATTAAAAACGACTTGATGCTAGGGAGCAGGTAGAGAGCAATGATAAATTTAAATAAATTAGCAGAGATCTTTGCTGCTGGTACCTATGAAATAGAAGATGTCTATCGTTTAGTCATCCAGCCGAAAAATATATTGCGTGAATTATTCGCTTTTTTATAAAATAGATAAGTTAGATGATGTAAATTGGACTCATGAATGCGACTCTCATTTCAGGCTTGAACCGGAAGCAAATCCAAGAGTGATAGAATTACAAATCATGCTTCATCAGAATGTTCATGCATCTGGAGGGATTGAAAAACTTCGTGTCAAGGAATTATTCTTAAGCATCTTACATCAAGTTCTAATTGGTTGCAGGAATCGAGAGAATGACTTCTTTAACAAATATACCGGATTCCGTCCAATTGACTATGTTTTTAATTATCGTATGGAAAGATCCAGTGACCTACTCAAAGCAGGCAATTTCTCCATCCACGATATTGCCGTTAGCGTAGGTTATACGAATCCTTTATATTTCAGCAGATTATTTTTAAAAAAATTTGGTGTGTCTCCATCCGCATACACACATAAATTAGATAATCATATATATTGATTTTCCGATTTAGATTAAGCAAGCAACTGATGGTGATGTGCTCCATGATCATTGGATTTTTGGATCTCCGATGAGCGAAACATCGATGCCAGGAATCTATGCAGCAGGAGATATTTTACACCATGATGGAAAGCTGCATCTCATTGCGGGGGCGTTCCAGGACGCTGCGAACGCAGTTAATAAAGCAAAGCAATACGTGACTCCGGATGCAAATGCGAATGGAATGGTATCCTCGCACAATGACTTGTTTAGGAAAAAAAACCGTGAACTGATGAAAAGCTTATATACGAAATAAAAGTCATTTTGCGGAGTGCATTTGGTTCTTAGTAAGTATTTGAGTGAGTAGGGGACGCGAACCTTCGCGTCCCCTTACTTTGTTCCATCCATGTTCCTATATTCGTATACAACCTTAATCATATGAATATATTCTGTAGTAAGAAATTGGATCGAGAATGAAGGAGGAAATGGGTAAATGGAGGTTTATTCATCTGGTTCTATTTTACTTACAAGCAACACAACAAGAATACAAATGGTTGACGGCTTTATCGCTTTTATCCGTGAAGTAAATGAACTTCTTCAAAAAGAAGTTGATCTGTCTCCTGCTAATCAATTAGTTACGAACATGATTAGGCGCCTTTCACTTCAATTACGTTCCCACTACTTACCGGAGGAGGTACAGGCCGTTCTTAGCAACGAATATATTCGAATGAACCAACGAAATTTGCAGGATAAGTTGTCAGAAGCCGAATTTTTAGTAGAGTTAGGCGATTCTCTTCACATTAGCAAATCAGAGGATTCCGTCTTGGATAACATTCGAAGGCTGTCTTACTGGAACATTTATATGGCCTTAGTTAGTGAGGAGCTGTCCACTCTTCGCCGGATTACTCGAGCGGATGGTCAGAAAGAGAAGTCGCGGATTGTCTTTGTTGGAAGTGGGCCGATGCCACTAAGTCCTATTATTTTGCATCTTATCGGGGATGTTGAGGTTCTCTGCCTAGAAATTGATCCTGTGGCCTATGATTCATCATGCTTTTTGCTCGAGCGTATGGGATTAGGGAATAAAGTGACTGTTGTATTGGAGAATGGATCAGATTTTGATTATAGCTCATATAGTAGAGTATTCGTGGCTAGTCTCGTTAGAGATAAGCTTGGGGTGCTGAATCAAATTAAACGTACATCCCCAGATTCTCTAGTAGCTGTTCGAACAGCTGAGGGAATGAAGCGAATCATGTATGAAGCGGTTGATGAATCGCAGTTAAAAAAGCAAGGTTGGCGGATTCTGACGCGAACTTGGCCTGAAGAAACGCTAGTCATTAATTCGACCTTGTTTCTTGAAAGTATGACTGCTCCTGCCATACCTGGTTGACATCGTATCGTGTACATAACGTCAAAGCAATCGACATTATTGGCGAAGATCTAGAGGATCTGATTTGCATGAGGAGTTTGGGATAAGTCGAGCAGTTTATACATTTTCACTTTTTTTAGTGCGAGCCACCCTTCCAGGTGGCTATTTTTATTGCTCATTTAGTGAACTATCTGCTAAAGGACACGCTTTAAATGGGGATGGTGGACAAGCTGATAAGATCAGCTCACATCATTCTCTGCCGCAGTTAAAGCGTAAGTAATTTCTACGATGAATTTACACAAAGACCATATAGAATTAATTAAAGCATCGAAGTTCTTTTATATACTTTAATGGTTAGAAATAGCGAAATAAAAGGACTAGGTGGTAGATTTAATGTTAAAAAAACGTGATTTGCAGGAATGCCATTCACTGTATGACTTAATGATGGATCCTGCGGTTTTTCCTTACGTTCGTTATAATTGCCAATTATATGAACAATACTTATTCATAACCAAACAGTTGATCGTTGAAGAAGAACAGGAGACATGTATATCTAGAACAATAATAAATGAGAATGGACATCCCATTGGTACCATTGATCTATATGATATTGTTAATAAAACCGGCTTTTTAGCCACATGGATTGGAACTCCTTATTTTGGAAAAGGTTATAACCAACGAGCGAAGGAATCCTTTTTTACTGAACTATTCCTTGAGCATAATATCGAAACGGTATTTTTGAAAGTCCGTAAACAAAATATTCGATCGAGGAAGGCGATAGAAAAATTACCGTATGCCAAATTAGCAAATGATATAAACCATCAAATATATAAATCGATAAATAATGCGCAACAGATCTATGATTTGTATAAAGTGGAGCGGTTAGACTTTTTAGATTGCAATAAAATCATGCAACATGATATTGCTACGTAACAAACTATGCAAAAAACTGTCTTCAAGAAAGTTTTGGACCGTTTTTTGTATGACGAAAAGCTTCACTAAAAGCAACAAAAAGAACCTTCTAAGCGATTGCTGGAAGGTTTTTCTTCTGTGTATTTGTTTTATTTGACTAAACCGGCTCTGTACTTACTTTTATTGATATTAACAATATTTTATAGAACTGCATTCCCATGTGTTTTAAATGCATGTTCCCACTGGCAAGGTGTGATAATATAGTGTTATTTATGTTAGTACAAAGGTGGATTCAGCATGGTTGATTTTGAATGGTATAGAAGCTTTTGCACGATTTACAAGCATCAATCCGTTTCCGAAGCAGCAAAAACCCGCATGATGACGCAGCCGGCCATGAGTCAGCATTTAGCTGCCTTGGAAGCGGAGGTCGGAGAAACTTTATTTATTCGATCGACTAGAAAAATCACCCCGACAGAGCGGGGAAAGGAGTTGTATTCCCAGCTCGCTCCGCTCATTGAATCGTTAGAGAATACGACGATGAACTTTAAATCAACTTCTTTGCCTACGTTGAGCGTAATCAAGATTGGAGCGGCGCATGAGTTTTTTAGTGAAAAAATACTGCCGCAGCTTCCTAAATATAATGTTTGTACCATTTCACATTTTGGAACTGCTGAGCAATTGCTGGAGCTGCTGAAGGAAGACAAGCTAGACATCCTCATTATGTCCAAAAGGTTTCAAACGCCCGGTATCGAGTATTTGAAATTGATGGATGAGGAGTTTGTTATCGTTGCTCCAAGCGATTATGAAATTGTTGCATTCGATAATCTGAAGCTTGAAGAGCAATGGCTCTCAGAACAGAAATGGATCAGCTATGGCTTGGAACTGCCAATCATAAGAAGAATTTGGAGAGAGCATTTTAAGATGCGTCCTCAAATTAGACCTATTCATGTCATTCCTAATTTACATATGATCCTGAATGCTGTTGAGCTTGGAATGGGCTTGAGTGTCATCCCTACATATCTCTTGCAAGATTCGTTAAAAGCAGGGAAAACAAAAGTTATTTTTAAACATTTAAAAGTAAAAAACGAGCTATATCTCGCTTATCAGTTAAAGAATAAGCATTTGTCTCTAATCAATGAAATCATGTCAGTCATTAAGGAAAATACGAAGGATCATTCTGTTTAATTTATAAAAATAATTATAAATGAACAGTTATTTCGTAATTTGTTTTATATATGAACTGAGCCTTAAAATAAAGAAGCAGCAGAATAAAAAATAATGGAGGCTAAATATTATGTCAAAAGAAGTGCTGATCGTTGTTACGAACCATTCCGATATTCATGAAGGAAAAAAGACCGGCATATGGCTTTCAGAGTTCGCCGAAGCATATATGGAGTTTACGGCTCAAGGATATAAAGTAACGGTTGCAAGCCCGCTTGGAGGAATCGGCCCAATTGATCCTGGAAGTGTTGATGCTAACACTCCGCAAGAAATATTGAATGCACAGAAATATTTGGAGAACACTATAAAACTGGATGAAGTATCTGCTGAAGGGTTCGACGCTATATTTTTGCCTGGCGGTCATGGAACGATGTACGACCTACCGCATGACGAAAACCTGAAGAGGCTGCTGCGTGATTTTTATGAACAAGATAAAATTGTAGCTGCTGTATGTCACGGTCCTGCGGGGCTGGTTGGTGTAACTTTGACAAATGGACAACCGCTTGTAGCGGGTAAAAGAGTCAATGCATTTACAGATCGGGAGGAAGCCCAAACGACGCTGGACAAGCATCTGCCTTTCTTGCTGGAGAGCAAGCTTCGTGATCTAGGAGCAATATTCGTGGCAGCGCCGAACTGGTCTACTCATTACGAGGTGGACGGCAACCTCATTACTGGTCAAAACCCGCAATCTACGCTTGCTGTAACGAAAGCCGTTATTGAAAAGTTATCTTAATTTAAGTTATACAACATGATTGAGGAGGGATAGTTATGAAAGTGTTTGTTACAGGAGCTTCAGGCTATATTGGTGGATGGGTGGCCAAAGCTTTGCTTGATGCGGGGCATACCGTCTACGGTCTGGTTCGTAATCCCGATAAGGTGGAAGCATTAAGGGAAATCGGTATAGAGCCTATACTTGGAACGTTGGATGATACAGATACTCTAACGAAGTATGCCAAACTCAGCGACGCAGTTATTCATACGGCCGATTCTGATCATTTAGTGGCAGTTGAGACTTTTATTGCTGCGCTGCGCGGAAGCGGGAAACCATTTCTGCATACTTCGGGTTCGAGTGTGGTTGGGGATGATGCCCGCGGCGATACAGCGAGCGAACATATTTTTGACGAGGAAACGCCGTTTGTGCCTATGGATATTAGGGAAAATCGCGTAGCGATCAACAACCTCGTGCGCAGGGCTGGAATTGAGGATTGGGTGAGAGGCATCGTGATTGTCCCGTCTATGATCTATGGTGATGCATTAGCATTGCCTGTGGAAAGCGATCAATTGCCTCAAATTATTCGCAAGTCGCGTGAGCTGAAAGGTGGCGTTCACGTTGGTAAAGGCGTAAACCGCTGGTCCAATGTACACATCAAGGATTTGGTTCAGCTGTATGTGTTGGCACTTGAAAAAGCACCTTCCGCATCGTATTTCTTTGCCGAAAATGGGGAGGAATCGTACGGGGACATCGCCAAATCGGTCAGTGAGGCGCTAGGCTTTGGCGGCAAGACGATAAGCTGGTCCGCAGACGAGTCGATTGCAGAGATTGGGGATTGGGCGCGTTTTGCCATCGCTTCAAACAGCCGTGTACGTGCGGCTCACGCAAGAAATTTACTTGGCTGGGCCCCTAAGGAAGAATCACTGCTTAGCTGGATAAAAAACAATTTACAATAGTAAGTCAGTAGAGAATTTTAAGAGCATCAACAAGGGAGGAGCTCCCGTTAATCAGAGCACTTTCATCCAATCGAGGACAGAAGAAAAAGGTTAATGGGAGGGAATTGTTCCTTTGTTATTGGATTTAAAGCTGGGAGCGGGGAATGGAAAATATTCTTTTGCACTCTTTTGGATTGTAAGCCGCCTTTTTAGGTGGCTTTTTCTTTTTGAAAAACATAAAATTCCGCGCAACCGCTGTTTAGTAGGGTCAAATAGTATTGAAAAACCAAAAAAAACCAAAATCAATATTGACACGGTTCAACATCATGCTATAATCAATCCTGTGAGTGATAATCGTAATCATTACATTTAAAACAATGTTATATCGTAATTATTACACTTTATAGCTTGGGAAACTCTACACATTAAAGGAATACCAATAAAAAATCGGAGGGTTGAGGGTAGTTGTGATGAAACAGGAAATAGATTTTATTAAATTTAATCCAACACAAAATATGACGATTTTAGTTAAATCGAATCATCCTGTTGATGAGTATAAGCATATTGCAACAAAAATGATGTCCTATGACAACGTGAATGCGGAGCAAGTAGGTTTTATCGAAAAATCGAATAAAAAAGAAGCGGATGCACATTTGATCATGGCTGGAGGTGAGTTTTGCGGGAATGCGTGCATGTCATTGGCAGCTTTTATTGCGTCAGAAAAAGGGTTGGATCAGGATGCCTTGGCGGAATTACGATTAGAGGTATCAGGAACAGATAAATTAATCATATGCCAGGTAAGAAAAATGGCAGATGAATATTTATGTCAAGTTGCTATGCCAGTTCCTAACAAGATAGAAAAGAGAACGATTAAACATGACGGTTGCGATCTGGATGTTATTCTAGTGAGTTACCAGGAGTTTACTCATATTGTGATAGAAGTAGAGCAATTTGATAAATGGAATAGAGATAAAGCGCAAAGATTAGCTAAATTATTTGGATCAACTTTAAATGCAAACTTGGTTGGCATTTTATTGTATAAATCACAATCTGCTGAATTAGCTCCGCTGATTTATGTTCCGCATCTAGACAGTATGATCTGGGAAAGGGGATGCGGTTCAGGGACTGCTTCATTGGGTGCTTATCTAGCATGGAAAAATAAGAAGGGAGTTGTTGCACAAATAAAACAACCCGGTGGCACGATTAAAGTAATGGCGGATTGTTATAAAGAAGTACTTGCTAGTCTTAAAATTGAAGGATCTGTTGGAATTGTTGCGCAAGGCAAAGCTTTTATAGAAGTGTAGTGATTTTTTATAGCAGGGGGAAAACAATGAATAAGGTGAAGAGTTTTCAAAATAAATTGATTGAATTTTCAGAAAAATTTGATCGTTTAGCAGGTCGATATGATCATACGGTTAACAATAGCTCGGAGATGGAAAATTTAATAGATGAATATTCGAAATTCGTAACAAACAGAAGTAACCATGAAGCTTGGGATCTACTTGGACATCATGATTCCAATGATATTCTTCAACTTGTGGTGGATTTGAGAAGAAAATCGGCATTTTGCGTTGCGATTATGGAGAAATATCGTGCATTAAAGCTTCATGAAGGAAATGCTGAGATAACCGATTATTTCAAAAACATAGAATCGTGCATCGAAGAAGAATTTGGGAGCTTCCAACTATCCT
The DNA here is from genome assembly GCF_056398745.1 of Paenibacillus sp. 01T424. Lineage (NCBI taxonomy): Bacteria > Bacillati > Bacillota > Bacilli > Caryophanales > Paenibacillaceae > Paenibacillus > Paenibacillus sp. 01T424. The sequence goes on along the minus strand of NZ_JBFTPZ010000005.1, from coordinate 326,157 downwards.
CGGATTCAAAAGTGTTATTAATAGGCTCAGGTGCATTTCCGATGACGCCCATTTTGATTGCGAAGCGCACTGGAGCGGAGGTCGTTGGCTTAGATATTGACGATGAAGCTTTAGAGCTTGGAAGGAGCGTTGTGGAGAAATTTAGCAGCGGCTTAAATATTCGATTAGAGAATAGGCTGGTGGAAAATCTTGATTTTACGAAACAGGCTTCCCATATCATTTTTAGCTCAACCGTTGAAAATAAATATGACATTTTGGATCAGCTCTATTCATTGACCAATAAGCATGTCGTTGTGGCAATGAGATATGGAGAACAAATAAAATCATTATTCAATTTTCCATTGAAAGAGGTGAATGCTCAAAAATGGAGGTTGGTGGAACAGGTAAGACGTCCAGATCATTTGTTTGATATTGCATTGTACCAAAAAGCATAGTGTGTTTTTTTATTAGGAAGGAAGGCATTTATGGGTGATTTCAAACATGTTTTGCTGTTAGGCACGGGACCAGCTACGATTCAACTCGCTGTGAATCTAAAAAAATGTTGGGATTGCCGTATAGCGATAGTAGGGAGAGAATCCGTACGTTCTGAGTCATTTTTTGATTCGATTAAACAGAGCAATCAACGTATACGTGTAAGCATTCAGAATGAGAAGCATCGTGCTATGGAGGGTGAATGTTTTGTTGATCACGTATTTAAAGGGTACGAAACGATTACAGGTGAGTGGGATACCCTTATATTTGCTGTCACAACGGATGCCTATATCGAAGTGTTGAAACAAATCGATCCTAAGCTTCTAAGGAAAGTAAAGAACATGCTATTAATTTCACCGACGTTAGGCTCGAATAGCTTAATTCGCCATTATATGAATGATTATAATCCGAGTACGGAGATTATTAGTTTTTCCACCTACTTTGGTGATACAAGATGGATGCATGCTAGACCTACAAATCATGCCCTAACGACAGCGGTCAAGAAAAAAGTTTTTATAGGCTCTACAAAGTACCCGTCTCCTAATGTTGAAGAACTCTGTAAAGCATACAAACAATTAGGTATTGCGATAGACATAATGGAATCGCCGATTGAAGCAGAAACAAGAAATATTTCGTTATACGTTCATCCGCCGCTCTTTATGAATGACGTTTCTTTAAGCACGATATTCGGGGATCGAGAAACCATAAAGTATGTTTATAAAATTTATCCTGAAGGGCCAATTACACCATTACTCATTCGTGAGATGTTGGCCCATTGGAAAGAAATTATGAATATTATCAGTAAGTTACATATAAAAGGTATAAATTTACTTAAATTTATGACGGATGACAATTATCCGGTAAGACTCGAAAGTTTATCACGTCATGATATAGATAATTTCCCCACGTTCGAAACTATTCATCAAGAGTATTTGTTGTATATCCGTTATACCTCGCTATTGATCGATCCTTTTTCTGAACCAGATAAGGATGGGAAATATTTCGACTTTTCTGCAGTCCCTATCAGAAAGATGTTCATCAATAGGGAAGGTGATTTGGATATTCCAAGAATGCCAAAGGAGGATTATTATCGTCTGAAAATCATTCAGGGAATTGCAAAATATTTAGATTCGAGATGCCCTACCATCGATAAATTCATACAAACCTATGAGAAAAAGTTGGAAGAAGTTGCTCGATCTCATAAGGAAATTAGGTTATCTGCTGCATTTGCTGTTCAAAGCTTTGAAGAAGACTTGAACAGAATTTGTAATGAAATTGGGAAATATTTAAAAGCATAATTGTTGAAAGCATAATGAACTTATATTTTTTAGGAGGAAATATTGTGAAAAAAGGAAATTTGCTTGTTGTTGTTTTATCCATGCTGATGCTTTTAATTGTGCTGGCAGGCTGCAGTGACGTCAAAGATGCGAAATCGAATCCAACAAATAAGGAAAAGAAAACAGAACTCGTGTATGCATCGGCCAAAGACATTAATGATATGAATCCACATCTGTATGCAGGTTCAATGCCAGCACAAGGAATGGTGTACGAATCTTTAGTCGAAAACACAAAGGAGGGAATCATGCCTTTACTGGCTGAAGCATGGGAAATTTCAGAAGATGGCAAAATATATACCTTTCATTTGAGGAAAGATGTGAAGTTCCATGATGGTGAACCTTTTAACGCAGAGGCTGTAAAGCAAAATATTGAAGCGGTACAACATAATAAAGAAAAGCATACTTGGATCAAGCTGTCGACAAAAATAGTAAGCGTTAAAGCGGTAGATGAATATACAGTTGAACTCACACTGTCTGAATCCTATTATCCAACCTTAGTTGAATTATCCATGACTAGGCCGTACGTATTCATCTCCCCTAAAAACTTTATGGATGGAGAAACGAAAAATGGCGTAAACGGCTACAACGGAACAGGACCATATAAGCTTACGGACCATAAATCTGATGAGTATGCTTCGTTTGAAGCAAATGAAGCATATTGGGGCGGCGCACCTAACATTAAAAAAATTACGTCTAAAGTTCTCCCAGCGGGGGAGACGACATTCCTAGCTTTGCAAAAGGGTGAAGTGAACTTTGTGTTCACTGACGATCGTGGTGCAGACAGTATCGATGTTGAAGCGATGGAACAATTAATCGAAACAGGCAATTATCAGCTTGTTAGAAGTGAAGCGATGAACACAAAAATGATCGTGGCCAACAGCAGTAAATCCGATCATCCCGTAAGCGAAAAAGTTGTTCGTGAAGCTATCTGGCACTCTATTGATAGAGATACGATTAGTAAGGATATTTTTAACGGGACTGAATCAGCAGCGCATTCCCTATTTTCAGCTAACGTCAATTATGCGAATGTCGATTTGAAGAAACGAGACTATGATTTGGAAGCAGCGAAGCAGCTATTGGAAGGTGCAGGATGGAAACTGGAGAAAGGCGCTGCAGCTAGAGTGAAGGATAACAAAACATTAGCAATCCAATTATATTATGACAGCAATTCTTCTTCCCAAAAAACGCAGGCTGAATTTATTCAAAGCTCTTTGAAGGAGATAGGTATTCAATTGGAAATTATCGGTGAGGAATCAACCTCAATCGCCAAAAGAAGATCAACCGGAGATTATGATTTATTATTCAATCAAACATGGGGACTCGCTTATGATCCGCAAAGCACTATCTCTGCTTTTACTTCTGAGAATGCTTATTTGCATACAACAAGCGGAATTGCGGAAGCAAGTGAGCTTTACAAGAAAATTGATGCGGTCATGGTATCCAAGGATGAGGCTGCACGGAAATCGTTATATGCTGATATTATGACAATCGTTCATGACGAAGCTGTCTTTATTCCAATCTCGAATGGCAGTGTCACTATCGTGGCGCCAAAAGAGATAAAAGATATCTCGTTTAAACAAACACAATTTGAGCTGCCATTCGAGCGAATGAGCTTTGAATAGAACGGGGAAAATTAAAGGGGAGGATTACTCCCTTTTTTATTTTGAGTAAAGAAGGATAGAGTCATTTGATATTTTCTGTAGAAAGGAGATTTTTATATGGCAAGGTACATCATTAGAAGGCTATTGTTAGCAATCCCTCTTCTATTAATTATTTCGTTTATAACGTTTGTATTCATTAATCTCTCTCCCCAAGATCCGGCCCAATTGATATTGCAAGCGCAAGGCATACCCAATATAACAAATGATTTAATTGCTCAGACGAAAGAAGAACTTGGCTTGAACCAGCCATTTATCATTCGTTATTTACATTGGGTCGTTGCCTGCATGCAACTAGACTTTGGAGATTCATATGTCACAGGAAAACCGATTTGGTCATTGGTAGGCCCAGCTTTGCTGAATACGTTGAAGCTAACGCTGGTTTCATCTATCGTTGTTATTGTTTTGTCCATCCTATTGGGGGTGCTTAGTGCAATAAATGAAGGGAAAATGATAGACAAATCAGTAAGGGGCATCTCATTTTTATTAACATCCATGCCGTCATACTGGCTTGCAGCTATATTAATTTGGTATATATCCGTTAAATTGGATTTGCTGCCTACGAGCGGAATGGATTCGTATAAAAGCTATATTTTGCCGGTAACTGTGATTGCGATAAGTTATGCAGGGATTTATTTTCGAAACGTCAGAAGCTCGATGATAAGCAATCTAAATGAAGACTATGTTCTATATGGCAGGGCATCTGGCTTGTCTGAGAAAAAAATTACGATGCATATATTAAGAAATTCCTTGCAGGTTGCCATTTCGATATTCGGTATGGCTATCCCGATTATTTTAGGAGGCACCGTCGTTGTTGAAAATGTTTTTGCGTGGCCAGGATTAGGAAGTTTAAGTATAAGATCGATTCTAAGCAGAGATTTCCCTGTGATCCAAGCCTATGTTCTAATAGTGGCAGTCGCATTTGTATTATTTAATACCATATCGGACATCGTAAATGCCGCTTTGAATCCTAAAATGAGGAAGGAGATCTAGATGAAACGATTAAAAAACATAAGCGAAGATAAAATAGGCAGCTTATCCTTAATCGTTATTGCTGCAACGCTTATTGTCGGATTATTCCCCTCTTTTTTTGCCCCGCACGATCCTAACGAAGTCAAGATGAGCGTAAGATATGCGTCCTCGTCCTGGGAATACCTGCTCGGGAACGATCACTTGGGGAGATGTATTCTATCCCGATTAATTTATGGCATTCGTCCCAGTGTCTTGTGGGTATTGGCTGCATTAGCGATATCGATAGGGATAGGCGCACTATTAGGCTTTATCGCAGGTTACTTTAGAGGAAAAGTAGATGCCTTTATTATGAGAATTTGCGATATCATGCTTTCTTTCCCGCTATATGTTATGACATTGGCGATAGTCGGCATTTTAGGTGTAGGTCTTGAAAACATTTTGATAGCGTTTGTTGTTATGAAATGGGCATGGTTTGCTCGGGTAATCAGAACGTCTGTGATGCAGTATTCCGAACTTAATTATGTCAAATTTTCCAAAGCATCTGGCATCAGCAATGCAAAAATTATTTATAAGCATATGATTCCGGTTACATTTGCGGACATAACAGTCATCTCGAGCAGCGCGATCGGTTCGATGATTTTGCAAATATCAGGGTTTTCGTTTCTAGGATTAGGCATTCAAGCGCCCGACGCGGAATGGGGAATGATGCTGAATGAAGCGAGAGAAGTTATGTTTACAAGACCTGAGCTCATGTTAGCCCCAGGCATAGCTATTATTATTATCGTTTCGGCATTTAATTTCTTGTCGGATGCCCTTCAGATTGCATTGGATCCGAAGTTAATGAGCTCTAATTCTATGCTTCAAGGGAAACGAATCGTGACCAAAAAAAGATTTCGCGAAAAAGAGGTGGCAGATTAAAGCCATGAATGTATTAGCGGTAAAAAACTTAAAAGTATGGGATATGAAAACGGATCATGTGATCATTCATAACAGCTCATTCGAGTTAAAGCAAGGCAGCTGCCTTGCTATAGTAGGGGAAAGCGGGAGCGGCAAGTCTGTCACCAGCAGGTCGATTATGGGGTTGAATAAAGCCTGGCTGCGCCAATCTGGCGATATCGTATTTAAAGGTGAACATCTAAATCAGCTTTCAGAACATGAAATGAGGAAAAAAAGGGGAAAGCAGCTCTGTATGATTATGCAAAATGGGATGAGTGCATTTGACCCTTCGTGTGTAATCGGCATTCATTTGAAGGAAACCCTTTATGAACATTTCGGCTGGAGTACGAACGAAATCGTAGAAAAAATGAAAAAAGCTATGGCAAGCGTGATGTTGAACAATCCGATCGAAGTGATGAATAAGTATCCGCATCAGCTATCGGGGGGCATGCTGCAGCGAGTTATGATTGCGCTCGCAATAGTACTGGAGCCCGACGTTATTATCGCAGATGAGCCAACAACGGGTCTGGATACCATTTCACAATTTGAAGTGGTTGAACAATTTATGCAAATGCGTGAGCGAATGGGCTGCTCGATGATCTTTATTTCTCATGACCTCGGCGTTGTAAAAAAAATGGCTGATGACGTTTTGGTTATGAAGGATGGAGAGATTGTCGAACAAGGGAGCATCCGAACTGTTTTTTCAGAACCAGTGCATGAATATACAAAATATTTGTTGTCTACTAGATTGGCGCTGAGTAATCATTTTAAGCTGATCATGGGGGAGGGTTGAACAATGCTGAAAATTGATCATGTGGATAAATCGTATGAAAATGGCGGTTTTTTTTCGAAAAAGAAACAAAAAGTGTTGAATGATATTAGTTTTGAATGTGGAGCGGGTGAATGTCTCGGTATTATTGGAGAGAGCGGCAGCGGAAAATCGACCTTAGGGCGTTTGTTATTAGGCATTGAAAAGCCTGATCGAGGCAGCATTTTATTTGATGGCAAGAGTGTAGGGGATAGAAAAGTGCGCTTTGGCAACATTAGCGCGGTATTTCAAGACTATAAGTCGTCCATTAATCCTTTTTTTACGGTCGAAGAAGCCATTATGGAGCCAATAAAAAGGTATAAAAAAAAACATAGCATGGTTGATACGCTGTTAAATCAAGTTGGATTACTTCCATCCTATAGAAAAAAATATCCACATGAACTATCGGGCGGAGAGGTACAGAGGGTATGTATTGCAAGAGCCATCTCCACAGAGCCAAAATGCATTGTGTTAGATGAAGCAATCAGCTCATTAGACGTATCTGTTCAAACCCAAGTGCTTGATTTATTAAAAGATTTAAAAAAAATGTACAACATGAGTTATGTATTTATCACACATGATATACAGGCTGCGGCCTATATTTGCGATAGAGTCATTATTTTTAGAGATGGTCAAGTTGAAGAAATAGTGAGAATCGAACAATTAAAAGACGTCAAGTCGGAATATGCGAAAAAATTGTTGCAGATGCTTATCACTTTTTAGCTGAATGAGTTTTGGAGAATAGGATATTTGCATGCAGAAGTTAGGAGGAAGGGAAGTTGTGAGTGGAGCATTATCTTGGCCTTTTATACGATTGTATATGCTGGCTCTTCTTTATTTCAGCGGCAATTCCATATTAAATGTCATTATACCTTTGCGTGGAGAGTCACTCGGAGCCAGCAATACAACGATCGGTTTAATCATGGGGGCGTATTTGTTCACTACCATGTTCTTTCGACCGTGGGCAGGCCGAATTATTCAAATGCACGGACCGATAAAAGTGCTGCGCATTATTCTTATCGTCAATGGTTTTGCATTAATCCTCTATACGATTACGGGTTTAGAGGGTTATTTAATTGCTCGTATTTTACAAGGAGTTTCAACCGCTTTTTTCTCAATGGCTTTGCAGATCGGCATCATTGATTCACTGCCAGAGAAGGATCGCTCCCAAGGCATTTCACTTTATTCTTTATTTACGTATATGCCGGGTATCCTTGGCCCTGTTCTGGCTTTGGGCATTTGGCAAACGGGGGATATGAATTATTTTACGATGGTCATGATTGCGATTGCAATCTTTACTGGGGTGTTCGGTTATGGCACCAAAATGGATCAAGGAAGCGACCAGACTGCTGCAAATCAGACCGGGCAGTCAGAAAGTATGTTTAAATCCTTCGGTCAGTTAGTAACTAACCCAATCTTGTTTAAGTGCAGCATGTTGATGTTAGTAGCTTCAATGGTATTTGGAGCAGTTACCACCTTTATTCCTTTATACGCTTCGGAATTAAAAAACGGCAATGCTGGAATCTATCTAATGCTGCAAGCGGGTACCGTTGTTTTGGCTCGTTTTGCTTTAAGAAAAAAGATTCCGTCAAGCGGTAAATGGCATTCATCATTTCTGATGGGGAATATGCTCCTTTTGACATTGGCGGCGCAATGCGTGAGCTTTTCTGTAACGGGAGGAGCTGTTTTTTTCTATGCGGGATCCATTTTAATGGGAACGGCTCAGGCTCTCATCTATCCTACATTAACAACCTATTTAACATTTGTTTTGCCGCAGAAGAGCCGCAATGTGTTAATCGGACTTTTTATTGCTATGGCTGATTTAGGAATTTCGCTGGGCGGCGTTATTATGGGGCCAATAGCTGATTTCACCTCATATTCTATGATGTATATGATCTGTGCTGGCTTAGGTGCGACGATGATCATCCTTGCTTATGATCGAGGGAAAATGTCTGTTCGACAACGATAGCAGGGCTTGAAAATATTTATTATTCATAGACATGTGCAAGCTAAAAAAACATTAAATCATATTTCATAATTTAAAAAATCGACCCTTTTGTGATCCAAGCAGAAGGGTTTTTGTTGTTTCTATTTTAGTATTTTTTTGAGTAGCTGAACAAAAGTATAATTCTATATTTTGTTATTATTCATGAGGCTTTCGGTTGCTTCCTCACGGAGTTAATCTTTAATCTTTCATTTTGTATTCTCTTTACAGGGGAGTGCAGGTCTGCTAGAATAGCAAAATCCGATTGTTAACCTAAATTAATTATTATAGGTTAACAATTAAAAATAATGGATGGTGATCATTTGTGATAACAGATTTCGAACGGCTTGCTGCCATGAATAAGAACCACTTATGGCATCCATTTACTCAAATGAAAGATTACAATAACGCTGATCCACTCATTATTGAACGCGGAGAAGGCATCATGCTATATGACGTCCAAGGACGCGCATATTATGACGGTTTCTCATCCGTCTGGCTTAACGTACATGGACACAATGTGCCGGAGCTAAATCAGGCGATTACAGAACAATTAGGGCGAGTGGCCCATTCCACCCTTCTTGGTATGGCTAATGTTCCGGCAATTGAGCTTGCAGAAAAATTGGTGGAAATTACTCCGGAAGGACTAAACAAAGTATTTTACTCCGATTCAGGAGCAACCGGTGTCGAGATCGCGATCAAAATGGCATTTCAATACTGGCATAACAAGGGGATACGAGGTAAGACGAAGTTTGTAACGATGAACCAAGCGTACCATGGCGATACAATTGGTGCGGTGAGCGTCGGTGCCATTCCTCTGTATCATGACACTTTTCGCCCCATGTTATTTTCTTCTTACACCATTCCATATCCCTATGCTTATCGTCATGCAGGCGGTGAGGCGCAGGCACTGGAAGATACGTTAGCGTCACTGCGTCATTTGCTTGAGACAAAGTCGGATGAAATCGCGGCACTTATTGTGGAGCCGATTGTGCAAGGGGCTGGGGGAATTATCGTTATGCCTTCAGGCTGTTTACGCCAGATGGCTGCGCTGTGCCGTGAGTATGGCGTACTGCTCATTGCTGATGAGGTGGCGACTGGTTTCGGTCGGACAGGCGCGATGTTCGCTTGTAATCTCGAAGATGTTTCGCCTGATTTGATGGTGATTGGCAAAGGGCTGACCGGTGGGTATTTGCCTGTAGCAGCGACACTTGCAACTGACGAGGTGTATGAAGCGTTTTATGCTGATTACGAAGAGCAGAAAACATTTTTCCACGGTCATTCCTATACCGGTAACCCGATTGGCTGTGCCGTTGCTTTGGCAAGCTTAAAGTTGTTTGAAGAGCGCAATATGATCGAGGGAGTAAGAGCAAAGGCATCGTTTGTCCAGCGAAAGCTCGCAGCGCTAAAGGATTGCCAGCATGTCGGTGAAATCCGGCAAAAGGGACTAATGATTGGAATAGAGCTCGTACGCGACAAGGTTTCACGTGAGCCGTATGACTGGGCAGATCGAATTGGAGTTCGCACAACCTTGCGGGCAAGGGAGCTAGGAATGCTAACAAGGCCGCTCGGCAATGTGATCGTCTTTATTCCTCCGCTCTCGAGTAATGTTGCTGAACTGGATGCCATGACAAATATTTTGATGGAATCGATACTTCACGTCACCGAAGGGGAATGAGTTCTTTGAACATTTTTAACGATGATTCGATACGCGGATTATTTGTGACAGGTACAGATACAGCCGTCGGGAAGACGGTTATAACGGCAGCCATTACCGCTATGCTCCGTGCTGAAGGAATGAATGCTGGTGTCTGGAAGCCGATTCAAACCGGTGCTCCTCTTGGCAGCGGTCTTACCGATGCTGAGCGGCTGATAAGAAGCACGGGAATAAACGAACAGCCTGGGGCAGTCGCGCCATTTACATTCGAAGCTCCACTTGCGCCAATGCTCGCAGCTAAGCAGGCTGGTGTGATGCTTACGATTAAGGAGCTAATTGCCGCTGGTTTACCGCTCACAAAACATTATGAAGCACTGCTCATCGAAGGGGCTGGCGGCGTCGCTGTGCCACTGACCGATGGCACCCTCATGGTGGATCTCATTGCGGAGCTTCGGATTCCTGCTCTAATTGTAGCCCGTTCCAGCCTCGGGACAATTAACCACACACTTCTGACTGCTTCTTTCCTTCAAAATCGGGGGGTTCCTATTGTTGGCGTTATACTGAACGATGGTGAATTAACGGAAACAGATGACGATCCGAGTGTTGCTACGAATGCACAACTAATTGAACAATTTAGCGGTCTTAAAGTTCTCGGTCGGTTTCCTCGTTTGCATACCGAAGAGACTACACACATGCTGATACATACCTTACAAAAATCCATACAATTCGCGCCTATTAGAGAGGCACTTGCAGTTAAACCCATAGGAGGATGATAGAGATGAAAACAATTAAAGTAGAGACGGATTGGCAATCGCTTGCCAGAAAAGCATTGCATGGAGAATGCTTAACGCTAGATGAGGGGCTCGCAGTGCTTGAAGCCGACGATGATGAGCTGCTGCTGCTCATGCAAGCAGCGTTTACGGTGAGAAAACATTTTTACGGTAAAAAAGTGAAGCTGAATATGATCATCAACGCCAAAAGCGGCCTTTGCCCCGAGGATTGCGGCTATTGCTCGCAATCGATTGTTTCGACGGCCCCAGTTAAAAAATACTCTCTGCTTGATAAAGACACATTGCTTTCAGGTGCACGTGAGGCGATGGCGCGTAAAGCTGGAACCTATTGTATTGTTGCGTCCGGGAAAGGCCCAACTAACAGGGAGCTAGACCAAGTGGTGGCTGCAGTAAAAGAAATTCGTGAAACGATGCCTCTAAAAATTTGCGCATGTTTGGGTATTCTTGGGGATGATCAAGCCAGGCGACTTGCTGAAGCAGGCCTACATCGATACAACCACAACTTGAACACCAGTAAAGCCAACTACCCTTCCATCACGACGACCCATACTTATGATCAACGCGTTGAAACTGTGGAAAAAGTAAAGACATACGGCATGTCCCCTTGCTCTGGCGTCATTATCGGCATGGGTGAGACAAATCAGGAAATTGTCGAAATGGCTTATGCGCTGCGCGAACTAGATGCGGATTCAATTCCAATCAATTTTCTGAATGCAATACCGGGAACACCACTGGAACACGCAGGTCGCACGCCATCGATGAAAGCGTTGAAGGTACTAGCACTGTTTCGTTTCATATGTCCTTCTAAAGAAATCCGTGTGGCAGGCGGCCGAGAGGTCAACCTACTTACGCTGCAGCCTTTATCTCTTTTCGCCGCGAATTCACTTTTTGTGGGGGATTATTTAACGACAGCAGGCCAAGACATATCAGCTGATCATCAAATTATTGAGGATTTGGGCTTTGAGATTGAGTTAATTGCCCTTTAAGGCGGTGCCGACTATGAAATGGATGGAAGAAGAACTAGAATTATTGGCTGATGTTTCGAGGGAGCGTTCTTTGCGTATAACTAGCTCTGTATTCGGATCACCTGGTTATACGATGCGCGGAGAACGAACATTGCTCAATTTGTCCTCTAATGACTACCTTGGACTTGCCCAGCATCCGGCCATACTTGAAGTGATGCGTGAGACCTTGCTCACTGAAGGAGCTGGTTCAGGTGCATCACGCCATGTGACAGGCAACCGATTACCTTATGGTTGTCTAGAAGAAGAACTAGCGGATTGGCAAAACTGTGAAGCAGCGTTAGTTTTTGCAAATGGTTATATGGCTAATTCTGGTGTGATTAGTGCACTTGTAGGGCGAGGAGATGTTGTTTTTAGCGATCAGTTGAACCACGCGAGTATGGTGGACGGCATTGTACTCAGCCGTGCGGAGCACGCCCGGTATCGCCATAACGACATGGAACATTTACGTACGCTATTAAATAAGTATCGTGATAAACGGCGTAAGCTGATCGTTACAGACGCTATTTTCTCTATGGATGGCGACATGGCACCATTGCGTGAACTTGTTGCGCTCAAACAGGAGTACGGAGCGATGCTTATGGTGGATGAGGCACATAGTGGGGGGATCTACGGAGGGCGAGGCGAAGGATTGTGCCATGAATTCGGATTGCAGAATGACATTGATATTCATATGGGAACATTCAGTAAATCGTTCGGTATTTATGGCGCTTATATTTGTGGCAGCCGCTTGCTAATACGATGGCTTGTGAATAAGGCTAGACCACTCCTATATTCAACTGCGCTGCCTCCTTCAATCGTTGCTGGTATTTCAAAGGCGTTAGTTTTAGTAAAAGAGGAACACTGGCGTCGAGAAAGGCTTTATGCAGCAAGCAGATTATTTCGTTCCTTCCTTAGTGATGCGGGGTTTAACATCGGTTCCGGAAATTCCCAAATTGTACCCTTAATCGTAGGCTCTAACGATATGGCTTTACGCTTCAGCGAAGCTCTTGAAGAAGAGGGAATCACAGCGGTTGCCATCCGTCCACCTACTGTACCTGATGGAACAGCGCGTATTCGCTTTTCCTTGTCAGCAGTTCATACAGATAAGGAGTTGTTAAATGCAGCCGCACGCATTCATTCAATCGGACTTCGACTAGGAGTGCTGAGTCCATGATTACATTGGATAGCGAATCAGTGAAACTTAAGCGACAGACAAGCGGCACTATTTTATGGTTATGCGGATGGAGTATGCCAGATACGGTTTTCGATCGGATTCGTGAGTTTCTTCCGGATTTTCATCATGTTTCTGTTGATTACAGTGATGCCGATTCTCCAGAGAAAATGCTGCTCCTGACTGAAATGGCAGTAGACAAGACGATGGCTGATCATGGTCCGTTGTTAATCGGAGGTTGGTCTCTTGGCGGTTTACTTGCACTAAGACTCGCGGCAAAAGGGTTTGCTGATGGTCTTGTGTTGTTCGGAGCAACTGCTCGATTTACTCGATCAAAAGGTGAGTCTGATCTCGGCTTTGCAGATATATATGTTAGGAAGATGATTACAGGGCTCAAACAGGACCGACAAGGGGTAGAATCAAGATTCCGAGAGCTCATGTTTTCGGATGCAGAAAGGGAAGTCATTCTAGACGAAAGCCTATCCACGATCGGCAGCTGGACAACCCCAGCGTTAATCGCAGGACTTCAAATTTTGCGAAGCGAGGATTGTTTGTCTCAACTAAAGAGCATCACTTGCCCGGTATTTATTGTGCATGGGTCTGATGATCGTATTTGTCCTTACGGCGCGGCAGTGGAGCTTATGACCCAGTTGCCAAAAGCAACGTTATTCACGATGCCAGCCTGCGGGCATGCCTCTTTCTTAGGAAGGGAAGACCAAATAGCTAATGAACTGAGGAGATGGTGGCATGATCAGTAGGATAAATGATATCCGACGTCAATTTAACCGCAGTGCAAATTCGTATGACGCTCATGCTCATGTTCAGCGTAGGATGTCAGATCACCTTGCGAAAGCATTCATTGGGTGGAAGAACAAACGCAACATGGCCGAGCCCAAGATTCTTGAGATCGGCTGCGGCACGGGGACATTGACTGAGATTCTAGTTCATGAATGGCCTAGTGCAAGTATTACAGCACTTGATATTGCTCCCGCCATGATCAAGCTGGCTGAACAACGTGTATTATCAAATGAAGCGAACCGTGATGGCATCCTAAAAAACACTTCAGAGCGTATAAGCTTTATTCAGGCGGATGTTGAAGTATGGGGAGAAGATGCTCAGGAATCCTCTTATGATCTCATCGTCTCCAACGCCTGTTTTCAGTGGCTGAGCAATTCAAGGCAAACATTTGGTCACCTTCGGCGCATGCTTCGTCCTGGAGGCTTGCTCATATTCACGACATTCGGACCTGCTACATTTTGCGAGATGCATTATGCTTTTAACGAAGCTTATCGAGCCAGTGCAGTCGAGCCGCAGCGGCACGGACTTTGGTTTCTATCGACAAATGAATGGAGCAGCTTGCTCATTCAATCTGGTTTTTCTAGTATTCAATCTGAAAGCTTCATTCAGACGGAAAAGTATGCTTCAGCAAGAGACTTTCTTCACTCGGTAAAAGCGATGGGAGCTAGCACTTCAGAGGCTAATACGAAGCGAGGTCTCAGTTCGAGGCGGTTGTTTGCCAACATGTATAAGGAATACGAGGAGAAGTTCAGCATGCAAGGAGGCGTTGCTGCCAGTTATGAACTTCTATTGATTCAAGCATTGGCAAATGAGTAAATAAGTAAAATCACAAAGTTTAAAAAAAGCAGCCCCGTCTAGAACATGGTATTCCATGTTATAGACGGGGCTGCTTTTTTATGAGCTTTAGGTTTAAATCCATATTCATCAAGAATGGGTTTATTACCTTTTTCCAAGCTATTTCTAGCGATTATTAATTATTTTTCAATAAATCCATCGGAGTAAAATACTGCTCATTAGAAAGCTGAGCATAGCTGCGAACCAATAAAAAAACAAAATCTAAAAATAATACCAACACAAAATGTAAGCATTTTCGGATAGGCAATGAAAAGGACAAAAACGTATAAAGTTTGTCATAAGGCCTGATTTTATAGGGTGATATGATGAAATTGTAAAAAATTCATGACGCATCTTGTTTAAATTGGAGGGGATTCGTTTGAATAATATGCTTCTTGTGGATGAAGAGTCAGACATAGCAAAAGAAATGAAGAAGAACGAAGAGCATTCTGAATACTTTCGAATTTTGCAAGATCATTATCGAACAAGTATGCCTGTGCTTCAGGAATCATTTCTAGCATCGCTGCTTACCCGAAAACTGACAAGCCAGCAAATTGAAGAAAAATCAATGAATTATGATATTCAGCTGCGCGGCTCTCAGTATGTTGTAGCGCTCATCGCTCTTTATCCTACGGAAGAATCAAAAGAATACTCCTCTTCCTTGTTAAGACAGTCGCGTGGTGTGGATTATATGATTCAAGCTGTTTTGAATAGAACGCGAGAAGTATGGGACATCAATTCGCTTGGGAAAGTGTTTATTTATCAAGAAAGCATTGCTTTGCTGGCTATCGATAATGGACAGCACAAGGAGCATTGGTTTTCGATTATGCAAGCAGCACTGTCGGATGTTCTTGAGCAGATTGTGCAAGAGCTGAAGCTGAATGTCACGATTGGTGTTGGATCGCGTGTTTCAGATATTGCCGATGTACATCATTCTTACCGAGAAACGCTTATTGCACTAGACTATCGTCTTGTTATGGGGTCCAAGAAGGTTATCTATTTTCACAATATTGAAGATTATGAGAGTGAGCAACTTCGATTCGACGAACTGAAGGGGCAAGCTTTAAGGAACAGCTTGAAGATGGGGACGGCCGAAGAGCTTTCTGACGCAGTTGATACAATATTCGATGAACTGTTTGAAAGTAATTTTGCTTTGCAGGATATTCAAATCTATTTATTTGAGGTATTGACGGTAATATTGCGTACAGCGAAAGAGGCTGATATTGATCTTGATGGACTGTTAGGTACAAGTATTCAACTGCATGCAGAAATGTATAGATTGCCAGGTTTAAGAGAGGCAAAACGTTGGGTTTTTGATATATGCATTGAAATGATGAGGAAGATTTCCAGCCAGCGGAAGCATGTATATAAAGATATTGTCGAAGAAGCCATTCAGTATACGAAAGATCATTTTATGAATCCAGATTTATCCATTCAAGAGGTTTGCTCATTCCTACACATTAGTACAGGTTATTTCAGTCGTGTATTTAAAAAAGAAGTAAAACTAACCTATGGACAATATGTCATGCACATCCGGATAGAGGCTGTTAAGCAAATGCTGCGTCTTACAGAGCTTAAAGCTTCTGAGATTGCAGATCGCGTCGGGATAACCGATCCTAAATATTTGGGTTTTTGCTTTAAGAAGCATGTCGGGATTTCGCTAACGGAGTATCGGAGTAGAATTACAGAATCCCTAGTGAAATATGAGTGATTCATCGTTACACACCATATCAGATTTACAACAATAGATTAGAATTTCCAGACAAGACGTGAGAATTGTGGGTTCGAATAACAATCATTCTTCTACATAATAGGTCGAGAAGTTAAAAAATGAATTTGGGGGAATTTTGGATGAAAAAGAAATGGGTTCTTGCGTTACTGACAGGTATGATGTTGACGGCTGCAGCATGCAGCAACGATGGAGGAAATACAGAGGGAGAAAAAAAGGATAGCATACAGATCGGAGCAGCTATTTACAAATTTGATGATACCTTTATGACGGGTGTGCGCAATGCAATGCTGGAGTCAGCGAAAAACGGAGCGAAATTAGATGTTGTGGACAGCCAAAACTCGCAACCAACACAAAATGAGAAGGTGGATCTATTTATTTCGAAAAAGTACGATGCGCTTATTATTAATCCAGTTGATCGTACAGCTGCAGGCGTCATTATCGATAAAGCAAAAGAAGCTAATATGCCAGTCGTATTCTTAAATCGCGAGCCGATTGCGGAAGATATGGAAAAATGGGATAAGGTATACTACGTCGGTGCTAGAGCAGAGGATTCAGGAACGATTTCGGGGCAATTAATTAGCGATTATTGGAAAGAAAACCCAAGCGCGGATAAGAACGGTGACGGCAAGCTGCAATACGTGATGTTAACTGGTGAGCCAGGGCATCAAGACGCGGAGCTTCGTACAAAGTATTCTGTTGAGGCTATTGTGGACGCAGGCATAGAGGTTGAAGAGCTTGCTAAAGATACAGCGATGTGGGACCGAGTCAAAGGGCAAGAAAAAATGCAAGCATTTCTAGCATCAAATGGAGATAAAATCGAAGCAGTTCTTTCTAATAATGATGATATGGCGCTTGGCGCGATTGAAGCGTTGAAAGCATCGGGTTACTTCAAAGGTGATAAGTATATTCCGGTTGTTGGTGTAGATGCAACAGCTCCTGCTATTCAAGCCTTGAAGGACGGAACCATGCTGGGTACGGTGCTGAATGACGCGAAAAACCAAGGAGCAGCATCTGTTGCGATTGCTACTGCGCTTTCCAAAGGGGAGACGCCAACAAAAGAAAATATTGGTTTTGAAATCACAGATGATAAATATGTATGGATCGCTTACAAGAAAATCACAAATGCGAACATTGCAGACGCGGAATAATGAAATAAAGATGAGGGAAAGCGGTATCCCGCTGTTTCCTCCTAACTTATTTATTGGTTTTTGATGGGAGGATATGAAATGGAGCAGCATTATGTTCTGGAAATGCGAGGAATTTCGAAGGGCTTTCCAGGGGTACAAGCGCTCAGCAACGCAACAATAAAGGTGAAACCAGGAACTGTACATGCTCTTATGGGTGAAAACGGGGCTGGGAAATCAACGCTAATGAAGTGCTTGTTCGGCATATATAGACCGGATGAAGGTGAGATTTTTATAAATGGTCATAAAACAACGATTCATAACTCTAAAGAGGCACTGAAAAATGGAATTTCCATGATTCATCAAGAGCTTCATCCCGTACCGCATCGTAATGTAATGGAAAATATTTGGCTTGGTCGGTTTCCGGAAATAGGTTTTGGTCCGATTAAGTTTATTCATGAAAAGAAAATGTACGAAGACACATTGCATTTATTCAAAGATCTTGAGGTCGATATAGATCCTCGAGTGCGCACGGGGACGCTGTCTGTTTCAAAAATTCAAACGCTGGAAATTGCGAAAGCGGTTTCTTTTCACTCAAAGCTCATCGTAATGGATGAGCCAACATCCTCTTTGACTGGCAACGAGGTTGAACAGCTATTCAACATTATCAATAGTTTGCGTAAACGCGGTGTATCTATTATTTATATTTCTCACAAAATGGAAGAAATCTTGCGCATCTCTGATGAAGTGACGATCATGCGTGATGGTCATTATGTTGGAACTTGGCCTTCAAGTGAGCTAACGACAGACCTCATTATTACAAGAATGGTCGGTCGTGATTTGAAAGAACGCTTTCCTGCACGAAAGAATATGCCTGGCGGCACAATGATGAAGGTGGAAGGTCTATCGTCGCCTAATCCCAAGTCGTTTCAGGATATTAGCTTTGAGCTGAAGAAAGGGGAAATTCTCGGCTTAGGTGGCTTGGTTGGCGCTCAACGAACAGAGCTGATTGAAGCCTTGTTTGGACTACGGAGCGTAGTTTCCGGAAAAATCTCCATAAACGGGAAGCCAGTGAATTTAAAAACACCTTCTGAAGCGAAAAAGAATAAAATTGCGCTTCTAACCGAAGAAAGGCGAGTAACAGGGATTTTTCCAGTGTTATCGGTTTATGAGAACACGATTATCGCGAATTTGTCTCGTTACCAAAATAAATTTGGGCTGTTGAATGAAAGAAAAGGACGAGTTGACGCGGCGGATAATGTTGAAAAGTTTGGAACAAAGACACCGTCTGTTCATCAACAAATTCGTTATTTATCAGGGGGAAATCAGCAGAAAGTACTCTTGGCAAGATGGCTGCTTACAGAACCAGATATATTGCTGCTTGATGAGCCTACTCGTGGTATTGATGTTGGCGCTAAATTTGAAATTTATACGATAATTACCGAGCTTGCGAAGCAAGGGAAAAGCATTATTATGATCTCCTCGGAAATGCCTGAACTGCTTGGGATGTCTGACAGAATTATGGTCATGAGCGAAGGCAAATTGACAGGCATTGTGGAGGGCAAGTCAGTAACAGAGCAAGAAATTATGCGCCTAGCTGCGCAGCAACGTTCGGTCGTATCAGGGGGTAAACGTAATGAACACGCAATTACTGTTTAAAGTGAAAGACTATTTAATGCAACGAGCGATTTTCGTGGTGTTGATTTTGATTGTAATTGGCATCGCGGTGGCAGATCCTAACTTTCTAGCCTTTTCTACGCTTAGAGATATATTGCAGCAGTCTTCGACTAAGCTAATTATTGCAATTGGTGCGGCATTTATTCTTATTACAGGCGGTACAGATTTGTCATCTGGACGAGTTGTTGGGCTAACGGCAGTTATTTCGGCATCGATGCTGCAAATAGATACGTATGCCAACCGATTTTACCCGGACTTGCCGCAGCTTTGGGTAATAGCTCCGATTTTAATAGGCATTATAGTTGGTTTGCTTGTTGGATTAATAAACGGTTTTATCGTAGCAAAACTTCATGTTCCACCTTTTATTGCTACGTTAGGAACAATGGTAGGAATCTACGGTATCAATAGCCTTTATTTCGATATGAAGCCGAATCAATCGCAGCCGATTGGCGGTCTTCGAGATGATTTTAAAGTGTGGGGTTCGGGATATATCGATCTTGGAGGCGGCTATACGATCCCGTATATTGTGCTTATTGCGCTCGCTGTAGCACTTATCTGTTGGGTCGTATTTAATAAGGCTCGACTGGGAAAAAACATGTATGCAATTGGAGGAAACGTCCATGCGGCACATGTTTCCGGCATTAATGTCGCTCGAAATCTGATTTATATTTATGCCATTTCGGGAGCGTTGTATGGTCTTGCTGGTGTACTTGAAGCAGCCCGAACAGGAGGAGCTACGAATAACTACGGAAACATGTATGAATTAGATGCCATTGCGGCATGCGTAGTTGGCGGGGTGTCAACTGCTGGCGGGGTGGGCAAAATCCAAGGCGTAGCAGCAGGCGTATTAATCTTTGGTGTTATTAACTACGGATTAACGTATATCGGTGTTAGTCCCTATTATCAATTAATTATTAAGGGACTCATTATAGTTGCAGCCGTAGCTTTTGATATTCGAAAATATATGGCAAAAAAATAGTTTGTACATTCAACGTATTAAAAAGGAGGTGATGAATGTATTGCTTATTGGCAAGTACATGATGATTCAAAGGAATGTTTATCACATGCAGCCTTGGCGATTGCCATGGCTATTAAAGGCATACATTCCTTTAGGTAACAGAGGATTTATAAAAAAAGTGTTGCTTTAGGATGCTACTATTTTTGGGAGGGTTGAAATTGGGTATTAAAAAACGTGCAAAAAAAATGTTGGTGTCCTGCTTGGCATTTTCGCTAGTAGGATCGATGTTCGTTGGTTTGCCGAATGCTGTCTCGGCAGCACCAAGTGCAACTGAAATTAAGTTAAGTCCAGACAAGATGAAGAAAGTATGGGATGGTTGGGGAACTTCATTAATATGGTTTGCTAATGCTACTGGCGGCTGGGAAAGCGAGCAAGCGAAAAATGATTTGGTGGATGCATTATATGGCAAAGAGGGACTTAATTATAATATTGCCCGCTACAACATTGGCGGTGGCGATGATCCGACTCACAATCATATGCGTGAAGGCGCTGATATTCAAGGCTTTTCAACGGAAGAGGGTCATTTT
Organism: Paenibacillus sp. 01T424; assembly: GCF_056398745.1. Lineage (NCBI taxonomy): Bacteria > Bacillati > Bacillota > Bacilli > Caryophanales > Paenibacillaceae > Paenibacillus > Paenibacillus sp. 01T424. Next base: position 305,658 of record NZ_JBFTPZ010000005.1, on the reverse strand, counting down.
GATATTAATCGTGATGAAAAACAGCGTTGGTGGTTGCAGGAAGCATTGAAACGTAAACCAGAACTAATTATGGAAGCGTTTTCCAATTCTGCGCCATACTATATGACCCACAGTGGTTGTACTGCTGGTAATCATAATGCTTGGGAGAATAACTTAAAAGAAGATTATTATGATGATTTCGCGGAATATTTAGCAGAGGTAGTCAAACATTATAATGATGATTTTGGAATAGAGTTCGATACTCTTTCACCAATTAACGAGCCCAATACAAATTACTGGGGTGCTTTCAATCGTCAGGAAGGCTCGCATTGGGATCCTTGGGCGCAGTCATGGATTATTTGGGAAGCTCGACAAAAGCTGAATGAAAAAGGATTGAATAATGTTGGCATTTCAGCAATGGAAGAATCCGTAATCGATACTTTCCTGGAAAATTGGAGCCATTATAATGACGATGCAAAAAACAGCATTTCTCAAATGAACGTTCATGCTTATGGAGGTTCAAAAAGATATGAGGTTCGTCAGCTTGCCGAACAGGAAAATAAAAAGCTATGGATGTCAGAAGTTGATTTAGGACCAGGCGGTATTGCTCATAATCATGATGATATCGAACCAGCATTAGCGCTGGCTGATCAAATTATGGTGGATATTAAATGGTTTGAACCGCAGGCATGGGTAATTTGGCAAGCTATTGAAAGCGAACAAAATATGCAATCAGACAAGGAGAATATGAACTGGGGTCTGATTCATGCTGATTTTGATACTGAACAATGGTGGTATACGAAAAAATATTACGCGATGGCGCAATTTAGTAAATTCATTCCGCAAGGCTCGAAATTTTTTGAGAATAGCGACGCTGATGGAAAGACACTAACGGCTTATAACGAAGGGACGGGGGAAACGGTTATCGTTTATCGTAACCCGGATCAAGGCAGCAGACAATTGTCATTTGATCTTTCCAAGTTTGCAAAGCCGGGAAGTGAAGTATCCACTTATGTGACAACATCAGAAAAAGATTTACAGGAAGGTAAATTAGAAGTTTTAGGAACTAAGCTTTATGCAAATGTGGAAGGAAAATCAATTACAACTTTTGTAATCAAAAATGCTCAGTACGTCGAAGGCCAAGAAGCAGACGTTACACAGATATTAAATGATTTAAAGGTAAGTATTGAACAACATAAAGCAACCTTGAATGAAGATAACCCGGATATTGAAGAGTTGGAAGCGCTAATTACAAAAGCTGACGATGCTCTTCAATCTGGCAGCAATGAACAAATTTCTGATGCAATTGTTGAAATCAGCCTCAAATTCAAGGCAATGTTGTCTGATGGTGTTATAGGTGTTATACCACAACAGTTGATGAGGGCTTCGGCGAGCAGCGCACAAACTGGAGAAGGTCCGGAGCTTACCATAGACGGTGATGTAAATACAAAATGGCATACGCCATGGGGCGATGGCTATCAAGATCCACCGCACTCTATTACTTATGAATTAGACAAACTGTACAAAGGCATTAACAAACTGGAATATACACCAAGACAAGACACAGATACGAATGGTACAGTTACTAAGTTTGAAATTGAAGCAAGTATTGACGGTGTGAATTTTAATAAAATTGCAGAAGGAACATGGGATGCTAACAAAGCAATAAAAACAGCAACCTTTACTCCCGTCGATGCGACTCATATTAAATTCAAAGCACTAGCATCGCAAAGTGATACTGGCACACAGTTTGCATCTGCTGCTGAAATCAATTTGTACAGGGATTCAAATTTTAAACTAAATTCAGAGCAACTTGCAAAAGCAATAACAGATGCTGAACAATTTATTGCAACTTCGAATAAAGATGAAAATCTATTAGAGCTTTTGAAACAATATGTTGAAGCTGGCAATGCATTAATGAGATCGGATTCATCCACGCAAGAAGAAATGAATCGTACGACTAATCAAATTAATGATGAAATGGTTAATTTGCAGAGAGATAGTTTCCTAGTTGAAGGGATCACAGTAAAATACGCCCCAGAAGCACACTGGAGCACACCTGTAGAAAGCATGTTAGATGGTAATCGAGATACATTTTATGAAACGAATTGGGAAGATTGGGGCCGTAAATACCTAGCAGGCGACTATATCGTTCTTGACTTGAATAAAAGCAGAAAAGATATAAGTCAAATCCTCTACACACCGAGACAAGGTAAAGATAAAGAAAACGGTCGTATTAGACAATTCAAAATTTATACAAGCGATAAAGATTTGTCAAACGTTGAATTAACAGGTACACAAAGTGAATTGGATCAACATTTTGAGTTGGCAGCCGTCGGCGGTCTTGATACAGGAAAAGATTATGATCAATCCGCAACCTTCCCCTCAAAAAATGCACGTTATGTAGCTATTCAAGTTATCAAAACTGGCGGCAACAGCTCTACTTTATCGATTGGCGATTTGGCTGTTTATCAAAAAAATGTTGCGGACATTGATACGAGTATAGTTCAAATTGCTAAGGAAAAGTTGGTCACTCTTTACGAAGATATGGTTCCATATGTAAGAAATATTATGGACAATTATTTAAATGAACTCGAAGATACAGAGCATCTAACGTTAGAATCACTAGAACATTATAATTACTGGCTTAATGAATATTATAATTTCTATTCTAATCTTGGTCATGTAAGCTCCATCAAAAATGGTGAAGTGTGGCTAGATACTGACGGTGTGCCAATTCAGGCGCATGGCGGAGGTATTATATATGACGAAAACACTAAAAAATACTATTGGTACGGAGAAGATAAAACGGAATCGAACATGGGTGCTGGTTATGTTCCGATGACAGGTGTACATGCTTACTCATCTACTGACCTTTATAATTGGAAAAATGAAGGTGTTGTATTGCCGGTATTTAATAATCCGTCTCTTGGTGATCGAACATACGATGGATTGACGGATGCTTCTAACATTCCAATGTATATTCATGAAGATGATGAATCATATAAGGAATCGGGAGTAGGATTCGAATCTTGGCGACAAGAACAAAATTATGGGAAGCTTGATGATTGGAATTTCATTCCGGAAAATGGAGTGGAAAAACGTTTTTATAATTTCGCTGGTAACATGAAATCACCAGTTCAAACACTTAAAAAACATAATACACGGGAACAAATTGCTGATTTGAATGCACTATATAAAGATACTTCTATCGAAGAGAAACAAAGATTATACGGGCTGTTCAATTGGGATAAAGTTGTGGAACGACCAAAAGTTGTTTACAACGAGAAATATGATAATTATGTCATGTGGTGGCATCATGACGGTCCAATGTCGGGTAAATATTGGACAGCATCAGGTGGTGTAGCTGTAAGTAAATCACCGATAGGTCCGTTTAAAGTGCTTGATATTGAGAGAATGCCAAATGATGGATGGGATCCTGACAAAAGGGGTGAAGGAGATGGTATGCTCCGCGATATGACCCTTTATGTTGATGAGGATAAAACAGCATATTTGATCTATTCATCCGAAGGAAATGGGACAACCATCGTTCTAAAACTGGATGATACTTATACACAACCAGCTCGTGAGGAACATGGAAATGCGATTTGGGCGAAAGCTCATAGCAATGGTAGAGAAGCTCCAACATTATTTAAACAAGATGATACGTATTATTCAATAACATCTGGTTTAACAGGCTGGAACCCAAATCCTGCTAAATATCATATTACAGGACATCCATTAACATGGTGGTGGGAAGATAAAGGCGATCCATTCTGGGATGATTGGAAAGGAACTACTCATGAGAGTCAAAGTACTTTTGTACTGCCATACAGAGATAAAAACGGAAATATTGTAAGAGATAAATTTATCTTTATGGCAGATCGTTGGAATCCTGGAAACTTGAGTGACTCCAGATACATTTGGTCCCCAATACACTTGGACAGTGAGAATAAACGCATTTCAATGAATTGGCAATCGGAATGGGATTACTCACAATTTGGAGAAGCGCAAATAGAAAAGTACACTGTAACATTCAATAGTAATGGTGGTAGTGGTGTAGCTAGCATTGAAGCAAACCCTGATTCACCGATTTCTGAACCAGCAGCGCCGATAAAAGAAGGTTACATCTTCATCGGCTGGTACAAAGATGAAGCATTGATGGAACAATGGAATTTTGCAACGGATAAAGTAGCAGAACAAGATATCACCTTATATGCGAAGTGGGAATCTGAATCTACGAATGTATTGGTAGAATCGATCAGCCTGACTAGCGCGGTTGGCAATGCAGCAATAGATGTGAAAGGCGGCAGCCTGAAGTTGACGGCAGAGCTATTGCCAACCAATGCTTCTAACAAAATGGTTGCTTGGACTGTCTATGAGGAAGATGGCGTAACGGCAACGGACAAAGCAACGATCGATCAAAACGGAATGTTGACTGCCGTGAAGGACGGCTCTGTAAAAGTAGTCGCAACCGCGACGGACGGCTCAGAGGTTCGAGGTGAGATAACGATTGTCATCACGAATCAATCTGAAGTTGAAGATATTTCAGTTACTTTTAATAGTAACGGCGGCAGCGAAGTAGCAAGTATTAAAGCCAAACCAGACTCCGTACTTACAGAGCCAACAGCACCAACAAAAGCAGACTACGTGTTCGTTGGTTGGTACAAAGATGAAGCATTGATGGAACAATGGAATTTTGCAACGGATAAAGTAGCAGAACAAGATATCACCTTATATGCGAAGTGGGAGTCTGAATCTACGAATTTGTTGGTAGAATCGATCAGCCTGACTAGCGCAAGTGGCAAAGCGGCAATTGATGTGAAGGGCGGCAGCCTGAAGTTGACGGCAGAGCTATTGCCAACGAACGCTTCCAATAAGAAGGTAGCTTGGACTGTCTATGAGTCAGATGGCGTAACAGCAACGAACAAAGCAACGATCGATCAAAATGGATTGTTGACTGCCGTGAAGGACGGAGCTGTAAAAGTAGTCGCAACTGCAACGGACGGATCAGAGGTTCGAGTTGAAAAAGCGGTTAATATTACTAATCAAACTTCCGACGGAGGAAACAACGGAGGTAGCGGTGGTGGTATAACAGAACCAGCCCGTGAAAACCCAGCTTTATACGAGCCGAAGAAATCTGAGCTAACGATTGATTCCGCACTAAATAGCGTGACAGCTTCGCTTGATCGCAATCAACTTGCCAAAAAGGCAGCGGAGTTTTTAAAAGCAGAACAAGCCGATACCATTCTAACGATTGATGTTCCTGAAAATCACACACGATATGAAGTGAGAATTCCATTGGACGCTTTGAGCGGATTAGCTGCGAACAAGCCGGATTCGATCGTATCGATCCGCAGCAAGTTTGGAAGCTATGAATGGCCGGTGTCTATGTTAAACAGCAAGGATATGAAAGGTAAAGTAGATGCCGATGCTGTATTAATTGTAAGCATGGTGAAAGCGAACGAGGATAAGTTGCAGCAATTGGATGCAGCCCTATCCGGCAATGGAATGAAGCGTATAAGCGACATTATCGACTATAAAGCAACGCTGAAAACGAAAGATGCGGAATACGATAATCATTCCATCGATTATATTGAGCGTACTTTAACCGTAGACAAAGTAATTCGCAATTTAAATGAAGCAACGGTCGTATCATATGATCCTGAAACGGGAGCCATTCGATTTGTACCAGCGGTGTTTACCGTTATGGATGGCAAGACTGTAGCAACGATCAAGCATTACTCGAATGGCATGTATGTCATCATTGAAGGCAATAAAACATTCAAAGATATGCGCGGACACTGGGCACAGAAGGATGTAGAAACACTCGCGTCTAAGCTGATCGTAAATGGGAAAACGAATCAAGTTTATGATCCGGAAGGGAAAGTGACCCGTGCAGAATTCGCATCGCTGCTAGTAAGAAGCTTGGGCTTGAATAATAATGGTGCTGATCAGGTATTTGACGATGTAGCAACTGCTAAATGGTATGCCGCAGATGTAAGTACAGCGGTTCAGCACGGGTTAGTACAAGGAGTAGGCAACAACAAGTTCAATCCTGACGCATTCATCACTAGAGAGCAAATGGCTGTTATGATTATGAAAGCTGTTCATCTCGTTCAAGGAGATACAAGCGTTGGATCGAATTCATCAAGCATTTCGTTAGCTGCTTTTGCTGATCAAGACCAGCTATCGGGCTTTGCCCGTGAAGCAGTTCAAGCCGTAATAAATGCAGGTATTATGAATGGCAAATCGGAAACCACGATTGCGCCAAAAGATACAGCAAGCCGTGCTCAGACAGCTGTCATGCTGAAGCGAGCATTGAGCTTTGTTAAGCTGATTAATTCGTAATCAATAAAGAATGACACGTAGTCAGCTCATCATGTGAGCTGACTACGTGTTTTTAACCAAACGTATGAGAAGATAGAGCTCAATTTGCAGACTGATTAAGGTGTGTTGTTAATAAATGGTTATTCGCATATCACTGATTGTAAGCGATGTCAAAAATAGCATCGAAGAAAATGATGCGTGTTTGGCAATAACCTCATGAACGATAAAGATTGGCCAGTCTACTACTCGCTACACTCCTAACAATTGTACTTATATACATTAAATTACCATTATATTCATTAAATATCTCGTATGATGTGTACAATTATACATGTAGTGGATACAAGCATACATGGATGAATCTGTGAAATTCCTCTACACTTATAACAATTACCAAGAGTAGAGGAGTGTATTTGAATGAAAGACCAAAAATGAATTACCCTGGTAATTTTCAGTTTTTTTTAGATTGAAATCAAATCGTAGCGTATTAATTATAGGTTGAAAAGCTGCAAGGGGGCAGAAATGAAACCAATATATAAGATTATGATTGTAGATGACGAAATGCTTGTTAGACAAGGAATTAAGCACCTTCTAGATTGGGAACAGGAGGGATACCGAATTGTCGCTGAGGCTTCGAATGGTCTTGAAGCTTTGGATTTGGTTGATGAGGTCAACCCTCATGTCATACTAACAGACATCGTGATGCCAGTTATGGACGGTGAGGAATTTGTTAAGCGGGTGAAGGAGAAGTACCCTCATATTGAGGTAATCGTCTTAAGCAGCTTCAGTGAATACGGCTACGTTCGCTCCACATTTCAGAGCGGAGTAGCGGACTATATCCTAAAGCCGAAGTTGGAAGCCGAATACCTGTTATCAATCTTAAACAAAACAACTGCCAAAATGGTTGGGACGCAGATGGGCGATCAAGGAATTGATATGGAGGAAAAACAGCTTACACGAATAATCGAGAAGCTAATGAGCGGATACGAGGCTTCGCAAGAACCTGGGTTGGTGCATTCGAAGTTTCCATACAGACGTTATGCATTTTTCGGTACGGACATGAACCATATTAAAGATTCTGATGAAAAGGTGACTTTCGCAAGCCAAATAGATAGAGGGCTGCGTAAGCTCAGCAAGGACAAAGCAGCCTATATGCAGCTAAAGTTTGACAACGATTCTATTCTTTTCTTAATTAATGTGAATCCAGAGCAATGGGTCGAAATGCTTATGGAGCTCAGGTGCCTCGTCACAGAAATGACAGAGATTAAGAGCGGTACCCAATTCGTTCTTAGTCAAAGCTTCGAGGATTTTAACCGCCTTGGAGAGATTTATCGGAACAATCACTTGAAGCTTACAAGATATAGCTTTTACCTGCCGACACGAAGCCTGATTGAAAATGATCATTTACCGGGACTCTCGGATGCGTATCAAGAATATGACATGGCAGAATTATCGGAACAGCTGCGACGAAAGCAATTCCAGAAGGCGTTTACGAGCTTTCTGGAATTTGTGCATCTGTGGTCAAAGGACTATCGCACCGAAATTTTTGAATTCAAATCGTTTTTGGGGAACTTCATATTTAACGTGACGACAACACTTGGGAAAATGAAGTATGAAACCCCTGGGGGAGAAGACGCTAAATATGACTACTTCCGAAAAATTGATGAAGCTAGGTATGCTAAAGACGCAATTGCTCTAGCTGAAGCGTTCATACATGAGGCAGAACATGTGATTCGCAAGGCGAACTCATTATTTAATCCAAATATATCTAATCTGCTTGAATATATTCATGAGCATTACGCTGATCCGATCACGCTGACCGGAGTGGCGAGGCAGTTTCATTTCAACGCTTCGTATCTGTCTAGTTTTTTCGCTACTCATAATGAGGAAGGTTTCAGTGAATACCTGAACAAAGTCCGGCTGGAAAAAGCGATGGAGCTTCTCTTGACGACGGGAGAATCGATATCCGAAATCAGTGCAAATGTAGGCTATTCGGACCAGAGCTATTTCACAAAGGTGTTTAAAAAGCATACCGGCATATCGCCAAGCCAGTATCGGAAACAATTCTCGGAGGAGATAAAGGAGTCATGATAAGAAATGCTGCATTAAAGCTGAAAAAACAGGGCTTGTTCCTCAAGTTGTTTCTCGTCACGCTCATTAGCATCGTTACCGTATCGCTAATAACCCTGGCTATAACGATCAGCATGTCGGAAAAATTATTTTTTCAAACGTTCAGCATTACTAACAGCAAGCTGCTGAACCAGATGAAGACCAACCTTGAGTCTTACAACTACACGGTAGCTACTGGAGCAGCGATGATAGCTCAAAATGCCTCCATCCGAAACTATTTATCTGGGCAAGAGACGGATGCAGTATCACTTGCCACCGAAACATACCATATGACAGAAGGCATGAAGGCGATTCGGTCCAACTTCAGCGCTTATGACGTTGGGATTATGATCATAGGCGTGAATGGTCGGAGTTATTCAACAGATGCTTATTATTGGTCCACTTTCGCCGAGGAAATGAAACATCACACCGTTACGAACGCAACAAATGAGCAATCTGCGCAAATCCTGTATCAGCTCTATCCAGCTGGTGACAACAAAGGCATTGCGAAAGAGCAAGTGCTTGTGGCTTCCAAAGCTTTATTTGATCAACAGACAAGTAGTTTTTACGGCACCTTGTATGTTGCGATTCGTGATCGCAATTTCAGATCTTTTTATGCTAACTTTACGAGTGAAGGCAATGACGTGTTGTTGATAAATAAAAACGGATTGATAGTGTCCAGCAATCGGAGCGAGCGGATTGGGCTAATGGATAAGCCGTTATATACAGAAGTAGCAGCTCAGCAGCTCGGAGAAGAAGATGAAGGATCCGCCTATGTCATGGGTAATGAACGAATTGTGTTTTCTGAATATTTGCCGGAGTTTGATTTTTATCTGGTAAATCTAATTGACAAGAAAGCCGTGACCGGACAGATGGTGAATGCTGAAGCGGTGACGTTGACAATTATGGTCATCGTGGCGATTTCCCTTATTATCGTATTTTTAATTACCCGAAAAATGACGAAGTCCCTGCGTGTACTCGTTAAACAGATGTCGCATATTCCAACGAGTGGATTCGATAATCATATCGATATCGCTACTAGCAGTTATGAAGTTAAAGAGCTGGGCAACGCTTTTAATTATATGCTTGATGCACTGCATGATTATGTAGATCGGCTGTTGGAAACCCAAAAGCAAGTGCGTAATGCAGAGCTGGCCGCACTTCAAATGCAAATCAATCCGCACTTTCTATACAATACGCTGGCATCAATAAAGTTTTTGGTGTTGCAAGGTAATAAGGAAAAAGCAGCAGGTACGATTAATGCACTTATCTCTCTCCTGCAAAATACAGTTAGTGATGTAGAGTCCACTATTCCTGTTTGTCAGGAACTGGAGACAATGAAGCATTATGTCTATATCAATCATGTACGGTACAGTGAGAAGATACGCGTGAATTATTTTGTGGAGCCTGACAGCTTGGATTACCACATACCGAAGCTCATTCTCCAGCCTTTTATCGAAAACGCATTCTTTCACGGATTCAACATAAAAGAACAAGGAAGTATTTTGATCATGATAGCCGTGAACGAGGACCAACTAGTATGCGAGGTCGTGGATAACGGAGACGGTATGGATATAGAGCAAAAGCAGCTGAAAGTGGAGCAGATACGTACGCCGAAGAGAAAACGCCAATTTTTCTCCGGCATCGGCATACGTAATGTTGACGACAGAATTAAATTAATGTACGGGGAGAATTATGGGATTAACATAACAAGCAAACGGGGAGAAGGTACTAAAATCAAAATTAACATTCCATTAATTAATAAATAAAGAATGTGCTAAACAACAAAAGAATGTGCTAGAGACGTCATGAAAAGTGAATAAACGATCCAATAATAGCACAAAAGCTAACAAAGAAAATACAAAAGAACATGAATACAAAGTGTTAAGATGGATGCGTCATTGGAAAACGCTTTCATCTTTTTTTATTTTACAAGGGGGATTATTTATTGAAGCAATTAGTTTTCATTCTGCTTGCTGGCGTTATTCTCTTGACAACATGTTCGTCTGGTGGAACGAAAGGCAGCCTAACAAGCTCGGGAGATGAAAGCACTTCCAATCCGAAAGAGATTACAGTTTGGGCGTGGGACCCGGCGTTTAACATTGCCGCCATGGGTGTAGCAAAAGAAGCATATTCACAAGTTCATTCGGATGTAATGATCAACATCGTGGAAAACGCGCAGGCTGATATCGTTCAAAAGTTGAACACCTTGTTGAATTCAGGTTCTACGAAAGGTTTGCCTAACATCGTATTGATCGAGGATTATCGAGCACAGAGCTTTTTGCAAGCGTATCCGAATTCGTTTTATGAATTGACAGACGCCGTAAAAGTCGAAAATTTCGCTGATTATAAGATTGATCCGACGAGTGTTGATGGCAAGCAATACGGCGTACCATTTGATTCAGGTGTAACCGGAATGTATGTACGGACAGATTATTTGGAGCAAGCGGGCTATAGCTTAGCTGACATGAAAGAAATCGACTGGAAGCAGTATATCGAGATCGGTAAAGCTATAAAAGAGAAGACCGGCAAAAACATGCTCACCCTTGACCCTAACGATCTTGGACTTATTCGCATGATGATGCAATCTGCGGGGCAATGGTATACGGCAGAGGATGGCAAGACTCCGATCATTGCAGACAATGCCGCTTTAAAAGAGGCGATTGAATTGTATAAAGAAATGCTGGATTCCGGCATTGTGAAGGTGATATCGGATTGGAGCCAATTTGTTGGTGCATTCAATCATGGTGAAGTCGCTAGCGTACCTACCGGTAACTGGATTACCCCTTCAATTAAAGCTGAAGCTTCTCAGTCACAAAAATGGGCAGTAGCTCCGCTTCCTAAGCTTGCAGTAACAAAAGGCTCCGTCCATGCATCAAGTCTTGGCGGCAGCTCTTGGTATGTAATGAATGTGGAGGGTAAAGAAGCTGCTGCCGAGTTTCTCGGAAAGACATTTGCTTCCGACGCTGAACTCTATCAGTCTCTAAATACAAAGATTGGAGTCATTGGTACTCTAAAGGCTGCGGCAAGTGGAGAAGCTTACTCTGCGGCAGACGAATATTTTCAAGGCCAAAAAATCGTATCTGATTTTGCAACATGGACTGCTAAGATTCCTACCGTCAACTATGGCACGAACACTTACGCCATTGAGGATATTATCGTTGTTGCATTGCAAGCTTATTTTGGCGGGAAAGATGTAGATACCGTCCTGAAGGATGCGCAGACGCAAGCTGATACTCAAATTCGCTAAATACATTTCAAGCGTTGCTACTCTTGGAAACCGCCCCCGACGAGTCGCTGGAAGCAACGGAGCTTGGACAGCATTTGATCCGGATATTCCAGGATATGTACGATAATGATATCTGTGTTGTGATCAGCGGATTGATGGATGATGTAAAGCAGCTCCACAAACAATTTCACGAGATGTAAACGATGCTGGAAAACAAGTTCTTTTTCGATGAGGGTACGGTGATGCTTGCGAACCGCACGTCATTTGTTACGAGCAGGAGTAAATGATGTGCTAACGGAATTGAAGCAAAACATTCAGCACAATCGATACGATATCGCGCAACTGCATGTCGAGCAACTGTTTGATGCTTTGCAACACAGGGAGCATTTTACGGTTATCTATGTAAAATATGTGTGCACCGAAATTGTCAAAGCTACATTCAATGCTTCTATAACAAAGAATAATGATAGATTCAAGCATAGTTTGGAGGACATCTATAAAACGGTAAAGCTGAGTGATTTGCGTAAAGTAGTACTGAGTATTTTAAAGGCAAACGAGTCTTCCTGCGAAAAGAATTCGGAAGCGACCTCCAAAGCGATCGATGAAGTCGTCCGAATAATCGAGAACGAATACCAGACAGACTTGTCGTTGGAGTTATTGGCGGAGCGGGTTTATTTATCTCCTAGTTATTTGAGCCATTTATTCAAGAAACAGAAAGGGATAAGTCTCAATAAGTTCATGACCTTGCACCGAATGGAAAGGGCAAAGGAACTGCTTATAACAACCAACCGTAAAATTATCGATATCAGCCATGATGTTGGTTATAGCAACTTTTCCTACTTCAGCTCGTTATTCAAAAATCATTTTGGTCGAACACCTTCCTAGTGCAGAGAAGAGGCATAACCTATGAAACGGCTGATCTATGGATTGTTCAATCGTTTACGGTTTAATCAAAAACTATTTCTTTCCTATTTAATCGTTATTATCATTCCTATTATGGTGCTTGGCATATACGCCTACAATCAATCAAAGGACATGCTGAAGTTGCAGGCACTGCAAGGGATTGATAAGAATGTAAATACCGTTACTCAGAGTATTGACAATTCGGTTGAACGCTACAATCATGCGATTTGATCGATCCTATTCACTAAGATGTTTCAGAAGATCGTAGCCAATGATTATATCGACTTAGTCAATCTTTCACGGGATTTGAATGATTTCTTAGATCCGTATTTTATTATGATGATGAACCTTGACAAGGATATTCAGAAAATAACCTTTTACACCCAGAGCACTGTGCCGGAATTCGGCGATTTAGTAGTCCCACACAAACGTGTTAGTGAGGAGCCATGGTATAACGAAGTTATCAAGGGGATAGAACCACTATGGAAATATGAGAATAACGAACTGTTTGTAGTCCATAAATTCCCAGGTAATCTAAAAGAGCGCTACACGAATATTGTTTATATGCGAATTAATGAGAGCAGTTTTTTCAAAAACATTACCGATTTAGCTTAGGAGTATGGTGTCATCATCTCTGATGACAATAGTCGGATCGTATATGCGAATCAAAGTGCAAAGTTGACGGCCTTCGACTTCAAGGGCGACCGTTTTCCTATACATAATAGGGGAACGGTTGTTTTTTCTGAGTACGCCGATTTCCGAAACTCTAATGGTTCGCTATTGCTTCCGTATCTCCGATTATCCATTCATGTCCACATAGTGCAAAATTAAGTCTTGTTAGTTCAAATACTAATATGGTTTGGGAGTTTATCATCTAAGAATATGCTTTTACTAATAGACTGATAGTTTAGAGTCTGGAGAAGTTGTTTCAACTTCAGGACAACGAAAAAAACCTTAATTATGAAATTCGGTATACAGCTATGATCTTATTCCAGGCTGGGCAATATGGCCATTCAGGCTTGTGATTTTGTTCACTTGAAGTTTGACAGATACTTTAGCCAACAAATGAAAGAATCAAGCACTCAGAGAGCTAAAAGGAGAAAACAATGAGCACAAGAATAGACTTACAACATTACCCTTATATGAATGCAAGCTTGCCTATTGAAGAAAGAGTTGCGGACCTTATATCGAGAATGTCACTTGAAGAAAAGGTAAGACAGCTTGATATTTATTCTGGAAATGAAATTTCCGATTCAGTAGAAGGCTTAAATGCAGATTTGCTTAACTACGAAAAAATGGAAAAGGTATCTGCTGGAATTGGAATCGGATGCATCCAAAACCGAAATTCCAAAGCGGAGACTGCTAATAAAATTCAGGAGTATATCATCCAAAATTCAAGATGGGGGATTCCGGTACTCTTTAGTGAAGAGGGACTTCACGGTTTTGGGTGGAAAGGCTGTACAGTGCTCCCTCAGCAGGTCGCACTCGCATCAACATTTGAGCCAGAACTCGGATATAAACAAGCGAGAGTCATCGCTTCCGAAGCGCGCAGCTTTGGTATACATGAGGTTTGGGCACCTGTTCTCGATCTAGCTAGGGAAATCCGATGGGGACGAGTGGAAGAAGGATACGGAGAGGATCCTTATCTAGGGTCTATGTTCGCGGAGAACATGGTAAGAGGGCTTCAAACGGATGACCTTACAAGACCCGATGCCGTAGTGTCGGAGCCCAAACACTTTACAGGATACGGTGCTCCTAGGGGAGGACACAATTGTGCTCCGGCCATGATGGGGCATCATGATAATGCATTTTACTGTCTGCCTGTATTTGAGGCTGCTTTTCAAGCGGGTGCAATGAACACAATGTGTTCCTATAACTCTATTGACGGCACTCCTGTAGCTAGCGACCATTCGCTGCTTACTGGTGTACTTCGCGATAAGTGGGGCATGAAGGGCTTCGTACGAGCGGATATGACGGCTGTCTCCATGCTGCATACCATGCACTTTGTTGCTGAAAACAATCGGGAAGCTATCAAAATGGGTCTTGAATCCGGTGTTGACATGCAGCTTTACGACTTTCCGCATGATATATACCAGGACAGCATTATTGACCTTGTAAAATCAGGTGAGGTGGACGAGAAAGTAGTAGACACAGCTGCTGGACGTGTACTTACAGTTAAATTTACAGTTGGAATCTTTGAAAATCCATATACAGATATCGAACTTTCTTCGAAAGTTGTGCACAGTGAGGAGCACGTACAGACGGCTCTCGAAGTTGCAAGAAAGTCGATCTGCCTGTTGAAAAACAGCAAAAATACGCTTCCTCTCAAAAGAGACATTGGCAAGATTGCAGTGATTGGACCAAGCGCGGATGTTCCCCGTTACGGAGATTACAGCAGCCCAGTTGTGCCTGAGCATGCGGTTACGCTTTTGAAAGGCATCCAAAACATCGTTTCGGAAACGACCGAAGTTATCTACGCCAAGGGCTGCGAAATTCTGGAGTCCGACTTAATGACTATACCGGGCAAATGGCTCAAGGACAATGATGGCAACGAAGGACTTGTAGGTGAGTACTACAATTCTCTTTCTTTTGAGGGAGATCCTGTTTGTGTGCGAAATGACAAACAGATAAACTTCAACTGGATTTACACAAAACCTGCTGACGGTGTAAACGCAGATAACTTCACCGTTCGTTGGACAGGCAAAATTAAACCGTGCGATACAGTGGATGGTTACATTGGACTCAGCAGCATGGACAGCATGCGTTTGTGGATCGACGGCACGCTGCTTGTTGACGGTTGGGGCGACCTTGACTCCAATCAGATGGTTGCGTTCAAATTTGTCGAAGGCGAAGAGTACGATGTTAAGGTTGAGTATCTCAATGATTCACGTGGGGTAAGGGTAATCCTCGGTTACAGCCTCGGCAACGACTATATGGACGCTGCGGTTAAAGCAGCACAAGAGGCGGATGTTGCTATTGTAGCGGTGGGTGACAACGATCAGACTAGTGGAGAGAACCTGGACAGAGCGGACCTTAATCTTCCGGGCAGACAACTTGAACTCGTCAAGAGAATTTATGAAACAGGAACGCCTGTTGTTCTTGTCCTCCAAAACGGACGTCCGATGTCGATCACATGGGAGGCAGAGCATCTGCACGCGATTATAGAGGCATGGTTTGTTGGCGAGCAGGGCGGAAATGCTATTGCAGAGGTTATTTTCGGAGATGTCAATCCTGCTGGTCGTATTCCGATGTCTTTCCCAAGATCGGTTGGTCAGCTACCTGTATACTATAACCGCACACCATTCTATGGACATAAATATGTTGAAATGGACTGGCTCCCACTGTACCCATTCGGGTTTGGTCTGAGTTACACAACATTTGCGTATTCGGATCTTGACATTTCAGCAAGGGAAATTGCTCCGGATGGAACAGTGGATGTATCGTTTAACGTAACTAATACGGGAAATGTCGCAGGTGAGGAAGTTGCTCAGCTTTATATTAGGGATGAATTCAGCAGTACGGTCAGACCAGTCAAGGAGCTTGCAGGGTTTAAGCGAATTCATCTTGAAATAGGCGAAACAAAGCGCATCACGCTTACACTGGGATACAGACAACTCCGTACACTTACTAGAAGCCATGATTGGGTTGTGGAACCGGGTAAATTTGAGGTAATGGTCGGACCAAACTCGGGCGACGTTCCGCTAACAGGAGAGTTTTTCGTTCGGAAATAAATATGTATGAGTTATCACTGCTGGTATGATTCGAAATTAGGGAGGTAGTTCATTTGCCGCGTGTTCTTTTTATACGCAGCAAGGGAACTGTATCCCTTTTTTTGGTTCCATTTACCTCTGCATTTCTCCCCATTTTATGGGAATAACATGATTTTCATAAAAAATTGCTTCGAAATCAGAAAAACCTTTTGACTTTTTATAATGACCCCAATAATTACATAACGCACCGTGAGTGCTCATGAGGTTAAAGCGATTGCCGGCGATCATGAAGTAGAAGTTAGCTCAAGGAATCCGGATTAGACTTTTTCGATGAGCGTAATGATTAAAAGCGGAGTGATCATGTTATAAAGCGGAAGAAAACGGAACCTTGCGCTATTGTCACGGGATGGATGAGGTTAACAACATTCTGGAGAGAGTTAGGAACTAATGGACAATTATGATGTGTTGACTCTGCTTGCTCGATAATTATAGAGTGCTCAGTGTCGACCGTGTTGGTCAGAAAATCAATTTGTAAAACAAAATTAAACATGATCTCAAACCACTTTCTAAAGTGGTTTTTTTATTGTCTTAGTAGGTTTCTATCCTAGTTTTTTTACTCTTAATCCACCGTTCGAACAAAGCTAATTTACTTTTGCATCGTATTTATCCAGTATAAACGTTTGAATTGGATTCTAAAAATTTCTGGAGTGATGATCTTTACAGGAAAAATTATGTCTGCTAAACTAGCTACATTCTATTGTTAACCAAAATAAAAATATAAGGTTAACAATTAAACGTATTCAGCAAAAGGTGGTGTCATCCTGTGGCTATCTCTACAGTCGTTATCTTGATGACATAAAAAAGTACGGAAATGTTAAACAATTTGCCGCTAAAACAAACGAACCACCGGGCACTTTCCCCATTTCTAGCATTCCTTGGGTTAGCTTCACTGGCTTTAACCTGAACATCTATAATGAGGGAACCTATTTATTACCCATCTTTACAATGGGGAAATATTTTCAGCATGACGAAAAAATACTGTTGCCATTATCTGGACAATTCCACCATGCCGGGGTGCTGTGTAATGAGCTGCAATTACGTGCAGATACTTGTACGGAATGGTTGCCAAACTACACGGGTTAAATAGAGCAAGGAGCAGCTACTACGGTAGCTGCTCCTTGTTTCTATTAAGCTAAAGGGCAGCCTGCTCATACAATAGAATCTTAATTTATACGCTTATTCATAAGCGGTTGCACAATGCTCATATCGGGAATTGTGTATCCAATAGGCATTACTTGAAGAATACGATTCCAGATGTTTTTTTGTTCAATATCATGGGCTGATGAGAATTTGGAATCGATCATCTGCTGTAAATTATGAGCAGTTAGCAATTCTGGTCTTCTCAGGTTAAAAAGTATTGATCTTCGACGTGCTTTTTTAAGCACTCGTTTAATTATCTTTTTTTTGCGAGTCTTCTTTTTCTGTTTTTTCGTTTTCTTATTTTTAATGCGATTAGATATCTTCTTCTTCGTAAGATGCGCCATTTACTTCTTCCTTTCTTTTTCTTCCGTTGAACAGGTTGTATAGGTTGTATAATTTGTGTAGGTTGTATAGGTTGCAAACTAATTCCGTTATCTATTTCTGGATGCTTGCTTTTCGCGAGATTATACAAATCGACGACACGTTCAGTCATCGCATGCAATGACCAATGTTCCTCTCCCCATCTCTTTGCATGATTTGCCAGCTCAATCAGAGATGTTGAATCATCTTCATCTAAGGCAGATCTTAAGCAATGAAACAGCTGATCTCTATCTCCAGCATGAAATACAAGTCCAGTCGATGAGTGGGTTACCATTTCTGGAATACCACCAGCGTCTGAAGTGATGACTGGCTTGCCTGCAATTTGTGCTTCGATAATGGCAAATGGCTGGTTATCCTGCATGCTGGGCAGGACGACAAAATCAGCTTGTCGAAGCAATTCAGGAACATCCTCGCGGTTTCCCATAAAGATAACGTGATCAGTAAGACCGAGATTATTGGCAGTTTGCGTTATTTCTTCACGAAGAAAACCATCTCCTACGAACCAACAAATCCAATCCGTACGTTCTTCTTTTAGTTTGGCTAGTGCATAGATGAGATGGATTTGACCTTTCACAACATCAAAGCGTGCAGGGCACATAAATACTTTCTTCTCAGCAGGTCTTGTAACATTTGATTCTCGATTCATGTTTTGAAGAAACTCGTCAATGTCAAAACCATAATGGCTGACTGTAATACTATGTTCTGGAACAGAAAATTCATTTACTAAAACATCTTTTAACCACTGCGAGGGCGAGATTGTTACATCACTGACGGTTGCACCCAAATTTTCACGTATGGCCGAATAGTGCCAAAGCGGGGTATTTGTGTCTTGTTCCAGTAACCCCAATTCTTTCAACTTAACAAACCACTCTTTGGTGAGACAGCCATGAATTGTCGTTACTAAAGGAGTTTTAGGAGATTTAACACGTGACAACGCATGTGCGCTAACAATGTCCTGTGCATGGATAATGTCATAATCGGATAAGTCGAAGTACAAGGCAGCTGCTTCAATACAATACCGCTCAATTTCGGTGCTAGTTATCCATGGATCAGTTCCGGGCAAATAGTGATTCATATAGAGACTAGTCTGATCGGCAATAAGAGATGTTAGTTTGCTTTTATCAATGAATAAGCTTTTTCCTGGGACATGGAATCCCTGTCCATCCGGCGTCGGGGAGAATATATCTACTTGATGCCCTGCGAGCTGTAATCCTTTTGACAACTGATTGACATACGTATTTACGCCACCTGCATGAGGTAGAGACCAGCTGCAGGCGATTAGTATTCGCATTTGTTCCCCTCCGGTCAATTTGTCTGTCATTCCACTATCATATGAGTCTATTACAATAATGTTAACTTACATCCACCTATTTTTCTCTCGTATCATTACAGGCGATTGTCAATCAACAATTGCATCCAGTCGGTATAATTCAATATCCTCAAAATCTTATAAACTTCGTGACATTCTACTATTTCTGTAAAATATAGACTTTTATCTAATGCGATTTTGATTAATTTTCGTATGATGCTAGAAGATTAGTCAAAGGAGTTGAGAGAGTGAAAGAGCATGCTACTAATTATAAAATTGGTATTATTGGGCTAGGGTACGTTGGATTGCCATTGGCTGAGTTGTTTCTTGAGAAAGGTAATACGGTTTATGGTATTGATACTGATGAACGAAAAATCAATATGTTAAACAAGCGTCAATCCTATTTGTCTGACTATAAGAAAAACGAGATTCGAAATCTTTTCAGTAAAAATAGTTTTCATGTTGGGACTACCTTCAATGTCATCGAGAAAGTCGATGTCATAATCATTTGTGTGCCTACGCCGCTAGATGATCATGATCAACCTGATTTGAAATATGTGATTGGAGCTGCACAAAATTTGCTTCCACATTTGCGAAGAGGTCAACTCATTGTATTGGAAAGTTCTACGTACCCGGGAACTTGTGAGGAGCTGCTTAAGCCGATTTTGGAGTCCACTGGTCTCCTAGTAGGCAAAGAAATTTCGCTCGCATATTCACCAGAACGAATTGATCCCGGTTCGAAATGGGAATTGGAGCATATCCCCAAAGTTGTCGGAGGCGTAACGCCATCATGCACATCGTATGCCAAGGAAGTATATGAAGCAGTGTTTAAACGCATGGTCGTCGTGTCTTCACCGCGCGTTGCCGAAATGACGAAGCTGCTCGAGAACAGTCAGCGTTATTTGAATATCTCTTTTATGAACAGTCTGTTGAAGATATGCGAGGAGCTGGATATAAGCCTATGGGAAGTGATCGAGGCAGCAGGTACAAAGCCATATGGTTTTACGAAATATTATCCAGGTCCTGGTGTTGGCGGACATTGTATACCGGTTGACCCATTATATTTGTTGTGGAAGTCGAGGGAACACCATATTGATCTGCCTTTTATTGAGCTTTGCCGTCAGGTAAATGAGGATATGCCTAGTTTAATAGTAGAACGGGTTGCAAAGACTTTGCGTCCTAAAGAGCTAAACGAATGCAATGTACTTGTCATCGGGGTTACGTATAAGAAAGATGTAAATGATATGCGAGAGTCCATCGCGCTGCACATTATAGAGCAACTGCTAGAATCCGGAGTTAAGGTAGATTATTTTGACCCGTATGTAAATGAACTGAAAATTGGCGAAACGGTGCTTCATGCAGTCCCGCTTACGGCACGAAATATGAGAAATATTGATTGTACGTTAATTTTAACGGATCATTCGAATATTCCTTACGAGCTATTTGTGAAACACACACCTGTTGTCATAGATACACGCAATGCTACAAGCAAAGTCGCAGACCGTAAAAACGTCATCTTACTTTAAAAGGGGGGGATTTCAATGAAAATAGTAGTAACTGGTGGCGCAGGTTTTATCGGCTCACATTTAGTTGAGCGTTTGCTGGAGGAAGGCCACACCGTTTGGACAATAGATGATTTCTCGAATGGGCGGCCGGAATTTTTATCCCATCTCCAAAATCATAAACGTCACACACTTATCCAAGGCTCAGTAATGGATCGAGTGGTGATGAAGAAATTGATTGCCAAAGCTGATGTTGTTTACCACTTAGCGGCTGTTCTAGGCGTTAAAAATACGGTAGATGATCCCATTAAAGTTATAGAAGGCAACATTGACGGTACACGCAATGTACTTGAATTAGCATATCCGCGCCATGTCAAAGTCATTTTTGCTTCAACATCCGAAATATATGGAAAAAATGAGGAGCTGCCTTTTCACGAAATGTCCGGACGTATCTATGGTGCCCCATCTGTTCATCGTTGGTGCTATGCAACGGCGAAGTCGCTGGATGAGCATATGTGCTTTGCTTATGCCCAAAAGGGACTGCCAGTTACCGTGCTTCGGTATTTCAACGCATACGGACCTAGGCAAACAAATTCGCAATATGGCGGTGTTGTAGCACAATTCATTAAGGCAGCCTTGAAGGGAGAGCTACTTGAGGTTTATGGAGATGGGTTTCAAAAACGTTGTTTCACTTATGTAGAGGATACGATCTCTGGTACTTTAGCAGCACTCAAGCCGGAAGCTAACGGACTTGCATTCAATATCGGTACGAACCGCTCTATCTCGATTAGGGAACTTGCAAACTTGATTGTTTCTCTTAGCAATTCGACATCTTCTATCGTGTCCAAAACGTATGATGAAGCTTATGGCGCGGGTTATGAGGATATACCGGCACGAGAGCCGGACTTAACAAGATCACAAACTTTGCTTGGCTATAGACCTTCCGTGAAGTTGGAAGAAGGACTTATGAGAACAATAGATTGGTATCGAAATCATATATGATTTTTGTTCCTTTTGGCTGAAAGAGGGGTGACGGATGAAAATTGCACTTGTTTCATATTGGTGTGTTCCATATACAGGTGGAGTATCCACTTATGTATTGGCACTCAGGAAAGGACTTGAAGATAGGGGGCATGAGGTCGATATCCTCTCTCATAACGAAACTGGGCAGAATTACCACGTTGTCGATAAAGGTAAGTCGATTGATAAGCAAGCTGTATTAACTCCGATCATGCAGTATATGGGTCTTCGGTTCAATGAGAAATCATTGAATTATGATTCTTGGTTGGCAGCAATGGACGGGGAACGAATCGCTTTCCGTCAAGCATTATCCGAATTTTCCTTAAAGGAATATGACCTGATTCATGCGCAAGATGTGATCTCTGCGATTGGAGTATCTGAAGTTAAGCCGCGAACTACACCTCTTATTGTAACCCTTCACGGGAAACTAGAAGCCGAATGGAGGCTTCAAGGTTATATTTCTGATGATACCCTATCTGAACAATGGGGAAATGCGCTCGATCATTATGGAAGCATGGTTGGTGATTGGAATATTTACCCTTCCAAATGGCTTAAACAACAATATGAATCAACTGGGCTCATGAATGATATACAAATGGATGTTATTCCATATGGATTCGATACGTTATCTTTCCTCCATAAATCTACTAATGGAATAATAACGACTAAACCAGAAGGGGTGAAGCTGTTGGTCTGTCCCGCGCGTCTAGATCAGGTGAAAGGCCATGATGTTTTATTCCATGCACTTTCATTGCTGTTAAAGAACCGTTCGGATTGGATATGTTGGTTGATCGGAGACGGACCGCTGCGGGATAGTCTTGAACAAGTGATGAACCAGTATAATCTGGAGGGCCATGTCAAGTTTCTTGGACATCGGAACGATATGGCAGCTCTATTGAAGGAAGCGGATTACGTTGTAGTGCCAAGCATTCATGATAATTTTCCGTTCGTGGTCATGGAATCGCAAGCAATGGGGAAACCGATCATTGCTTCAGCAGTAGGAGGTATTCCAGAGATGATAACTCATGGCGAGAACGGTTTATTAGTGCCAGCCGGTCGAGCAGATTTGTTATGCAGCCAAATTCATAAACTATTCAATGATGACTCTCTTCGAAAACGTCTGGCCAATAAAGCCAGATCTTATGGACTCAAAAAATGGTCATTGGATAAGATGTGCGATCGAACTTTACAGCTGTACGAAAAGGCGCTTCAAGTCAAGAGAGGTGAAGTAAATTGAAAATTTTACTTGCAACGTACTGGCTGATCCCCCATGTTGGAGGGGTTTGGGTCTATATTCAAGATTTAAAAGCAAGCTTGGAACGACTAGGTCATGAGGTGGATGTGTTCGCTAGGCATCCGGATGAAAATAGCTATTATATGGCTAATACTGGTGAGCGGGTAGAGAAAGAGAGATTTAAACGGCTCGTCGAAGGCGAAATACGAGCGATCTACGCTCCATACCAGTCGCTAATTGATCCATGGATTGTTGAACAGGAAATTGAGTTCTGCTCTTATGCCCTTGCAGCATCTTATTTTGGACTTGGAAAATATGATTTGATTCATACTCAGGATGTCATTTCATCCCGAGCACTATGGCAAATTAAACCGGAAGAGATACCATTAATAAGTACAATCCATGGATGTCTCTCAACTGACTACTGGGTATCGCTCGAAGGGAAATTGCCGTCCGATACGATTTGGAAGTATGCATGTGCTCGGGAGTATTATGGCGCAACTTCAAGCGATTTGACTATTGTTCCGACGAAATGGCTGCATGATACGCTCGTTGGATATATGGTGCCTTCCCAGCATATGGAGGTTATCCCATATGGGATGAACGTGGAGCTATATTTGCAACGGATGAATGAACGCTCTACCTTTACGATACCGGATGCAGCGAATGTCATCATCTGTCCTGCGCGATTTGACAAAGTAAAAGGGCACAGCTGTTTACTAGATGCTCTGTATACTCTCAAACAAATAAGAAATGATTGGATATGTCTACTCGTTGGTGATGGGAATCTTCGGTCAGAGTTAGAGTCGAAAGCAAACCGCTTGGGCTTAGCTAGTCACGTCATTTTTACGGGCAGCAGAAATGACGTTCCGTCATTGATTAAGCAGTCTGATATCGTCGTGCTCGCAAGCTTAAATGACAATCATCCGTTTACTGTCATGGAAGCGCAGATTGCACATAAGCCACTCGTTGTTTCCAATGCTGGCGGTATTCCGGAAATGGTGAAACACAATCATACGGGATTGGTTGCAAAAGCTGGGGACAGTGACGAATTGTCACACTGCTTGAATGCACTGCTGGATGATCATAAGCTTCGCAATAAGCTTGCAGCAAATGGTTACAAATGGGGCGTGAATCGATGGTCACTAACGACCATGGAGCAGCTAACCACCCATCTTTATGAACAGCTCTTGAATAAACAGCGTATACGAAAAGTAACACATCCTCCGAAACATGTTGGAAGACATGGGGCATGGATAAGCTCATCACTAAGAGAAGTGTACAATATGTACATCCCGCAATCCTATTCAATTGTTGATGATCATATTATTGGTTCCGTTCTATATCAAGGAAAATAAAAAAACTATCTGAAAGGAAAGATTTCATGACCAATATACAAATCACTCCATCAGGTCCTCAACAAGAACCTTCCATCGCTCTTAATTCACTGGATCAATCTACTGTCATCGTAACAACAAATGATCTGCGGTCGGGGAATAATATGACGACGATCTACCGGTCAGTCAATGGCGGTGCATCATACACCGAGATGCTGAATCCCCCTCCAGCGGGGTTCGCGGCATCAGGTGATGGTGTAGCAGCGTACGGTTATCCTAATCTGTTTCTTGTTGCAGCGACAGCTTTGAATGTGAACCCTGTAAGGGACTCGTCCATTATCGTGTACCGCTCGACGAACAATGGCGCCTCCTTTTCAACCCCAATCATTGTAAACCAGGGGTTTGGCACCGCGGTATATAACGACAAGCCGTCAATACGCATAGATACGTCGAATGGCAGTCCGTATCTTGGTCAAGCATATATTGCTTTTACACGTTATTTCAACAATTTCCAAAGCTCTGAAACATTGATTTCGCGATCACTAGACCAAGGGATAACCTGGTCTACCCCCTTTCTGTTAACAAATCAAGTTCAAGATGTTTCGAATTTTGGATCGAGTATCGCAATTGGTCCCGCAGGCGAAATTTATGTCGGATGGATGCAATATGGTCCAGGAACGCCGCAATTTCTTATGCGCAGATCAGATGATGGGGGAGTGACGTATGGTCCTATTATTACCATATCGACAGTCTCGTTAGTTCCAACCCCTCTTCCTGTTCCAACCTTTGGTTTTCGCGTCTTGACGATTGCTTATTTAGCCGTAGATATCTCGCCATTTAACGGAGAAGGCATCGTCTATGCTGCTTGGCAAGACAACCGTACAGGTTCTGCACATATATTTCTTTCGCGATCGACTGACAAAGGCGTTTCATGGTCAACGCCAATTCAAGTAGATGATAGCCCTTCAGGATCGCAAAATATTTTGCCCAATTTAACGGTATCGCGTGATAATGGCGGGGTGAAGGTGATGTACTATACGAACCGTGTAAGCAACTCGTTAATCGATGTGTTTTTAGCTGAATCAAACAATGCCGGTTCGTCGTTTGCGCCTAATCTTCGTGTGACGAGCGTCTCCTTCGATCCGAATGCGGACCCGTCATTAGGCACTCCAACACCATCGATTGGTGATTATAACGACCTAATTGTAAAAGCAACTGGCGCAGCACTCATTGTCTGGATGGACACACGGACGGGATCACAGAACATCTTCGAGGATATCTAAACAAAGAGCGAATTGATTTCCAGCCTAACGGAAATCAATTCGCCATACTGCTTAGTATAGAAACGGTAAAGGTATCGGACTATTGTGTTACAGAAGAACGGTACCGTCCAAATGAACTGGACCAATAATCGTAGCAACGTTTTGACCGATATGTTCAACAGTTAATGCGTATTGCTGGAATGTGCCAACGATAGCAGGAATAGCCGTCTCGGTGTGTTGGAAAGAAGTCGTGAAATCGAGCGGTACCCATGGACCTTCACTTGCGGTTCCTAAAAATACGGAATCAGTCGTTTGGAAGACTACCGTCGCGGGGGCACTCGTTCCGCCGCGTCGAATGCGGAAGAGAAGCTTCGGTACGATATTCAGAACGAGTAATTGCGCCTCCCAGCCGATGGTTGCTTTTAACTCAATCCGGTTGTTTACACTAGTAACTTGAAGAAAGATAGATGTCAGCAGCACTTCCGAACCGGGAGAAATAGAAAGGGGGAGAGACCCTGTTCCAACGGGAACTTCTTGAAACTGGTAGTCATTAATGATTACAGCCATAGCTTTCACCTCCTTTCCTATTGAAAAAAGCATGAATTGGGATATTTAAAAGCCAATCGTTGTACCCATTAACGTTACCGGACCAACAACCGTAATCGTTCCGAGTCCATTGCTTTGCACAGTCAAAAAGTATTGTTGAAACGAACCGACAAGGCTTTGATCAGGCGATTCTACGTGATTTAAAGTTGTTGTTATGATGTTCGAGATCAACCCGCCTGTTCCTAAAAATTCCGAATCTGTTGTTTGATAGACCTCAGGGAATGCCACCGTAGACCCCCCGCGTCGGATGCGGAATGTGAGTTTGGGTACAATCGGAAGCAAAAGTAATTCAGCTTGCCAACCGACCGTAGCTTGTAATACTAATTTATTGCTTGTGCTCGTGACATTAAGAAATACGGATGTTAATAACGTTTCGGTACCGGCAGCCAGCAATAATGGTAATGACTGTGTGTTTTGCTTCACTTCTTGTGACGCAAAATCAACTAAAAATGCCATACTCTCAACTCCTTTTTAATCGTAAATTACCCGATAATTGATCCTAATAATGTAACGGGTCCAATAATTGTCGCCCCACCCGTGCCACTCAGTTGCGCGGTTAAAAAATACTGTTGATAGGTTCCTGCAATTGCGGGGGTATCAGGAGAGTCGGAACGCTGAAGGGATGTAGTCAAGTCAGAAGTCAGTACCGGTATCAAGTTGCCAGCTCCTAGAAAAACGGAATCTGTAGTCTGAAAGATGAGCGTGCTAGCTGGTGTGAATCCACCGCGGCGGATACGGAAGATGACCTCAGGAACTAGGGGCAGCAGTGATAGTTGAGCCTCCCAGCCGACGGTAGCAGACAGTTCCACTTCCACATTCGCATTAGCGATATTAAGAAAGATAGAGGTCAGCAAAACTTCTGTGCCAGCTGGCAAATTAAGAGGAAGCGACATTTGTCCGATAGAAACTTCTTGTGAAGCAAAATCAATCAATTGAGCCATTTACGCAGCTCCTTTCCTGTTCAATTGAATATTACATTATAGTAGATTCATAGATTCACATCGCGGACACGGATAGATGTACCCGTTTAAAGGTTTGATTTTTTTGGTTATTGGAGGAAAGAGAATGGATGACGAAATTACGAAGATGGAACGAATGTACGCGACGTCCTTCCACGATGTCATGATGGATCATCATTATCGATATCATTTTGCATTGAACTACATTCGTCGTGGAGATTATATATTGGATGCGGCTTGCGGCTCAGGGTATGGCACTCATTACTTGGCTACAAACTCTGCTTGCACACTGACTATCGGTGTGGATCGATCGGATCATGCATTAAATTGGGCGATTGATCATTTCTACTGCGACAATACCGTTTATGTGAAAAGCGACTTATCTGGATTGTTTCAAGAAGAACTTCCTATCCAAAAGTTCGATGTTATTACCTGCTTCGAAACCGTCGAGCATATGAAGGATGATCGGTCATTCGTCCAGAAGCTTTATGATTCTCTTAATGTAAACGGCATTCTTCTTATCTCAGCACCAAATGAAAAGGTTATTCCGCATTTGAACAATCCGTACTTCCTAGGTGGTGTGAATCCTCATCACTATCGCCATTATCAACCTAATGAATTGTCCAGCTTGTTGACGGATTGTGGCTTTCGTATCCAACAGGTATGTACACAAGATAATGAGACGTATGAGCTTATTATAGGCCGTGATGATGGTTTTACAACGGTTCTTGTTGCCATGAAATGAATAAAAAATAGGCGATCGCTCTCAGGCTGAATGCCGAGAAACGATCGCCGCTTTAGCCTATTATTTACGGTAATACTCATAAGTTTGTGTTAATCCTTCGATTAAGCTAACTTTCGGCCGCCAACCCAATATTTGTTCAGCTTTCAAATTATCGAGACAGCTGTCCATAATATCACCTGGCCGCTCTGGGCCATGTGCAACATCTATGGCTGAGCCGTGAATCATATTTAACCTATGCACTAAGTTATTAATCGAAGTAGGCAAGGCTGTACTTATGTTGATCGTTTCTTGATTCCCTTGACGGCTCGCAGCTATATTTGCTCTTACAACATCTTGCACAAAAATAAAATCGCGATTCTGATTGCCGCTGCCATGCACAAAAAGCGGAAGCCCCTTATGCAGGTTGCTCATAAATATGGCAATAACGCCACCTTCACCTTTTGCAGTTTGACGAGGACCATATACGTTGCTATAACGTAATATCGTGTAGTTAATGCCGTTCAATTCATGAAACAATCGAATATAGCACTCGCTTGCATGTTTGGATAAACCATAATAGGAAATCGGAGAAGGTAATGCATCCTCCGATGCACGTTCTTTTTTTGAGACACCATATACGGCCGAGGTAGACGAGAATATGATTTTTCCGACGCCAGCTTGCTTGCAAGCATGAATAAGCCGCACGGTACCAACGATATTTACGTTAGCGTCGAATGCAGGGTCGGCTATCGACCGTTGAACATCAACCTGAGCTGCCATATGAAACACAACATCCGGCTTAACTGTTTGAATGATTTGAGAAGATGAATCGCTGTTTATATCTTCAATATGCAATGTTGCTGCAGGATTTACATTTTTTATTGATCCAGTTGTAAGATTGTCGATAATGTGTACCTCAGCGCCATTATCGATAAGCATATCTGTAAGATGGGAACCAATAAAACCTGCACCTCCTGTAACCAAAGCTTTCATAACACAACTCCCCACTATGACGTTTTGATTCATCATATGCATAAAAAAGGGATTGGAATATGTATTCATACCCTAGGTTATAGCCAATTTGACAGCAGAAATAATAATGGAGCGGCATATATTACGCCCCTCCATGTGGATGACAAACCTGCCGGTATTATGAACGTTGCTCCGGGTACCAAGATTCCAGCTAATGCAAATAGCTTATTTAGGTTATAGGTTTGAAATAATATTTTGTATGTTGTTGATCATTCCTGTCCATACCGTAATCTGTCTGTCGGGATATGTGAATGCAACATCAATATAGTCTCCTAAAGACGGGCAAGGCTCCCCATAACTCGGATCTGCGTTAGGATCAAATGAAGTGTCTGATAGGCGGGTATTAACAGCAAAAGTGGCGCCTGCATCTCCTGAAGTTGTGCCATAAACATCAAGCATACTGGAGTCGACGCGATTCGTGTAATACACAATTTGGATGAGTCCCGTACTACGAGAAACCGCAATATTCGGATAAAAATTTTGCGTACCAGTGGGGCTGTCATCCACTTGAATCGGTGTCGACCAAGTATTTCCTTGATCGGTTGACCTCGATAAGTAGATGTGCGAAAAGCCAGTCTGATAACCTTGCCAAACGGCGTATAGTATTCCTTGGCCGAGATTGGCCGAAATATCTACCGCAAGGAAGGCGCTGGTCAAGACGCGGAAAGCGAATCCGGGTACGGGAAGGGGACTTGGGACGAGGGAAATATTCGATACTACAACAATCGGATTAAAGGTCGCACCTCCATCATCGGATCGTCGAATGAGGAATTGAGGATTACCTGGTGCATACTGCGCCCATGCTACATAGACCTGTCCCGTTGGTCCTATTGCTACATTCGTGCCGAACACGGCGGTTCCTGTCGTTTGATTTGACAAAAGAATGGGAATCGACCACGTTTGTCCTAGATCGAGAGAACGTTGATAAAAAGTGCCTGAGGTGGCGAAATTGTCATAATATCGTGTAAAGCCAACATGTGCCAGACCGAGATAAGGACTTCCGTTAGAGTTATCGAGTTGAATGAAGGGTTTATCATTATATATTTGCTGTCCAAAGCCCTCACATGTAATGACCGGAGCGGAGAAAATAACTCCATTATCTGTAGAAGTATAGACGGTGATAGAAGAATCCATGACCGGATTCGTGTTCAGTGCGGTGCAGGCTATCATAAATGTATTGCGATAGCCATAAGTGCCTATAGCATTACCTTGGGTAGTAAAACCGACAGGTAGAGTCAGCGTCGGACTGGTTGGGTACGTAAACCCGCCATCCTGCGACACATATACATTGATTCTGGAAGTTCCTGTAGAAATGCTGCTAGATGTAACAATGACGGTTAAGTTGTTCAAAGTATTAACGGTAATGGAAGGCTCTTGCTGTGATTGCGCACCCATAGTAACCGGTATGTTCGTCAAATAGATGTCCTCCTCATGGTAGATTTTATAAATGGAGAAAAACAACTTGTCACCTACAAACTGTAGGAACAAGTTGTTTTCTTTTATTATCCTAGAACTTGCCCTGTAAGGTTTATCGGTCCGGTAATGGCCACGTTTCCGAGGCCAAAATAGGAAACTGTCAAAAAGTAGGGTACAGCGACACCAATTAACGTTGGATTTGGTACTTGCGTATGAGTGAAGGAAGTGTTAAATGATACCTGAGTTATAAAGCCCATGTTACCAGGAAATAGCTCGGAGTCCGTGGTTTGAAATACGATAGGATCTGTTGGGCTGAATCCTCCCGTACGAATACGAAAAGTTAGTTGGGGAGATACAGCCTGATTGAGAAGTTGTAACGCCCAACCGACATTTCCCCAGAATTGAAGCTGGTTCGTTGAGCTTGTGGCTGTGAGAAATATCGAAGTTAAATTAATCTCGACCCCCTGTGTTAGTCCTAGGGGCAACGATCCACCGCCTGCGGGAACCTCCTGTGTAGCATATTGCAGAATACTTGGCATAGGTCTATTCCTCACTTTTTTTAGATTACATCGGGACCCTGCTTTTAACCGAGAATCATGCCAGTAAAATTGACAGGACCAATAATTGATACATTTCCGATGCCAATTTGTTGAACAGTCAAATAATACTGTTGATAACTACCTACGATTGATGGGCTAGGATTCTCAGAATGATCAAATGAAGTATTAAAGTTGATAGGCATAATGAATTGTTGGAAGTCCGGTAAATACTGAGAATCTTGTATCTGAAAGACGATGGGGGAGCTCGATCCCGAACCTCCACGGCGAATTCGGAAGATGAGTTCAGGTATGATGGTTTGATTCAGCAGCTGTACTTCCCATCCTACGGTAGCAGATATTAATAAGTTGACGTTTGTGCTGGAAATATTGAGGAATATTGAAGTCAAGGCAAGTTCGGGGCCTGGGGTTAAATTTAAAGGGAGCGACCCTGAACCAATTGGAATTTCTTCCTTGTCGAAGTCAAGGATATTGAGCATTTAAATCACAACTCCTCTATTGTAGACTATGGTGAATTCATTGGCTGTATTCTTCAATTATCCTAATACAAACCCTGTTAAATTTACAGGACCGACAATGGAAGCATTGCCAACTCCTATATTCTGAACGGTTAAGAAATATTGTTGTGCTACTCCTATTACTGACGTTGGTGGGAGCTCCGTGTGATCAAATGCTGTAGTCATTCCAATATTCATACTGATAGCCGTGTTTCCAATTAGCAAAGCAGAATCCGATGTTTGAAACACAATCGGAGAATTCGTTCCAAATCCGCCGCGCCGAATGCGGAAGACAAGCTCGGGAGCAATAGACGTAGTGGTGATTTGTGCTTGCCATCCAATGGTAGAGTACATGAAGATATACTGATTAGAGCCGGTGACACTAAGCCAAACTTCAGTTAGTGGTAGTTCGGAAGCCCCTGCATTTACAGCCAAGGGCAAAGACCCTCCTCCGATAGGGACCTCTTCAAATTCAAAATCAAGGATATTTAACATGAGCGACATCTCCTTTATTATGATACTAGCCTTAATGACTTGTCCGATTATGATGATAGGTACAACAACCGTTACACCTTCACATTCAGACATCTCCTTTCAGTTGAAATCTACTACCATTCCACTATATTCAAACTATTTTGAAAGAAATGTACAAAAACCCCGATACAAAAGTACAATTTTCTGAGAGGAACATCCCTATGAGTTCACTTTCGTCATGTATTGGATATTCGAATGTTCTCTATTTAATAGAAGAATCTAAAAAATATGCTGAATTTGGACCGACTGATTATAGAAGACAATTTCGAAATCATAAGTGAAAATAAGGGTCAGTCTCGAAAGTAGATATAACTACTAACTTGTGGTCGGTGGATGATTGTATCGGAAAGTGTAATTGGAGAAATGATGGGAACGATAGATCAGAATAGTAAAATGGCTGTACAGGCATAGTCTCCTGTACAGCCATTTATTCATGGTGTTCAACATTATCATTCAGAGCGGGCAATCTCGCTAGAGAGCTTACTGCTTTGAGACAGCCCCTTATTTAATAAAATTAGTATGCCTTACGAGAGCTAGACTTGATATTGGAGGTACTCTCCTGATCTTTAAGCTGTGCAATCAGTTTATCACCTTCGACATCCAGGTTCGGCAGCAGGCGGTCTAACCATTTAGGCAGCCACCAAGCTTTATCGCCGAAGATTGCCATGACCGCCGGGACGAGTGCCATACGGACGATAAAGGCGTCAATAAGGATACCGATCGCCAGTGCAAAACCAATCTGCTTGATCATGATATCATGAGCGAAAATAAAGCCAGCGAAGACGGACACCATAATTACGGCTGCTGCTACAACTACGCGGCTGGCCTGATTGTATCCGTGAACGACGCTCTCCGTTCCATGATGCCCATGGACATAAGACTCTCGCATGGAGCTGACAAGAAAGACCTGATAATCCAAGTATCATTTGAATTCGAAGAGAAGACGAAGATTGCTTGGTTGATTCAACCGAAACAGGAAGGATTCTTCTCCAGCAGAGTGAGGGTGACGAGAGAGCGGGCTTTGGCGTTTGTTAAAGGCGCAGCAGAGATGATCCAGAACGCGTGCAAGAAGCTGCTCAATATAAAACTATCATTCGCCGTGGGTACGACATACCGGGAATGGAAAGAGCTATCCGATCAGTTTGAGCATTTGCGCTTGTTGATGAATCGCGGGCTGGGACTTGGACAAGAATTACTGCTGCTTGAACAGGAATCACACGAACTTGCCGCGGATTTAGACGTAAGAGAGCTGCGCAAACAAATGAAGAAAATGACGTTGATGCAAACGCTTCTGGAAAACGGTCAACAGGTACATTTTTCTGTCGAATATTCCGCACTGATGAAGCTCGCGGCATCCGCTGAAGGGAAATCAGACAGTACTAGAAGTGAAATATATTTTACGCTCATTTCTATTTTCTTATCGTACGTGAATCGCTGGAAGGTTCATGAGGAAATCGGCGATGACATTAACCTCGGAAAGATGACCCTGTTGGATTACACGAACAATTGGTTTGAAGTGACCGAATACTTCGGGAAATTGGCTGAAGTGATTTTTGAGCACAAATCATCGGGTCATGGGTATCAGGAGATGGATGTTGTAAGTCAAGTTCAGCGTTATATCCGGCACAATGTGGCAGGCGATCTTAGCTTGAATCGAATTGCCGAGGTGGCAGGCCATAATCCGTCTTATTTATCTAGGTTATATAAACGCATAACGGGTGAAGGACTATCCGATTTTATTACGGCGGTGAAAATAACGAAGACGAAGGAGTTGCTGGGGGAAAATAGGTTGAAAATCAACGAAATATCCAAAGCAGTCGGTTTCTTGTCCAAGCAATCATTTTACCGTTTTTTTCGTAAAGCAACGAATGCAACCCCGCAGGGATACCGGGATCAGATTGGAAGGTCAACAGATGATAGTCGAATGTAAACAACGGCGAATAGAAGGGGGACGACAAGCTCTATTATAATCAAGGTGCAAGATCGCGAAGAGACAATTGCGAAGGGGAAAATAAATAGCTAAGTGAATATCAACTAGTTGTCCGAAATGTGCAAAAATAAGACTTTATCTTTCAAAGACTTGAAACGATTACTTTTTGTAAAATGAAACAATAAAACTTGTGAATGCAGGATCTGTCTGTCCGTCGTACCAGCCCCATTTGTCTTAAGGAATCTCTAAGGGCTAAATAACAATTAGGAGGAAAGATCGGTGAAAATAAGAAGAAAAGCACTTATAACAACAGTAATGATGTCGCTTTTAGCGTTCCCCTATAATGTATTAGCAGGAGACTCCATGCCGCCTACAGGCGATGCAGCATATGGCAAGAATCAACCAAAACATCAGTGAATGATGGTTCTGATATCCAGTTAGGACTTATTTTCAAAGATGCGCCGGATCAAGTTGAATATGTCACCGTACCGAATAGCGGGAAGAGGACAAAAGGCTTTGTCACAGCCAAATTGAATCTAAGTTCGTATGCGAATCGTGAAATCGCTGCCCTGGGTCTAGCATTTGATCCGAAGGGGAAATCCATCAACGGCTATCAAGTCAACATCGGGGAGCTTAAACTCACAGATGGGAAAAACTACACGCCTAGCACGCCTACGGGTTTTGCAGTCAAAGATCGATATCTTACCAATGAAATCGATGTCGTGTGGAATCGTACTGATTATAGTAAGGTGAAGCAATACAATCTCTATGCAAAGCTGAATAATGGAAAAGAGGAATTTTTAGGCGGAGTTTATGGCGACAACTTCTATGTGAAAAACTTAGATAAACATGTCGTGGCTCTTAAATTGACTGCTGTTGGAGCCGATCAAAGCGAGAGCAAACCAGCCATTATTGAACTTGAAAGTAAAGATTATCTTTCGAAAGTGTCAGTCAATGAAACAGCCGAAGGATTCGATATCAGCTGGGGCAAGGAGAACCGCGGCAGCAAAGTTCGTTTCGACTTGAGCTTTACGGATGGCAGAAAAGATACTTATACCAAGACCTTGGATATAAAACTGGCTTCAACGAAATTCGAAGTACCAGTGAAAGATGATGATCGTTACCTGTTAAGAAGATCCACATTGGATAAGAGAGAGAATGTTATAGATACCGTCAGTTATGCAAGCAAAATGAAAGATATTTATTCCGAATCATTTGATGGAAGCTACTATATTAATGGCAATAAGCTTGGGATCGATGTACCTTCCTCGAAAGACTGGTGGCATATGTACATTACCGTTAATGGAGTAGAGGTTAAACCTACAAAAAAGTATGATGGTGCAACAACCGATTATTTTATTCGGGGATATCATGATTTGAATGGATTATCTATTCCGGTAGAGGGAGCTGTAATCGGTATTACGCTGGAAGACTATAAAGGGAACATGTCCGAAGTCAAGAATATTACGGTAAACAAGTTACCGAATAGATTGGTAAAGCTCACCCATATATTTAATGAAAACCTGACCCTTTGCGGTCGGGTTTTTCCAATGTTGGAACGCTTCTGCGGGTTCAAACAATTGATTTTTTTCTGAGAATAGTAAGTACATCATGGAAATCGACACAAACGTTCGGCAGGAGGAAATGAAATGTGGTTTCAAAAGTGGAGATTTACGATTTTTCCTAAGCTGCTCCTGGGCTTCTTGATCGCGATTTTACCTGTGTACATGTTGGGCATTTATTTGAACAAGCAGGTGGCCAGCAGTTTGCGGGATCAAATTCTGCAATCCATGCAAACCAATGTGAAATTTTATTTGTCATCACTGACGAATGAAATCGTTAATATCGAAAATTTTAAACGTTCCTTACTGGTGGACGAGGATCTTATGGCTTTAAGCACGGTAGCTCCGGCCTTGACGGAAAACGAGCTGCGTGAAGCGATTTTGCGATTAGAGAGAAAGGTGGCTCTTCTGCAGGACTCCAGCTCTTATATTGCGAGTGCAACTCTTTACATCCCGATGATTGACAAGCAAATAAAGTCCGGAAGCTACATCGAGGGCGTCTCGATCAAAGAACTGGAAACGATTCGATTCAAGATGCAACAGCAATTATCTCCATTAGTATGGCATGGCGACAAGCTGCTGATGGGCTCTTATTATCCGGAAAGCGTGATCAAAAACAGGGCTCCCGTCTTCTTGATCGAGATCGAGATCAATCAGCGGATGATCATGGACGATTTAAGCAGTATGTCCGATCAAGGAGGAGCTTACCTCTATTTCAAGCAGGAGGGTCGTGTTATTACTAATCACGCGGTGCCCAATACCTCCGATGAAATCGAAAAATTATTAACTAGGCAGTCAGGCGGTGAAGTTGAAAGCCTCATATTTGAGAACCAAGGAAAGAAATATTTGGTTTCGCTCCGGCAATCGTCAGGATATGATTTTTCGCTAGGAATATACACGCCGGAAGACGTCATTATGCGCGACTTTGACAAATATAATGCGTTGTTCTGGATCTTGTTCGCTTTGTCCATCATTGTGATGGCGCTTTTCTCATATTGGATTTTCAAAGCGATTCGGAATCCCGTCCGCAACCTGTTAAAGGCTTTCCGAAAAGTGGAGGAAGGTCAGCTAGCGGTTCGGGTTTCACAGAGGAGTAATGACGAATTTTCGGACCTGTCAGAACAGTTCAATAAGATGGTATCAAAGCTGCAATCCTTGATACAAGAAGTATACGAGCAGCAAATTAGGAGTCAACAGTCTGAACTAAGACAGCTGCAGTCGCAGATCAACCCGCATTTCCTGTACAACAGCTTTTTTATTTTGCATCAGCTGATCGAATTCGAGGATTTGGATAATGCAAGGAAATTCGTACACTATCTTGGCAACTACTTTCAGTTTATTACGAGAGATGCAAAGTCAGAGCTGTCACTAGGGCAAGAAATGAAGCATGCTGAAGCGTATTTAAATATCCAGATGATGCGGTTCGGCAGCAGGATCAATGTTTCGGTGGAACCGATTCCCTCGTGGCGAGAGGAATTGCTGGTACCGCGTCTCATCGTGCAGCCTATCATTGAAAATGCCTACCAGCATGGACTGGAGTCCAGAATATCAGATGGTCATTTGCGAATTACGAATGAATTGCGGGACAACTTCCTTTGTATCTATTTCGAAGATAATGGCACCGCGCTTACGGAAGACGAGCTTATGCGGCTCAAGTTCAAGCTTCAGGATGCATCGGAACTTGAAACGACGGGAGTCGTCAATGTGCATAGGCGGCTGCAGATCAAATTTGGCCAATCGGCTGGTCTATACGTATTCCGAAGCGAGCTAGGCGGCTTGGGCGTTGCGATGAAAATACCTGTTAAGACAAAGGAGGAGTAAGATGTACCGCTTATTAATCGTAGATGATGAGCCTTTGATTCTGCAGGGGCTTACGAAGTTATGCAGCCGGTTGACGGAACCCGAATTGGAAATCTATTCGGCGGGTACGTCGCAGGAGGCGTTGATCTGGCTCGGAAGAGTGAAAATAGACATTGTGTTGTCGGATATTCGGATGCCAGGCATGAATGGTCTGGAGCTTCAGGGCGAGATTGTGAAGCAGTGGCCTAGGTGCAAAGTGATCTTCTTGACCGGTCATAGCGACTTTGCTTATATTCAGCAAGCGATTCGGCAAGGCAGCGCGGACTATATTCTAAAGACGGAAGGCAATGCCAAAATTGTGGAATGCATTCTCGCTGTTGCCAAGCAGCTTGATCAAGAGCAATTAGTGGATATGCAGCTCATCGAGGCGAGCCAGCAAAGGAAGGTCGCGCTGCCTTATATTCAGAAGCAGTATTTGAACGAGCTGATACAAGGGGACGACAGGTCGCTGCATTCGCTACGCGACAAATTCGAAGATCTGCAGATTCCTCTGGATGCTGGCGTTCCTTGCTTGCTCATGATTGTGCGCATCGATGATTGGGGACAACGGGAAAGCTTGATGGACAAAACACTGTTCCAATTTGCGCTGGACAATATGACGAACGAATTATTATCTCCACTCACGAAAGTAATCTCTATGAGTTATGACAAAAACAAAATGGTTTGGTTTATCCAACCTTCCGAAGCTCCATCTGATCAAGGCGCTTTCAAAAGAACATTCCTGTTCGTTCGCGAAATGTTGGAACAAATTCAACTGACATCGCTTAATTTGCTTAAGCTGCCTCTGTCTCTGGCACTTGCGAACAGCTTCTCGGAATGGTATGACGTTCCGCACAAGTTCGAGCGGCTTAATCTGCTCTTCCATAGCGGTCTTGGATTCGGAAGCGAGTTGATTTTACTGGAGCCTGAATTCATGCCCCAAACTAATAACAGTAGCGCCGAGATGCGTCTTACCTCGGTTCATTTTAATAAAATTTCCTATTTGAAGTCCTGCATGGTGAACGGACAGGAGGAAGCAACAATTGAAACGCTGGAGGAGCTGCTTGCCTTCGCGTCGCTTTCAGGAGCTTTCCCAAGCGCTGTGCAGATGGAGCTATACTATTTGCTTGTGGCAGTATTCCTGCCTCATGGCTTGCTGCATTCGAGTAATGACGCTCACACTGATCAGGATTTGGGACGGTTTACGCAGTTCGAAAGATACCGTTCCTGGCATCAAATTTGCGAAGAATTCACATCTTACGCCAAGAATATATTTGAATGGCAGCATGCCGGCATGGTCGTTCAGGAGCATGAGCTCATACAGAAAATCCAGCATTATGTGGCGAGCCATCTGTCTGGGGATTTGTCGCTGTCGAGAATTGGTGAGGTGGTGGGGCATAACCCTTCCTACCTCTCCAGGTTGTACAAAAAACTGACGGGTAAAGGTTTGTCCAGTTATATCAACGAAATTAGGCTGGAGAAAGCGAAGCGTATGCTGGAGCAAGATGGTTACAAGGTGCATGAGATTGCATCCGAGCTCGGTTTCTTGTCTTCCCAGTATTTCCATCGTTTTTTCAAAAAAGCGACGCATCTGACGCCGCAGGAATACCGCGAACTGAAGAGGGATTCAAACGTGTAAATAAAAGATACAAATGTCACGAATGGAAACTAGTTAGCGTACTCGCTTTACTTTTATAATGAAGCCGTAGCAAAGAAAACTAACTAGAAAAGGGTGTTCATGATGAAGAGAAAAGGTCATTTGAGTATCATTCTCGCAAACATCTTGGTATGTTCCGTTGTGCTGGCAGGCTGCGGCAGCAAAGACGACGGCATCGAACAAAGCGGGAGTGCTAATTCTGGAAATCAAGGGACAGGAGAAGCCGTTATTGAGCCGCTTGGCAAATATGATCCTCCCATTGATGTAACGGCGGCGAAATTTATCACGCAAGACGTGGTGTATCCGGAAGGTCAATCGGAGTCGAAAAACGCCTGGGAAGATCTCTATAAAGAAATGGGTATTAATCTAAAATACGATTGGATTGTAAAGGGTACGGACGCACAATATTTCCAGAAGCTGAACCTCTCCATCGCTTCCGGCGAAATACCCGATCTCATGATGGTTAACTCCTCTCAATTAAAGCAATTGGTTGAATCGGATATGTTGGAGGATCTGACATCGGTTTATGAGAAATATGCAACTCCAGCTGTAAAAAGCGTTTTCGAGCAGGACAAGCAGGCTTTGCAATCCGTTACTTTCGACGGCAAATTATATGCAATTCCAAAGACGGAGCCGATGATCGGCGCGCAAACACCGTTGCTATGGCTGCGTACGGACTGGTTGACGAAGCTGGGTCTTTCCGAGCCGAAAACATGGGAAGAAGTATTGCAAATTTCGAATGCCTTCACAACCAAAGATCCTGACGGCAACGGCAAAGCGGATACATTCGGCATCGCGCTAAGCAAAGATATCATTAACGGATATCCTTCCCTGAATGGATTCCTGAATGCTTACGGCGCATATCCTCGAATCTGGAAAAAAGATGCATCAGGCAACTTAGTGTACGGAAGCATCCAGCCAGAAGTCAAATCAGCGCTAATCAAGCTGGCGGAACTGTACAAGAACGGCGAACTGGATAAGGAATTTGGCGTAAAGGACGGTTCGAAAGTTGCGGAGTCGCTGGTCGGCGACCGTATTGGGATGCTGTTTGGACCAAGCTGGGCTTCACAATGGCCGCTTCAAGATAACAAAAAGAAAAACGGTGCTGCAGAGTGGAGAGCGTTTCCGATCCCGTCCGTCGATGGCGGTAATGCCACCGTACAAATGCCGTTTGGCGCATCATTCTACTATGTAGTCAAGAAGGATATGAAACATCCGGAAATTGCGGTCAAGATGGCAAATCTCTTCATGGAGAAGCTGTATGGAGAAACTGCAGATTATTTGAAATATGGAGTAGACGGCAGCGGTATAACGGTTGCCAAATATTCAATGGTGGATTTGTTTGCGCCGGATAAAGATATCAACCGTTCGGTGAACGTAGCGGAAGCGATCAAGATCGGGGATCCATCCAAGCTGAACCCGGAAGAAAAATCAACCTACGATAAAATCAAGGCATTTGAAGGCGGAGACTTGAATTTCTACGGTGAAATGTACCAGAACGGTCCAGAAGGAGCGATGATGGTGCTGAAGAAACTGTCGGATGAAGGTAAAGTGATCGCTGAAGGATACGGCGGAGCTCCTACCGATACGATGGGTGAGAAAAAAGCTACATTGGAGAAGATGGAGACTGAAATCTTCACGAAAATCGTTTACGGCGCTGCTTCGATCGACCAATTCGACAAGTTCGTCGAGGATTGGAAAGCGCTCGGCGGCGATCAAATTACACAAGAAGTCAATGAATGGAACGCTTCACAGCAATAATCCAAGTGTGAGGGGTAAGATGCTTATGGCTTGCCCCTTTTCTTCTATACAGACAAATTGAGATTCGAAATAAGGAAGTGGACATCTTGCACACAAAAAAGGGACTCAGGCAGCTTCCGTTGCACTTGATGTTAATACCGGGCATCGTGATCGTATTGATCTATTGCTACTTTCCGATGGTCGGGGTATTGATGGCGTTCCAAAAGTATATTCCGTCAAAAGGTTTGTTCGATTCCAAATGGGTAGAATTTAGAAATTTCGAATATTTGTTTCAAATGCCCGATTTCGGGCAGGTTCTCTGGAATACGGTTTATATCGCTGTTCTCAAGATGGTGTTTGGGCTTCTTGTGCCGATTACGATCGCTATTTTGCTAAACGAAGTTGGTAAAATGTATGTGAAGAGATGGGTTCAAACGCTAATTTACCTTCCTCACTTTTTATCATGGGTTATTCTGGGCGGCGTATTCATCGATATTTTGTCACCGTCCAACGGACTGCTGAATCAGTTTTTAGGTATCTTTTCAATTAAACCTATTTTTTTTCTAGGAGATAATACTTGGTTTCCGATAACCTTGATCGTTTCTGATATTTGGAAGGAATTCGGATTCAGTACGATTGTTTATTTAGCGGCACTGACAACGATTAATCCTAGTTTGTACGAAGCAGCCATGATAGACGGCGCGGGCAGATGGAAGCAAACATGGAATATCACCCTTCCAGGTATGATGCCGGTTATCATTTTGATGGCGACATTAAGTTTAGGAAATGTATTAAATGCAGGGTTTGACCAAGTATTTAATTTATATAGTCCGCTAGTTTACGAGAGTGGAGATATTCTGGATACGCTAATTTATCGAATTGGGTTAATGGATATGCAGTACGGTGTAGCTACCGCACTTGGCTTGTTCAAATCAATTATCTCTTTTGCCCTTGTATCTATCTCGTATTGGCTGGCATACAAAATTGCTGATTACCGCATCTTTTAGGAAAGGAGAGAACCGATTTGGTAGAAGGAAAATCATTTGGACGAAGCTTATTTCACACACTCAATTATGTATTTCTTATTGGGATCGCATTATCTTGTCTGATACCACTTATTCATATTTTGGCGGTATCCCTAAGCTCAAATGTAGCGGCAAGCGCTGGGATCGTAAAGCTATGGCCTCAGGAAATGACGTTCAAAGCCTATGAATTCGTGTTATCCAAGAGTGAGTTTCTTACTTCGTTATGGATTACGGTGGAGAGGGTTGTTCTGGGCACAGTCATTAGCATGGTTTTAACCATTCTTATTGCTTATCCGCTGTCCAAAACCGGCAAGGAGCTGAAATTTAGGACGGGTTACGCGTGGTTCTTCGTCTTTACAATTTTGTTCAGCGGGGGATTGATTCCTTGGTATATGACGATTCGCGCGACCGGGCTGCTCGATTCCATATGGGCATTAGTTATTCCTGGGGCTGTTCCTGTATTCAATGTCATTTTATTATTGAATTTTTTTAGAGGGCTGCCCAAAGAACTGGAAGAAGCGGCATTTGTCGACGGTGCGACACACTGGACTACGTTATGGCGCATATTTGTGCCGCTGTCGATGCCTTCCATTGCCACGATTATGTTGTTCACGATCGTTATGCATTGGAATTCCTGGTTTGACGGACTTGTAGTCATGAATTCGCAGCATAACTATCCGCTGTCGAGTTACCTGCAAACCGTCATCGTTCAATCGAGCTTGACCAACATGTCCGCGGAGCAGCTGGCGAATTTAGCCTCCGTGTCGGACCGAACAGTAAAAGCCGCGCAAATTTTCGTAGGTGCACTGCCGATTCTTGCTTTTTATCCATTCCTGCAGAAGTATTTCGTGAAGGGTATGGTTTTGGGCGGGGTAAAAGAATAATTAATTAAAGGAGCGATTGCTAATGGAGACTGGAACTAAACATTGGACAATTTACGCGATTCATCACTCGCATACCGATGTGGGGTACACGGAGCGACAAGAGAAGATAAAACAATATCATGTCGATTTTATACGGCAGGCGCTTCATATTTTCCGCGAAATTCAGGCTGGACGTCGCCCTGAATGGAATGGATTTAAATGGGTCTGCGAAACGTTTTGGCCAATTGAGGCGTTCCTCGAAAAGGCTGCAGAGCAGGAAAAGTTGGAGTTTGCTGAAGCGGTAAGACGCGGAGATATCGGGCTTTCAGGCACTTATCTTAATATGAGCGAGCTTGTC
The DNA here is from genome assembly GCF_056398745.1 of Paenibacillus sp. 01T424. Classification (NCBI taxonomy): domain Bacteria; kingdom Bacillati; phylum Bacillota; class Bacilli; order Caryophanales; family Paenibacillaceae; genus Paenibacillus; species Paenibacillus sp. 01T424. Next base: position 262,854 of record NZ_JBFTPZ010000005.1, on the reverse strand, counting down.
GGCAAAGATCTGCTTGAAGCGATGATCGGTCGAGTTCGCACTTACGGAGAATCGATTGGAATGCCGGTGAAGTCTGCCATGACAGCTGATATTACGGGCTTCAGCTGGGGGTATGGCGAGGTGCTGCTCAATGCAGGTATTCAAAACATGATCACCTGCATCCATACTCATCATTCGATGTATCCACTATGGAAGAAACAGCAGCCTTTCTGGTGGGAGATGCCAAATGGCGAAAGGCTTCTGACATGGAACGGAGAGCATTACGTCTTCGGCAACGACTTGGGATTAATTCCAGGTATCGGAGGCTCTTATACAATTAAGGATGAATTCGATACGACCAAAGGCATTACGTTCGAGATTGCGGAAGCACGTATTCCGAGGTATTTGGAACGGTTGCGTGCGGACGGTTATCCGTTCCCATTCGCTCCTGTTATGATGTCTGGGCTGCCGACGGACAACAGCTCTCCGAATGCCCAGCTTATGGATTTCGTGAACCAGTGGAACAGCAAACATAGCGAAAAAATCAAAATCGTACCGTGTACGTTGGATGAATTTTTTGACGCGGTACGTGGTCATGCAGATCAGCATCCCGACGATATTCCTGTATTCCGGGGCGATTGGCCAGATTGGTGGACGGATGGCGTTGGTTCAACGCCGAAGCATGTGCAAGTATTCCGAGAGGCGCAGCGTGTCCATCGGAAAGTGAAGCAGCTTGATCCAAACGGAGAGATTGTGACGGCTGAGGCGATGAGAGCGATGGAATACGAGCTGACGTTGTTCGCCGAGCATACTTGGGGCTACCATTCCTCTGTGACAGAGCCTTGGAATCCCTTCGTTCAGGAGTTGGGTGTCCGCAAGGAGGCGTTTGCCGCCAATGCGAGCACGCTCGCACATCGCGCATTGTATGATATTTTGGAACATAAAGGGGATGCGCTGCTTGCGCCAGATCGGCCGATGCGGTTCAAGATGCACAATCCTAATCCTTTTGCACAAGAAGACGTTGCCCATCTAATTATGGAAGGTTGGCACTACGACCTGATCAAGGACGGATTCGAAGCTCGTGTCGAAGGAAGTGGAGAGGTATATCCTGCTCAGCTAAGAGTTGCGCCGAGGGGTGTTATCGTTAGCATACCAGTGACACTTCAAGCCGGAGAAGAGAAAATATTGATGATTCAACCTGTCCACAATGGTCAAGCCAAGACAGCATACACTACGGATTATGTAGGGTCAGACAGGATGATGGATATCGACGTATCGCATGTAGAGAAGACTTTCCACTTCACCTCGACTTATTTGGAAACGCCATTTGTCCGGGTGGAATGGAAGAAAGGTGAAGGGATTACATCCTGGATCGACAAGCGTACTGGGGCGGAAATGCTGCGCTCTGACCGCAATCACCATGCCTTCTCGCCGGTATATGACATAACACGTGCTTCGAGCGTTAAGGATATGTACGAAGTTAGACGCAAGATGGGCCGCAACCGTAAAGGAGCCGATGCAATTGTCTCGACAGGGGTACTGACGAGTGCGGAAGTAATTGCGCAGGGTGATGTGTACGGTACAGTTCAGTTGACATTCGAGGTGGCGGGATGCTCGCATTATTCATTGCTCGTTACGGCATATACAGACAGACCTCGCGTGGATGTGGCCGTGCGTATGCATAAGGACAGCGTATGGGATCCGGAGAATCTGTATATTTCCTTGCCTTTCGGGGGACCCATTATGGACAGCGAGCAGGAGTTGTGGATGGATAAAATGGGTTCGCTAGCTCGTCCGCGCAAGGATCAATTACCGGGAAGTCTAGCCGATTATTATTGTATCGGGGAAGGCGTCGCTTACGTGGGAAGTCAAGGTGGAGTGTCAATAGCAATGCCGGATACACCGCTTATTCAACTAGGTAAGCTTGAACACGGCTTCCGATTACTGAACGGGGACGAGAAGCTGAAGCAGGATCCAGGCCATCTCTATTCATGGGCAATGAACAATTATTGGGAAACTAACTTTACGGCAACGCTGGGCGGCTTCTATGAATTCCGATATTTTGTCGCATGGGGCGAAGCGCTCAATAAGCCGGAATCAGCGATGACCACTTGCCGCAGCATGAATGCTGGTATCTTGGCATGGAGATCGAAATGATGAAAGTGAAAACGTATTTAGATGCTTCAATATCGACGGAAAAGCGGGTTCATGATCTGCTGGGCCGCATGACGCTAGAGGAAAAAATCGGCCAGCTTATCCAACCCTTTGGCTGGCAGGCTTACGAACGAACGGATAACGGCATAGAACTGACGGAAACATTCCGTGCCTATATCGAGAGGGGGAGCGTTGGCTCACTCTACGGCGTTTTGCGAGCTGATCCTTGGACCGGTGTAACACTGGAGTCGGGATTATCGCCCCGCGAAGGGGCGGAAGTTATTAATCTGATTCAAAAATATGCGATTGAGCATACGAGGCTTGGTATCCCAATCTTGTTCGGGGAGGAATGCTCCCATGGGCATATGGCCATCGGTGCAACGGTATTCCCAGTGCCGCTTGCGATGGGAAGCAGCTGGAATACTCCGCTGTATCTAGAAGTATGCCGCGCGATTGCAGCAGAGACGAGGGTACAAGGGGGAACGGTCACTTATTCCCCTGTCCTCGACGTCGTCCGCGATTCTAGATGGGGACGGACGGAAGAGACATTTGGCGAGGATCCATATCTTATCGGAGAATTGGCAGTAGCGGCAGTCGAAGGTTTGCAAGGGGAGTCCATCGCTTCCGATGATACCGTTATCGCTACACTCAAGCATTTCGCCGGCTATGGCAGCTCCGAAGGAGGACGCAATGCGGCGCCCGCTCGAATCGGTGCGAGGGAGCTTCTCGAAAAGGATTTGTTGCCATTCGAGCGAGCGGTGCAGGCCGGTGCGCTGTCAATCATGACGGCATACAACGAAATCGATGGCGTGCCATGCACGTCGAATCATGAGCTGCTTACCCAAACTTTGAGAGAAAAATGGGGATTCGACGGATTCGTCATTACCGATTGCGGAGCGATCAATATGCTTTGCGGCGGCCACCAAGTAGTAGAAAGTGAAGAGGATGCAGCATGCGCGGCGCTGCTTGCGGGTGTCGATATGGAAATGTCTGGCGAGAGCTTCGGCAAGCATTTGCTGCATGCCGTAAGAAATCAAAAGGTCTCTGTAGACGATATTGATCTTGCTGTGCGCCGCATCCTTCACCAGAAATTTGAGTTAGGTTTGTTCGAGCGACCATACGCGAACCCAGACAGGGCCTCGGAAATTATCGGCCAAGAAAGCCATATCAAGTTGGCGGGACGGATGGCGCAAGAAAGCATAATCCTGCTCAAGAACCACAATCAGGTGCTGCCGTTGTCAACAAACTTGAGCAAAATCGCGGTCATCGGACCTAACGCGAACAATATTTATAACCAATTGGGTGATTATACATCGCCGCAGGAGCGCTCCGGAATTGTGACGGTACTAGACGGCATTCAGCGAAAATGCGTAGGCCAAAGCGAGGTCATGTATGCGCCGGGCTGCCGCATTAAAGATCCGTCGAAGGAAGGATTCGAGCACGCATTCCAGATCGCTCAGGCTGCAGATGCGATCATAGCCGTAGTTGGCGGTTCCAGCGCAAGGGACTTCGGCGAAGGAACGATAGATTTAAAGACGGGTGCTGCGATTATTACCGATCAGTCAAGCTTAAGCGATATGGATTGCGGAGAAGGATTTGACAGAGCGGAACTGAGTTTGTCAGGCGTTCAATTGGAATTGCTGAAAGAGCTTCACAAGACAGGCAAACCGCTTATCGTCGTTTATATCAACGGACGGCCGATCGTGGAACCGTGGATTGACGAACACGCCGATGCGATTCTAGAGGCTTGGTATCCCGGACAGGAAGGCGGGAATGCAATCGCGGACGTTCTATTCGGCGATTACAACCCGTCCGGCAGGCTCACAATATCGATTCCCAAGCATTCGGGACAGCTTCCGATTTATTACAATACGAAGCGGACCAAAGGCAAGCGATATGTGGAGACAGACTTAGAACCTAGATATCCATTCGGTTATGGCCTTAGCTACACGTCTTTCCAGTATGACGGCATCACGCTAAGCAAATCTAATATAAAGCCGGATGAGAGCTGCACCGTAAGCGTTGATGTCACGAATATCGGCGGAATGGCGGGACAGGAGGTCGTACAGCTTTATGTAACGGATGTTGTCAGTTCCGTAACGAGGCCACCTTTGGAATTGAAGGGCTTCCTGAAAATTCAATTGGAGCCTGGCGAATCGACGACCGTCCAGTTTACGATCGCAAAGGAACAATTGCAATACGTAGGAAGGGACTATTGCCGCATCGTCGAACCGGGTCAGTTCCGTATCCAAGTAGGCGGCCACGCGGAGTCGCTCCTTGGGGCTGACTTGTATGTACTTCCACCCAAATAAGTATGGAGAGAGGATGAAACAACACTATGAAAAACCATCGTTTGCCGCAAATTGATATCCCCGAGCTAAAGCTGCCGCCTTCCATCGTAAAGGCGATGGAGGAAGCGGAGAAGCTGCTCGCTCATCGGCCGAAGCTTAACCGATTATTTCAGAACTGCTTCCCAAATACGCTGGAGACGACAACAAAGCTGCTGGAGGACGGGACTACCTTTGTCCTAACAGGAGACATCCCCGCTATGTGGTTGCGGGATTCCGTTGAGCAAGTGATGCATTATGTCCCGTTTGCCAAGGAAGACACCGATTTGCAGCGTATTCTGGAGGGAGTCATTAATCGTCATATGTTCTACATTAGCATTGATCCTTATGCTAACGCGTTTAACGAAACCGCGAATGACTGGCATTGGAACTCCGGAGACGAAACGGAAAGTTCGCCTTGGGTGTGGGAACGTAAATTCGAACTCGATTCCATGTGCTTCTCTTTCCGTCTAGCCTATCATTATTGGAAGGAAACGGGCCGGACGGGCATATTCAATGAGCAATTCAAAGCTTCTTTGCTGGCGATGCTGGATGTCTGGCAGGTCGAGCAGCAGCATGCTGAGCTCTCTACGTACAGGTTCCAGCGTCATAATGGAATCATGATCGATACGCTGCGGAGGCAAGGGCGCGGCATGCTGGTCAACGAGACTGGCATGATCTGGTCGGGATTCCGTCCAAGCGACGATGCTTGCGATTTCCATTTCAACATTCCATCTAATATGTTCGCCGCTGTAACACTTCGCGACATGGGCGAAATCGTTCGTTACGTATACCGAGATGAGAAGCTTGCGGCTCGCATGGCTACAATGGAAGAAGAAATCCGGCATGCTATTGAATTGTACGGCATCGTGGAACATCCGAAGTACGGACGCATGTACGCATTCGAGACAGACGGCTTCGGCAATCACGTCCTGATGGATGACGCAGGTACGCCAAGTCTGATATCAGCGCCTTATATCGGCTTCGCGGATGCAAACGATCCTATCTATTTGAACACGCGAGCTTTCATTTTGAGCGAAGATAATCCTTACTATTACAAAGGTGAGAGCCTTAGCGGTATTGGCAGCCCTCATACACCGCCGGACTTCGTGTGGCATCTCGCTTATTCTATGCAAGGTTTGACCGCCGTGGATCCGGATGAAATCAGGGAAATGATCAATATCATGGAGGCCACGGATGCTGACACCGGCTTTATGCATGAAGGCTTCCACAAGGATGATCCTACCAACTTCACGAGGGATTGGTTTGCTTGGTCAAACAGTCAGTTTGCCCATTTGGTGTGGAAGGCTTTGCAACAAGGCATTATTTAGAGCGATAGACTGTTCATTTAAACATACAGCCCTGTTTATCAAATATATGACGGCGATTATTGAAGGAGGTATGATCCATGTTTAATAAATATCCTATAAATCCAGTCAGGCAGCCATTCTCGAAACAGCCAATTTCAAAAGGTTACGAGGCCTTAACGGAGCTATTAAAAGCGAGTTTGGACGAGAAGACGGACACCCCCCCGCTTATTATCGTGGACGGCACGCACGGCGCTGACTTTCAGTCATTCATTCGGCATGCTGCTTCCGCGATAGAGAAGCAAGGTTGGAGCTTGAACGTTCAAAGTACGGCAGGTTACTTGAAATCCGGCGAAACGCTGCGTGAGGAATTCGACCGCAACATTACGGAAAATAGAGCGTTCGGTTACGTAACAGAAGGTGAAATCGAGGCTTATTTCGTATTGGACGCAAGAGAAACGCTCGCGAACCGATTGAAAGAACAAAATGGGAGAACGGCGTTTATCGTGTTCGGGCCAGGCGCTTATTGGCTTGCGGGAGAGCGGAGCAGCACTGTCTTATTTCTGGATGTTTCTAGGGAATATCAGCAAATCCAGCATAAAAAGCAACTGCTCAATTTCGGAATGTCATGGAACCGCGATTCCGTCGAAAAGTATAAAATTAGTTATTTCGTGGAATGGCCGATACTGGAAACGTACCGTAAACGTATTTTCCAGAACATCGATCTCTACTTGGACATGAACAAGCCGGAAGAGCCTGTATTTTTGACCATCTCTGACCTTGAAGCGATGATTCGGAGCGTGGCCCAAAGTCCGCTTCGCGTCAAGCCGTTTTTCGCTCCTGGTATTTGGGGAGGACAATATTTGAAAGACATGGCTGACCTTCCTAAGGAGTGGGTGAACTGTGCATGGAGCTTCGAGCCAATCGCACCAGAGAATTCTATTCTGATTGGATATGGAGGCGACGTGATCGAAGTACCGTTCCTGATCGTCATGGCCCTTGAATATAAAGCCATCATGGGTGAACGTCCGGTGTCTTTGTTCGGCGATTATTTTCCGGTAAGGTTCGATTACCTTGATACGATGAACGGGGACAAACTATCTTGCCAAGTGCATCCGAAGCAGGACTATGTGCGTGAACATTTCAACGAGTTTATGACACAGCAGGAATCGTATTATATTATGGAACAGAAAAAGGATGCCAAGGTTTACCTCGGGCTTACGGAGGGAACGGAGAGAGAGAATTTCCAAAACGCCGTCTTGCAGGCACAGGAGACAGGCGTACCGATGGAATTCACTGAATATGTCAACGAATTCGATTCGAACAAAGGAGATTTGTTCCTCATTCCTCCGGGAACCGTTCATGCTTCAGGCATCGATAATCTTGTGCTTGAAGTATCATCTACGACTTGGTGGTTTACGTTCAAGCTATACGATTATTTGCGTAAGGACCTAGATGGCAAACCGCGTCCCATCAACGCGGATCACGGCTTCCGTAATATCGATTATGACAAAACGACATCATGGGTTAAGCAAAACCTCATCCCTGAGCCACAGCTGCTGCAGAGCCAAGGAGGCAACGAAGAGTATTTGCTCGGTCAACGAGACGATCTACTGTTTTACGTAAGGCGGATCCATCTGCAGACGGAATGGCTAGACCAGACAGACGGCGAGTTTGTCATGTACAATCTCGTGGAGGGAGATAGTGTACGCATCGTATCCATTGCGGATGAATCAATATTCGTTGATTTGAACTACGCGGAATCTTATATTCTACCTTCCGTATTCGGTGCATACAAAATCGTAAACCTGACGGAAACGCCATGCAAACTGATTAAAGCGGGAGTATCTCCGGAATGGAACGTGAGCCTGATTGAACGCTGATCTCATATTTGCTTTGGATGTGGGTGGAACCTATGTCAAGGGATGCGTTGTAGAACGCGGGGAAGTAATGGAAGGCACGATCTCTCATTATGCTGCAAATGCCAAGGGTTCGGAAGAAGTCATCATTGCCGGATTGGCAGCTATTCTATTAGACTTGCTTGAGCAATACAAGCAGTTTCCGCATTCATGCTCACCCGAAGCCATTGGCATCGGCATGTCCTTTCCTGGACCGTTTGATTATGAAAACGGCGTGAGCTGGATTCGTGAGCTGGATAAATTCGAATCGCTATATGGTGTAAACGTGAAAGAAAAGCTCATGCAAGCATTGCGTGCAAACGGCTTTGAGGAGAATACAGATTTCTTGGACATCCGGTTCCAGAATGATGGCAGATTGTTTGGTTTGGGAACCGGCAAGCTCTATCCAAATGAGCGAATACTGGCTATTACGCTTGGGACCGGCATTGGTTCAGCTTTTATTGAGTGCAGAACTCTTGTCACCGAAGGTGATCACGTACCGCAAGATGGCTATTTATATAACTTGCCTCATCAAGGCGTGGCTGCGGATGAATGCTTTTCACGGAGAGGTATTCTTCATTTATTCCGGGATGCCGGCTTTCTGCATGATGGCATGGATGTGAAGGATCTTGCAGAGCTTGCCCGGAAGGGCGAGAATCGCATGAGCGAGCTGTTCAGGGCATTCGGGGATGAATTGGGACAATTTCTACTGCCTTTTCTAATAGATTTTAAGGCTGACCGTCTCATGATTGGAGGCCAAATAGCCAAAAGCATGGATTTGTTCGGAGAAGGCCTTTTTCGAATTCTCTCGCCACTCGGTATTAAAGTCGAAGCCCTTGACAATGCGCTGCACCATACCTTTATCGGCGCTTCCTGTATGTTCGACGCAGAACCACATGGGACTTCATAATAGGACTCCTTACTAGTGGAGCCGTATATGGAGACCGTGATTGGAGAATGGAGCGGGAGCAATCGCTTATCGCTAAACCTTATTATAAATAATAAAACAATCTCGGTGGCTTTTATGTTAGCAACGACGATAGAATGAAATAGAGAGATACAAATGTATGTTATATTAAAAAGCGAAAGGTTTAGGATAGGACTCTCCACTCTAATCCAAACCTTATAGTGCTCATCAAAAGTATGGACCATCCTTCGGGATGGTTTTTTTTGAGAATGAATGGGATTTGTCAACACAAAGCTACATTATAATAGAAAAAAGCCAGGTTAGCGTGATGACTAAAACTATCTTTTAAGGAATAATCAGTTTATAAGGATCATTGATGGGGGTCAATATGAAAAAAATTGTACTTATTGGTTCTGGAGGTTCAGGCAAATCAACTTTGGCTAGCAAGCTGGGCAGAATATTATCGATTAAAGTTCATCATTTGGATTCAATTTTTTGGAAGCCGGGTTGGATTAGCACGCCTAAAAACGAGCAAAAAGTTGTTCAAGAGGAGCTCATAAGTCATGATAGTTGGATTATTGATGGTAATTATGGAGGCACTTTAGATATTAGGTTACAAGCGGCTGATACAATCATATTTGTTGATCTATCAAGATGGATCTGCATTGTTCGCGTGTTGAAGAGAAGGTTTCAGTACCGCAACAAGAAGAGAATGGATATGGCAGAAGGTTGCGAAGAAAGGGTTAGTTTGGAATTTTTGAAATGGGTCTGGGAATACCCAGACAAACAGAAGCCGAAGATAACAGAAAAACTGCGAAGGTTATCGAATGAAAAGAAAATAATCATTTTAAAGTCTCCGAAGGACGTGCGAGAATTTGTAGCAAAACTTGAATAAAACATTGATGAGCAGGCGCTGCGGTGGCCTGCTCATTTTATTAAGCTAATAGACAGTCATGCATAATTAGAATGGTATAATTAGTCTAGTAGATTCCAATATGTGGTATTATTATTTTGAAAGTGCTTTTATATACGATTATTGAATGGTGAATCCGTATTTGGTAACAATCGAGAGTTTATGTCAAACGGATAACTTTTTACTAGTTTCAAGGATAGGGGGAAAAACTAATGGCTTTTTTATTTGCTATATTGGCTTTTTTATTTATGTTGTTTTTCTTAAGTACATTCCGTGCTCTTATTAATAAAGAAAATAGTACTCAATTAACTATTATTACATCATTACTTTTTGGGGGGCTATTTTGGGTATGTCTTCTAATTTGGTCTTAATAGAGTTTTTGAACTAACGGGATTGAAGTTGATTCTACGTTTAAAGGAGAAATGAAACGTGACCAAACTAAATATGGATTTTTTATTGAAAGCGATTGAGCAGAAAGACAAGGAATTAAAGCAAGCAGAAAAGGATGCATTTTCCTTAGAAATCACTGATCCAAAATTCGAAGAGAAGTACAATAAACTTGAAAAAATAAGGCAGGAAGTAATGGATTTAAATTTACAGGTAAGCAATTTAAGTAGTTTAAGAATATAAAGATCAACGATTGCACAGACAACAAAAAGAGGAAAATAAAGCCTTGAATATTACACGAAAAGTCGGAATTCCTGCAATATATGTAAGTAAGGTGCGTAAGCGTTACAGACTTGTAGGAGGTAGGTTTCCATGATTACGGACTTAAAACGTGATATAATCGCTATTACTCTAATCGTGTTCATTATTGGCGGAATCGCCTTTAAAACCTATATGCCCGATGCATTCTCAAGCAAGCCCGCACCGACTTTATCACTTGAAGAGGCAAGCGAGCGCCTAGAGCGAATTATTTCGAATGACGGAACGTATATAACCCGCTTCGATAGCCACGCCCTAGAACCTGTGGTATATGAGGCGTTAGCACACACGGTAAATGATTACGGGGCTTCGAATGATATGTTATTTGTAGCAGAATTAGTGGAGAAATATAATGACGATGGGATCGTGGAAAATTTACGCGAAGCGTTAGTGATAGTAAACGATATAAAAGAGAGAAATTTATAAATAAGACCCAGCCACCTTATGCTGGGTCTTCGTTTTATTAGAGTATAGGCCACGGAATCTCACGTGAGTATTCGAGCCTAGAGGCGCAGTAAAACTATTTATTCCCTATCTACAGATGCATATAGGAATATAGTTAAAGAGAAAGATTATAACATGATTGACCACATGGAGGGCAACAACTCCATGTGGTTTTTTTGATTAAAGATATTTCAAACTTGACTCATCATGTTTTATTAGCAGTAAACGCAGCAATTATCACTTAGGATACTTTTCTGATAAGCCACAAGAGTCGAGAAAGTGCTATGAAATTGACGGAAAATGGATAGAGATAATTTTTCTAAGGCGATATGATAAGGGAGGACTTTATTTCAAGGGAGAAATGGCGATGAGTATGATTACGTTAAGGTTTTGGGCTGATCTACCGTAAGTTTCGGAGGCAGCACTTTTGTGGTGTGCCACATGAGCTGAATGTATAGAAGTTTGATTTGTAATGGCAGCAAGTTGGCTGAAATATAGATTTTCTGCCTAATCATCTAATGAAATGAAAATCATTCCAGAAAATACTAATAATCAGCGGGAAAAGAATTGTCTAGGACATATGGGACCATGGCTGGCCAAAGCTGAGTTTACCGAACTGGCTGAACACCTCGGTGGACAACAAACGCCGGTGTCTATCAAATTGCCTCCGATGACTTTGAATCCAACGGACGAGAGGGCAATCAAACTAATTGAAACAATGTTCAGCGATCTTTTGCCACATTTTATATCCGATTATGTCAATATTAATCTGGATGAGCCGTTTGGGCTTGGCAGCGGAACACCGTTTGAGCTGGATTACCAATATGACGAAATGCTGAAATGGATTGAGCAGCGAAAACTGGAGCTTGACGGGGTACAGCTTGAAATCGAGGATGCGGATACGGTCGTTGCTGAACTGGCAAATGCGATTCGTCTCATCGAGCAAGGTTCCGCTCTGCACCGGTTAATCTTCCAAATTGATCTGCCTGACATCGATTCAGAGAAATCGTGGATCAAGAAGCAGAAGGCAGAACTCCTTGTTATTATCAAGGAATTTGATCGACTGTGGCTGCTTCGCAACCGGAAAGGCGGACTTGCTGCAAGCAACAGCAAGCTGCATAAGCTGCTCGGTCAATACGACGAGCGGTTGCAAGAGCTGGAGGCGGGACTAGCGTAATAGTTATATCGATGCTGTTCAAAAAGTTGTAACGGCTATATTACGCCCCATTTGATAGGCCACTCCTATTAGAAGAAGACACTAACTTCACAAACCATGTGGAGATGGTGTCTTCTTTGTTTGGAATACGGAGCTTCGTACAGAGCCTTCCCTTTATCATAGGAGACGCTTTTTTGTGAGTTTAGGACAATCTGAAACTTCCACGTAAAGTAAGTCTCAGGGTACTGACTTATTTCCTTAACTCCATACTCGTTATTATTTTACTCCGAACCGTTCACAGGTACCCAGCCAGTCAGCAGGGCTCCACCTTCCGAATGGTTTTCTGCAGCAAGCTCGCCTCCGTGACGCCTAATAATCTTTTGTGCAATCGTCAATCCTAACCCGCTGCCTCCGGTTAACCGATTCCTAGATATTTCACCACGATATAATGGTTCAAACACTCGCTGCAGCTCTTCCAAAGAGAAACCAGAGCCTGTATCCTGGATTGTAAATTTCATGTTTCTGCCATCATGATCACATTGGACTACAATTTTTCCTCCGGGAGGGGTGTGCCTAACGGCATTATCCAAAAGATTATTTATGGCGCGTTCCAATAAATGCATGTCGCCGCTAATGATGCAATCGTCTGTTAAATGACTGGATATTGAGATGTGTTTTTGCTGAGCTAGAGGATTTAGACTATCAATCGACTTCCGAATGACTGTCGTGAGATCAAAAGTGTTGTTGCTTAGTTTTTCCTCCAAATACTCCATCTTTGTAAATGTGAATAGATCCTCAACCAGCCGATCCAACTGAGTTGATTTTTCCTTGCAAACAGCCAAATATTTTGCCGTTTTCTCAGGTGAATGAGCAATTCCTTGTTCCAGACCGTCCAAATAGCCTCTTAATGCAAACAACGGTGTTCGTAAATCATGTGCGACGGCTGCAATCACAAATCGACGTTCTTCCTCGAGCCTTACTTGCTTCTGATTAGATGTTTGAAGGCCATTCACCATTACTTCAAAACCATCACTTACTTCGGCGATTTCAGTGATTCGGGATATGGGTAATCGCACACCCCAATCTCCTGCATCAATTTGTCTCACTGCAAGACTCATCCTCTCTAGTGGCTTTAGTATGAACCTTCGCATTTCGATACCAATAATAAAGAATGCCAAAAACAATCCGACAATCATTGAAATGAATTGTACTGTATTTGTCTTCGGCACATAAAGGACGAACTTTCCAAGTAAATGACCGTCCTCTAAGAGAGTAAACCGCTCGGTGGTTGTCGAAAAAGCGCTGTGGGAGTTCATGTTGGACCGGAAAATTTCCTGATCTGACGATGATACTATAACCGCATTCATATTCGCTTTCCGTAATTGGGTTTGCAACTCTTTTTGCCAATTGGGTTCCGTCCATTTGTCTGTGTTCGATTCAATCAGGAGAGTCATTTCGGCTAAATGTTTTTGTAGAGTCTCGTTTTGTGAATCGCTTCTGTCCAAGCTGAGCGTATTTGTTTCCAAGAAATGGGCGGTAATATAAAAGATCCACGGCAGTGAAAGGAGAAGGAAGAAACAAAGTAAAGTAAACGTGCGAATGCGAATGGACCTCATTTTATCCTCCCTCGAAGCGATACCCAATTCCCCATACATTGATGAGGTACCGTGGATGGTTTGAATCGGGTTCAATTTTGTCACGAAGCCGGCTTAGATGAACCCGAATCGTATGCTTGTCGCCTACCCCTTCCCAAAACTTTTCAAGTAATTGTTCAAAGGAAAAAACATGCCTGGGATGTTCCATAAACAATCGCAGCAGCTCATATTCCTTAGGTGTGAGCACTACGTTTTGCCCTTCCACTAATACTTCTCTTGAGGACAAATTTATCTTGATGCGACCATAATCCAAAATTTTTTCATCCAAATGCTGCGGGGAAACGGAACGCCGCAATACAGCTTTTACCCTAGCAACAATCTCTCCTGGGGAAGCGCTTTTGACGATATAGTCATCGCCGCCGAGTGTCAGACCTCGAATCTTGTCCACATCATCGCTGCGGGCACTTAAGAAAAGGATTGGAACTTTGCTCTCCTTCCGAATACGACGGCATAACTCGAATCCGTCTTGCCCGGGCATCATGATGTCAAGAACGATGCAATGTACCGTGTTTTGTTGGAACAATGTCCATGCTTCAGTGGTGTCGTTAGCAGTTACCACTTGAAAATGATCATTTTCCAAAAAGTCACTCAATAGTTCAACGATACTTGGGTCATCGTCTACAACGAGTATCGTATTAAATAAGCTCATAAATATCCCACCTTCCAAACCAGTTTATCATTTTTTTTACCGAAACAATCGAATTCCAATGTTTTGTGATGGTTCATTTATAGTTTTGTGATTATTTCACAACCATGATTGAGATATTGTGCTGTTATGATTTTATTACGAACGATTTTTATTGAGATGAGGAGGAAGTATTTATGTTAAATGTTCAAATTGTGCTTTTTGAAGGCTTCGACCTTCTGGATGCCATAGCACCTTACGAGGTTTTTTGTGCTGCCGCGATGCTTGCAGACAAGGCATTACACGTAGAATTTGTCACTGCCGAAGGGCCGAGGTTCGTGACTAGCGGTATCAATGGGTTGAAAATTGAAGCAAGCGGCAGTCTAAACACGGCAACGCAGGGGATCATTCTCGTTCCAGGAGCATCCGGTGAGGTAGAAGGAGATGGCCCCGACTCGATTCCGGTTATTCTAAGCCGTGCTAAGAACACGGCATTAACAGGTTTGATGGAACAGGCTCTCATGCAAAAGGACATCGTAGTCGCAACGGTATGCGGAGGTTCGCTGATACTTGCGATGGGAGGATTGCTGGAAGGCAGACCAGCCGTAACGAACCATCTCGGTATGGATTTACTTGGAGCAACTGGAGCTGTTCCCGTCCCAGCACGCGTCGTGGATGATGGCAACTTGGTTACCGGCGGCGGCGTAACCTCCGGTATTGATGTAGCTCTTTACTTGGTGGAACGTGAGCTTGGACCGCGTATCGCGCATGCGGTAGAACAATTATTCGAATACGAACGAAGAGGGACAGTTTGGAGAGAAACAGGGAGGACGCCTGGCAGCCATAAAACAATGGAAAGTGAGGAGCCGAACGTAGCAGCAGACACAGTTGAGATGAAGAATGAAGTTTTTGACAATCACATGATACAGTCATCTATCTTCGAAGGGGATTGGGATACGACAATCGCTACGCCAGTCGGGAAAATGCAGGTCAAGCTCTCGATAACGACTAGAGGGGGTTTAATTCAAGGCATGGCAACTCAAGGGGACGAAACGGTAGAAATGATGAACCCTATGCTTGAGAATAATAAGCTTAACTGGTCGCTGCGAATAACAAAACCTATGCGCTTAAATCTAAAATTCGAGGTGTCCGCCAAAGGAGACAGCCTGACTGGAACGGCTAAAGCAGGAATTTTACCGGCATCCAAATTAACTGGCAATCGAATTTCCTTTTCCGGAATGATGTAGAGGTACAAACGATATGAGCCGCGGAGGGAGTAGTATTGGAACAAGAAACGAAACGAAACGAAAATTATTATTTGGCATATTATCCTGTGTTAGCATTCTATTTATTCTTTACGCTTTGGCGAAAAATTATATGATCGATCCCGGTGCAGAGGGCTTTCTTAGCCAAAAAATCGGGCTTAGGCGAACGCTTAATCTTCCAGTCTGGTTAAATGTGATGCATGTTCATGTTGCATTTGCCTGTTTAGCTATGGCGTCGGGGCTGCTCAACTTTTCTAGCTTTATTTTCGAGAAAAGCCGTAAGCTCCATCGCATAAACGGCTACGTATATATCGTGTCTGTTCTTATTGTGGTGCTGACTTCAGGATATTTGGCACCTTACTCCACCGGGGGGAAAACCAGCAGTATGGGGTTCAACATGCTAAATATAATATGGCCGATTATTACGATTACAGCGCTCGTACAAATTAGAAAGAAGCAAATGATCCGGCATCGGAACTGGATGATCCGAAGCTACGCGTTTTGTTTTACGAATATGTTGATTCATCTTGTCACTTTTCTTTTTGAACAGGTGTTTGGTTACGGTTACGCTGATAGCTATACCATAGGAATCTATATCACCCTTGGGTTGCTGCTGCTTATTCCAGAGGTCATTATCAGAACAATCAATAAATCCAAAGAGGATTTGAGAAATAAATAAAAAATGGATTGGGTTTAATCATACGTTTAAAAATGGAGTGTACCACCAATCCTGTTTGGGCTTTCACCTTGAAAAATATTAGAAATTAATGTTTCATCTAAGCGGAAATTAATTGCATGTTGTGAAAGCCCTTGTCTATGAACTTATAATCTCACAGTTAACGTTTCATTATGCGAATTCTGAAAAGCATTGTGGAAATCATATCAATTTGAAAGAAGAGAATGGTTTATAAAATTGTCCTCGTTCGATTATGTTAAATTAAGTTAACATTGCTTGTTTGTTGGATTGAAAATAGAAAAAATAAGCGATTCATAATTATAGAAATGTCTCTGTTTAAGATAAATTGATCAACCACCTCATTGTTGATGGCTGCTGGTTAGTATGGCTGTTTCCTTGTTAAACTAATGGGCAGTTTAGTGCAGCTTGTTACGTTAATTTTGACACCATACCGAACTTAAGACTATTCTTATGAGTACTTAAGATTCGCTGTATTTGGCAAAAGGCAGGCATCAAATCACAACCAATATTAATGAATATATAAAAATAGATAGAGGAGGTCCTTAAGGTTGAAGTCTCATAACGCTGATCGTATTAAAATACCGCCAGGATTTTGGATAGGATTACGTCAATTAGGAATTGCCCCTCATGACGTAGCTCGTAAAGCACGATTGCCGCTCACCATTATTACTGAATCAGTAGTTACCACCGCTCATTATTTTGCGATCTGGCAGGCTTATTCCGATCTCATTGGCGACACTGCAAAAGGAATTATCAAGCTTGCGACCATCTATGAAACAGCGCAATATCCACCGACCGTCTTAGCTACTTACTACGCTCGTGACTATCGTGACGCTTTAAACCGAATGGCTCGGTACAAACAAATGTGCCCACCCGAAAGCCTGCGTATTACTGAGGAAGGAGAGCATTGTACAATCGAACTGGAATGGCTGCATACGGAGCAATCAGGTCCGCCGCTTCTGGTGGGCATCACTTTGGCATTTCTGCTGGAGCTAGGGCGCCGGGGAACAGGTCAACAGCTGACAGCGCGGGTAGTCGAATTTTCACAATCAATGGGCGATGTACAAGCTCTTGAAGCTTATTTTGGCTGCCCAATCCGAATGGATGCAAAATATAACCGTTTGACGCTGCATCGAAGCGATCTGGATCGTCCTTTTGTCACGTACAACGAAGAGTTGCTGGAGATTCTGACTCCTGTTTTAGACCGATCGCTCAATGAACAGCAAAGCAGCCGCTCTATAACTGAAATGGTCAAATGGATTCTAAAACGCAGCCTTACAGGTGGGCGCCCCGATATTCAGGTTGTCGCGAAGGAACTTGGTATGAGCGATCGTACCTTGCAGCGACGGCTTACCGACGAAAATACGAGTTTCAAGCATGTTTTAACAAAAGCTAGACATGAGCAGGCACTAGAGTACTTGGCAAATCCCTCGCTTGATATTAAGGAAGTCGCTTTTTTGATTGGATATGAAGACCAAAATTCATTCTACCGTGCCTTCCGACTTTGGGAAGGTGAGACTCCTACAAATTGGCGTACGGAACATTTAGGTACAAACCCGTTAGCAGAATGACGGCTAGGATTGCCGATTATATAAAATTCCCAACCATTTAAATAAATAGAGAGCTAGTATTTATTGCGTTTTTTTATTTGGCGTGTTAAACGAGTACATTGGCGCGAGATGCTAGTTACTATCCCATTCAGACAAGGTAATATTATCACTATCCTCATTACAAGACTGTTTTAATCATGACTGTTAATCAGCTTGTCGTGAATGAATAAGTAAATGAAAAGGGAGAAATTTAATATGGATATGGGATTAAAAAATAAAACAGCTTTAGTTACGGGATCAACGAAGGGTATAGGTAAAGCAATTGCTATTGAACTTGCTAAAGAAGGTGTCCATGTACTCATTAATGGTCGAAATTACGAAGAGGTGGAACGAACTGTAAATGAAATCAAATCAGATTTCCCGGCTACCTCACCTCAAAATGCTACAGCCGATATTGTGGATATTGCGCAAAGAGAAGCTTTATTCGAAAAATACCCCAATATTGATATATTAGTAAATAGTATGGGCATCTATGAAATGATGAAATATGAAGACGTTGACGATGAGATTTGGGAAAAATACTTCCGTACGAACGTACTTGCGGCAAATGGATTATCTAAATTTTATTTACCTAAAATGCTGAAAAATGATTATGGCCGCATTATCTTTATTGCGAGTGAAGAAGCAATTATGCCTTCAGGACAAATGCCTCAGTATTGTATGACAAAATCAATGCTATTATCATTGTCCAAAAGCTTATCCAAATTAACAGTTGGAACAGAAGTTACAGTGAATACGATCCTGCCAGGACCAACACTCTCTGAAAATGTGCATCAAATCATTGAGGGCATATACTCAAATGAAGATATGACTTTTTCAGAAAAAGAGAAAAATTTTATGACTACAAACCTGCCTCAATCTGAAATACAACGATTTATCAAGCCTATTGAAATAGGTAGACTAGCTGCATTTTTATGCAGTCCTTATGCATCCGCATTTAAAGGCTCTCCAATCCGTATGGATGGGGGAATGGTACCGACTATTTTTTAATAGGTTTACGATTTGAATGATTGATTCTCATTTCATTTGGAATTGATGTAATAAAACGTTAGAATTATTTTGAGAAGATATGGTAAGTACTCTTTCTTCAGAAGATTCATAGAATTGAGAGGAGAATGGGAAATGGATCTATCTATTAGTAAACGGCATGCCTCGCTACGAGAGGCTGAAAGCAAGGCGGAACAACTATTCAAGGCGATCGAAGATCAAGGAATTATTCGTCCTGATGTGACTGAAAAGCAAATAAATCGTGAAATCTATCAATTGGCATTCGAGATGTTTGGTATTAAGAAATACTGGCATAAACGAATCGTGCGAGCTGGAAAAAACACGTTGTTCCCATATAGAGAAAACCCGCCTGATCTGATTGTTTCCAAAGATGATATTATATTTCTGGATTTCGGTCCAATTTTTGAAGATTGGGAAGCTGATTTCGGAAGAACCTTCGTCCTAGGAGATGATCCAGCAAAAATAAAACTGAAAAATGATATTGTGGAGGCCTGGGATGAAGGGAAGGCCTATTTTCAGTCTCAATCTGCGATTACAGGTAGTGAACTTTATACCTATGTGAGTCATTTAGCTTTAAAATACGGATGGGAGTTTGGAGGTCCGCATGCGGGTCACCTTATTGGTGAATTCCCTCATGAAGTAATACAGGGAGAATCCGTTGAAAACTATATTCATCCTGATAATCATATTCCAATGAGAGATCCGGATTCGAATGGTAATCCTCGCGATTGGATTTTGGAAATTCATTTTGTGGACAGGAAGCTGGAAATTGGCGGTTTTATAGAGCAATTATTAACCGTTGATTAACTGTAGGTATGGAAAATATAGTTAAACTACAGAGTAACTACAAAAGGCTGCCGAGCTTATCGGCAGCCTTTGTTGGTAACTTGGTGAATTTTCTTTTCAAGGATTTATTTAGAAATCAGCTATAATCTTAAATCTTAAGATGTGTAGGTTCTTCCAAGGCCAAGCTGTGTAAGCAACTGCCTATAGGCAATTGAAGTACGATCAGCTGGAATATGGGCTTCGGCCATCAAATCGAGGGGTAAATCTTCTGGTGTTTGGGATTCAACCATTTCTCGATCTTCCTGAAAAACTTGCAAATTAAATTTAATCGTATCTTCAATCGGAAGCTCTTTATCAAAATTCCGTGAGATTGGACAAAATAAACGAGTGTAACGTGCTGAGACTGGAGATGCGCAGTTCAAAATCATGAGCTTTCCGTCATTTGGGAAATGTACAGTTAGTGAGGCCGCGAAAGGTGCAAATACACGAAACGCGCGAAGCCACATGAATCCTTCAGGAGCGGGATTTTCCTGGCCTTTACCGTAATTGCTGACGGTGCTCCAATAGTCCGCCTGAAGCTGATTCCCGTCGCGCGTTACTTTGTATTGTGGAACTTCTGTGTTATTGCGGTCTCCGAACGTCTCCGTATGCACGTATGCAAAATGAGAAACATCTAAAAAACCTTCCATTTGGCGTCCTGCCGAACCAGCAATATCAAAGCTAGGAGGTAATATATTAATAAAATCCGGATCGTCCCACCCAGAGAACGGCGGAATTTGTTCGTCTACAGCGGCTAAAGATGTCCAGATCAGCCCATACCTTTCAATAACCGGATACATGATTAATTTTAGTTTGGGCGATATTTTGGAGTCAGAATGGGCTGGAACGGCAGTGCATACCCCATCGCAGTTATATCGAAACCCATGGTAAGGACATACGATTTCATCGTTTTCAATCCAACCCTTGCTCAGAGGTGCTCCACGGTGAAAGCAGAGATCACGAGCAATCACGACTTTGCCGTAGCTGCTGCGGTAACAAACGAGCTTTACATCAAGCAGCTTCACAGCAACTGGTTTATTTGTTACTTCTTCAGCAATGGCCACAGGATACCAGAACTGAGAAAGAACATTCCAATCATTTAGTGTAAATGTACAATCACGAGGGTATTGCAATGCGGATTCAACATGCGAGTTTGGCTTATTCATACACAATCGCTCCTTTAGAATGAATGATTAGGCTGAACGCAATAAAACCCCAGGCTTAAGAGGCGCGTAGTGAAATAGATCTAATTTTTCTGAAATGAAAAAATTAGAGTATCTTCACTAACGGCCTCTTGTAGCCTGGGGCAATTTACGGTTGCCTGGTCGAGACGCTCACACCAATTTATGAGCTTATACAAGAGAAGTTCATGTTAGATTACTTAACATGAACTATGTGTTTATTCTATTCTGGAAGAAGCTTTTTGTCAATTCTGTTATTTAAGGAGTTATTCTAAGCAGAGCCATTCCAGTTTATGTTCAGCCAAAAAAGGTCGCCAGCATATTTATTTCAATAGCTATCTTGCATTCCTAGTCCTTTAATAGCAATATATTATTAATTGGATTGAGAATAAGATTAAGCTGAAAGAAAGCACGATTTGTTTAAAAAAATGCTGTTAAACGGAGGAAAAACATAGTGAAAGCAGACCCTCTACAGCAATATTTTTTGATGAGTTTTAGATTCGATAAATCAACACCTAAAGAGTTTGGATTAAAAAGGAGTGCTGAAAACGGCTTCTATATTTGTCCAAAGGATAATTCTTTATGGGTTCAACGAGATCTATATGATTTCGGTTGGGGAAATGAGACGGGGTTTGTTAGATTGCCTGAATGCGACTTTGAACAGCTATGGCATTTAATGATGGAATCAGGCATTCAAGAAAATAGGTATGGTTCAGCAGCGGAAATATTAAGGCAATATGCTGACGAATTACTCTCAAAAATTTATCCCATTATAAGTGATCCACTTTATAGTAATGACTATTCATTGAATGACGCATTAAAAATATTAGAATTAAATAGACCCTACAATAGAAGCAGTATACTTGGGAAATCACAAGAACAAATAAAGGAAGACTATAAAAAGTGGCTCTATATTAGTAAAAAAATAAACCTGTAAAGCGGCGTCATGAAAGCTTAATTGCGCATTGCTTTTGGGACATGAGTTTATTATGGACATGATGCTACATTGTCTATGGGTTGATTATCCCGTCAACTCGCCATATGCTTATCTTACATTCATGTTAGGAGGGATCATTATGGAATTATTAATTATGTCATTTAATCTTCGTATCCATGTTGCGGAGGATGGGGAAAATGCTTGGCCTAACCGTGTCGAAGCGGCTGCAGAAGCGATTAAAGCGTCTGGAGCTGCCGTTGTATGCACGCAAGAAGGAAGCTTGCCCATGCTGGAGAGCTTGAATGCGCTGCTTCCCGAATATGAATGGATCGGGGAGGGCAGACTCGGCGGCGAAGAGGGGGAGTTTTGCGCGATTTTCTTCCAGAAAGATAGGCTGAAGCCAGTCGAAAGCGGCACATTCGGATTGTCTGAACGGCCGGAGCAGCTTGGCTTTCAAAGCTGGAACACCGCTTGTCCACGCATTTGCACTTGGGTGAGGCTGGGGCAAATCGACGGGCAGGAATATCTGATTCTGAATACACATCTGGATCACATAAGTGAGGAAGCAAGAATAAATGGAGCTATGCTCATCTTGGATAAGATGAATATTACCAGTGGAGCATCGGCGATTCTAACAGGTGATTTCAATTGTGAACCGGAAACCAAAACGATTCAAACTCTGATCCAAGCAGGGCTGCGTCATACATACACCAATCCTGATGTACATCCCGGCTGCACTTATCATGGTTTTGAGGGCGGCGAAGAAGGTGAGCCGATCGATTATATATTCGTTACGCCGAATATTCGGATCGTGTCAGCGAATGTCGACAAGGGCAAGTACGATGGCAAATACCCATCAGATCATTATCCAATTATTGCTACTCTGCAGGTATAGCATACGAACAATAAAAGAGTGGATGGACAGGAAACTGCCAAAATCCATTCTTTTTTTATATCGCTCGCTAGGAAATCATCAGTTGAAATAGAAGACTGGTCTAATTTGATAGGTGGTGTTACATTTGCTAACAGACAAATTATTCTAGGGTTCTTATTAAACGCCTCGGTAAGCTTGAGAAAAATCAGTTGAGAAAAAGATGGAAATCTTGTAGTGTAAATAATACCATTTATCCAGCTACCCGATGATGAGTGGTTATTCAAAACTAATATCGATACCAGCGCATAGGAGGTGAAGTGGAACACGATGGATCTCCAATATGATCCGACTGTATGGCAAATTAGTTTATTTGAGATGACGCTAAGACTATTATTGGCTTTAGTACTTGGCGGTTTGATTGGTCTAGAACGTGAGCTTGGCGGACATTCCGCGGGTTTCCGGACGCACATTTTGGTTTGTCTTGGTTCGGCTGTCATTGTACTGTTATCCATGTATGGATTTTCTGATTTCGCCGCAGAACCGAATGTTCGTTTAGATCCAGCTCGGTTGGCAGCGCAAGTAATCAGTGGCGTCGGTTTTCTCGGTGCGGGTACCATTATGCGAAATGGGTTTGGTGTTTCCGGATTGACTACGGCAGCCTCATTGTGGGTATCGGCAGCAATTGGACTTTCTGCTGGTGCAGGATTTTACTACGGCGCTGTCATAGCGACCTTCTTGGTGGTGGTGAGTTTGTTTTTATTGAACAAGGTTGAGAAACTTTTCTCCCGAACGAAAAAAGTACGCGAGTTGTTAATAAAAATGGATAAAACATCAGCTGGTCTTAATCTTGTTTTGATGCATTTGAATCAAAGCGGACTGCAAATCAGCAAGCTCACGATAAACAACGACGAAGAGGAGGAGCGGCTAAGTGATCGGCATTTAACGATTCGCATTCAGTTGAAATTAAAGAAAATAAAAAACTATGAGGTATCTATCGCAGCGTTAGCTCATATGGATGGGGTACTAAGCTTGGAAACGGAAGGCGTCTCCGCCTAATTTGAAAGCGGAATCATTTTAATTTTAGAAAGAGGAGGCATGGCATGCATAACACGATGGTAGCAGCCCATACGGGATGTGGTGTTTATCCGGATAACACAATGGCATCATTTGAAGAAGGCATTAAATTCGGCGCAGATATCGTAGAAGTCGATGTACGCATAACCCAAGATGGTATTGCAATCCTTCTGCATGATGATTCACCTTATCTTCACTCACACACCTTCGAACAGTTGAATAATCCGGATATACGGCCGCTGCTCGATCCGATTTATAAAGATCATGAAATTGCGACGTTGGAACAAGTGCTTCAGCTTTCGGCTTCGCTAGGAATCAAATTGAATTTGGATATAAAAACAGTAGAAGCTATTGATCCGACGGTAGGGCTTATTCACCAGTTTAAAGCGCAAAAACGGGTTTTCATTACAGGATGTTCCGATAACATTACGGTAAGATACCCGGATATTCAAGTCATGCTGAATACGCCGGACGATTTGACTTTGGAACAAATGGAGCGATATGGCGACTTCGCGGAGGCCGTATGCAGGGAAGCTAAGCAAGCTGGATACGCAGGGCTCAATATGAATGGCTTTACTTGTCTTCCGCCAATCGTAATTCGAGCGCACGCTTTAGGTTTGAAGGTATGGGTTTATACTGTGAACTTTCGGTCAGCAATGGAATGGTTTCTGAGGATGAAAGTTGACGCCATTACTACACGTTCACCCATGGATCTAATCGCACTTAAAAAAGAATGAAATTAACTGTAGCCAATTGAAAAAAAGTTTGGTATAATCCGTTCATGGTAAGCGCTTACTTTAAGAGGCGCACTTTATTTTAATCTTCATGGTATCGCTTCCAGAAAAAGCAGTTTCAGATTAAGACGCTCATAGTCAACATGGAAGAAGGTGAATTTTGTTGCAGCTCTTGATACCAATGAGTGAATGAATCTTAACAAAATATTTACCTATAGATAACAAATAATGGTTTAAGAAACAAGTTTTTGTTAATACAATCGGTCTAGGATGAAAAACTGTTACTCGGATAAGAGGGTGATTGGTTAAAATTTATGTAATTGAAATTTTATATGGTATCGCTTCCAGACAGTAATCAGAAAGAAGGTGACTTTCAACTTATGAAGCAAATGACCGTACCAATGAAGCGAAAAAACAGTGGTATCGTTTTATGGAGAAAAATGTTGGCTCACAAATATTTATATTTCATGTTGTTGCCATGTGTTGTTTTCTTCATCATTTTCAACTATATTCCGATGGCCGGCTTGTTGTTAGCCTTCAAGGAATACAAGTTCAATGAGGGCATCTTAGGAAGCCCATGGGTTGGCTTGGATTATTTCAAGCAATTTTTTAATTCCTATCAAAGCGGAGAGTTGATTAAAAACACACTCATCATAAGTTGTATGAAATTGTTTCTATACTTGCCGTTTCCGATTATTCTTGCACTTATGTTTAATGAAGTTCGCTCAAAATGGTTCAAAAATGTTTCTCAGAGCTTGCTGTATTTGCCGCATTTCCTCTCGTGGGTTGTCGTCATCGGCTTAGTTCAACGTATACTCGCTCCTGATACTGGCTTGTTGAATCAGGTAATAACGAATATGGGCGGCGACGGAAGTACATTCTTTATGATGGATTCGGATTACTTCTACCAGATTATGTTCGGAAGCCATGTATGGAAGTCTATTGGTTGGGATTCGATCATCTATGTCGCAGCGATCTCAGGAATTAATCCCGAAATGTACGAAGCGGCTAAAATTGATGGGGCAAGCAAATTCCGAGAGGTTTGGAATATTACGCTGCCGTCCATCACACCGACAATTGTAATCCTCTTTATATTGTCTCTGGGCAGTATATTATCCGCCGGGTTCGACCAGATTTATTTGCTCAAAACACCGGGTAATGCACCGCTCTCTGATATTTTGGACACTTACATTATCCGAGTTGGCTTGCAAGGCGGTCAGTACGGATACGCGACAGCCGTGGGCATGCTGCAAGGATTAATTGGATTGATCTTGGTTGTATTCGCGAACCGAGTTTCCCGAAAGGTTTCTGAAACATCCTTATGGTAGCTTAATTCTGATAACGTTACCATAGTTGCTATGCGAAAAGGTTTGCATGACCATCCACTTGGTGGGAGACGTCTTCTGGCGTGTTTCATAAAATCATTTTAGAAAAGGGGAACAATCGCATGAGTAAGAAATGGGCAAAGTATTTCGCAATACCTTTGGTGACAGCGATGCTGATCGCCGGCTGCTCGAATGGCAACAAGAACAATAATGAAACACCTGCTCCTGGCGGGACAGATGAGGTTTCACCTACAACAGAAGGGAAACCGGCTACATGGATTGCTGATCGTAAAATCAAAGGTCTTGTATTCATGGGTACCGACGATTACACAGAAGATATGAACCCGGAAATTAAAGCGAAAATAAAGGAGCAAACGGGGATCGACTTTGAAATTGAAATCATGAAAGCCGAAAAATCCATCGATGGCTTGATTGCAGGCATCGCTGCAAACGACTTGCCGGATTTCGTTGCTTTCTACCTCAATAACAGTGGTAGACCGGAAATGCCTGTTGTCTTGAAAGCGGCGCGCGAAGGTATGTTCACTGATTTGACTCCGCTTATGAAAGATACGAAAGTGTACAGCAAATATTTGCAAGATGACTATTTGCCGCTTGATACGAAATACGGCGTTATGTTCCGTCCTGAGTTTAACGGCTCTTCTTATTTCGTTCATATGAATATCAATCGACAAGGCGGTTATCTATCTAACAAATACGTAGGCGGCGCTTATATCCGTAAAGATATTGCTGACTCACTAGGAATCGACCCGCGCACAATCAAGACGTCGGATGAAGTGTATGAGCTGGCTAAGAAAATTAAAACCGGTAACTTCAAAGACAACAATGGTAGTCCAGTGATTCCAATCGGTCCATCATTTTGGGGAGGTAAAGATGTTTCAGCCGCTTTCAAGGATCTGCAGTGGGGCGAAGACGACCAGCGAATCAAAAAATCGAAAGACGGTCAAATCCTTCATGAAGCAGAAACCGAATATCCTATGAAGAAAGTAGAGTATTTCCAAAAGCTGCTTAAAGAAAAGCTTATTCATCCCGAGTACTTTACGATAGACGAAAGCCGCGCAACAGAGGGCGCTTTGAATGGCTCATGGGCGATTATCGGTGATGCCCACAACTATCAAGAGTTCAACCAAGATATGCATTACCTACCGCTTGGACCAATTAACAACGTAGACGGGCCTTACCAAATGCAAGTTAGCTTTAAGTCCGGCTACAGCGCTTGGGCGATCCCAACTACAACGAAAAACCCGCAAGAGATTGTTAAATTTGCGGACTACTTAGCTAGTAAGGAAGGAAAACTTATTTGGAAATACGGTTTGGAGGGCCGCGATTATACGCTCGGCGCAGACGGTTTTCCACTTGTGAAACAAGAAGTGTTGGATCTGAAAGCAACAGATCCGAACGAAGCGAAAAAGCTCGGCTTCCAAGGCGTCGGCAACTCATGGGGCGATATTCTAGGCGGCACGGACACCGATAACTTGGCTGATTTCGGGGAAATGCAATATGGCGACAAATTGAAAAAAGAAGACAATAACGGTGCTCTAAAACTAATCGAATATTGGAACTTTGAGGAAAAGTACAAAAATGCGAAGATCATTGACAGCTACGTACCTACCGCGTTCCTTGGTGAATTTGATAGATCTTCAGAACTTAAAGCGGCTTTGGACGCTTACAATGAAACTTTGATCCGCGCTTATTACGGCAAGAGTCTTGATGAAGCTAAGAAAATGTTGGAAAGCAACTTGAAACAATTGAAATCAGCAGGATTGGACGATTATTTGAAGCTTCTCGCAGAAAAAGATGCCGATCCAAAAACGGACGTAAACCTGAACGATTAGAGACTAGGTTCAACATTTAGAAGCAGAAAATTAGTGGAAGAGGCAAGGCGATTTTATCCGCACCTGGGTAAAAACGCCTTTCCTTCAACGGAGGAGGGAGAAAGTGGGAAACGAATTTTATAAGCTCAGCACGGGTGAAAGAATTTTCAGAGTCATTAACTACTTGCTTCTAATCGCGCTGTGTTTATCGATCATTCTACCTTTTTTTAATATTTTTGCACTTGCTTTTAATCCCGGTAAAGACGCGGAAAGAGGCGGCATTTACTTCTGGCCGAGGATTTGGGCTTATGCATTAAAGAGCAAAACATTGCCTGGCGGAAAATACATTATGATGATCATTTTCTTCACCATGTTGTTTGGAGGGGGAATCATTCCCTATTACATGCTGCTTAAGTCCATTCATTTGACGAATAATATTTGGGTTTACGTCATTCCAAGCTTATATAGCGTATGGAACATCATCATAATGCGAACATTTTTTCAACAAATCCATCCGAGTTTGGAAGAATCGGCGCGAATTGATGGGTATAACGACTTTTCGATTTTCTTGCGCGTCATTATGCCGCTCAGTCGGCCGGTTATAGCGGTTATTGGCTTGTTTAACGCCGTTGGCCATTGGAACGATTGGTTCACTGGTGCATTTTATATTCGAAAATCGTCTTTGCGCCCGCTGTCCACGCTTCTACAAGAAATGTTGATGAGTGCGGAAGCGATGCGGGATACGCTCAATCAGGCTGCCGGACTTAGATACGATTTGATCGAAAAAATGCAGGTTACAGGAAACTCGCTTAAAATGGCAACGATCATTATCGTCGTCACGCCGATTATTCTTATCTATCCATTTGTGCAGCGCTATTTTACCAAGGGTATTATGATCGGATCGATTAAAGAGTAAATCAGCCTAGGAGAGGATGGGGGAAAAATGAAAATAGTGAATCCATACGTAGAGTTGGGGACTTGGTTTAAAGGAAGCTTTCATAATCACACGACGAACAGCGATGGTTGGTTTTCGCTCGAAACGGTTTACAAAATGTACGGTGGATACGATTTTCTCGGTATTTCTGACCACGATAAAATTACGAAACACGAAGGCAAAAGAGAGATACCGAATGTTTTCGAAGCCATAGAAGTAAGCAGTCGGCAAACACATATGCTGCTCGTGAAACCGCCGCAAATGATTATGGAAAACTACAGCAATGCATTTACGATTGAGAACTATCAACGCTTTGTGGATCTAACAACGACGAACGATGGATTTGCAGTGCTTGTGCATCCGAATCGGTATTTCTCGAATTTTTGGGAACTAGAAGATATGTTTAAGATGGAACGTTATCTTGGGGTTGAAGTCTATAACGGGGACGGCAATCCAGAGTATGATATCGCGTTTGACAAGTGGGATGCTCTTCTATCCGCGGGTCGTAAAGTGTGGGGCTTCGGAAATGACGACTCGCACGTATATGGACAAGAAAAACGCGCTTGGAACGTGGTTAGAGCTAAGGCAAATACGAACGATGCTATCATTGATGCGATTAAAGAAGGTAACTTTTATGTATCAACGGGGTATGGGTTTGATGCGATCAGTGTAGAAGGCAACAAGGTTGTTGTTGATCTTCGCTCTAATGATTTGCTTGATAAAATGTACAAATACGTCACGTTTTTCGGTAAAGACGGACAGGTGCTTAAAGAAACAACAGGACGAATCAAGCAAGCTGAATATGAGTGTAAAGGAGACGAAAAATACGTCCGTATAGCCGTTTATTTGGAAGGCGGGTATTCAGCTTTTTCTCAGCCATTATTTATTGAAGATTAATCAGCTCTTAGGTCGAGGAGGAGTTATGGTGGAGCACAACAAGTTAAGATTCCGATCAGACGGGACATTTACGATCATTCAATTTACCGATATGCATATCAAGAATGGAATTGAACCTGAAAAGGATGTTCAAACGTTAGCTGTTATTCAGCAGCTGATTGCGTCGCAGAAGCCCGATTTGATCGTCCTTACTGGCGATGTCATATCCAGCTATGATACAGAGGATCAAGAAGCAGCATTTCGCCGTGCGATTGCGGATGTTGTCCAGTCTGCCATTCCGTTCGCTGTCATTTATGGCAATCATGATTCAGAGACAGGTATTACTCGTCAGCGATTGAATGAAGTTTTAAAGGAATATAGTAATAACTTATCTGAGGATGGTCCTAAGGACATCCATGGAGTTGGGAATTATGCTCTTACTGTAGCGGGTTCTGCGAGTGAAGAAGATACGGCTGTTCTGTACTTTTTTGATTCCGGAGATTCAGCACCTGAGTCCGTTGGTGGATATGAATGGATACATCCAGATCAGGTTCACTGGTACTGCAGCGAATCGAAAAAGCTTGCTCAGAAGAATGGCAGCGCATTGCCTGGACTCGCTTTTTTCCATATTCCAATACCGGAATATGAGCAAGTCTGGCAGGAAGGCAAAAGTATAGGCAATAAAGGCGAGGAGGTCTGCTGTCCGAAGTTGAACAGCGGTTTATTCACGGCAATGCTGGAGCAGGGTGATGTCATGGGGACTTTTGCCGGACATGATCATGATAATGATTACGTAGGAGAGCTTCATGGCATCCGATTGTGTTATGGACGTGCCACGGGCTTCAACACATACGGAGAGCTTGAGCGCGGAGCAAGAATCATTACGTTATTCGAAGGAAAACGGGAGTTCGATACACGGATAGAAATAGCGAAATTGAACTAAGCTGATAAGGAATTGTCTCGCGGCTGAATGATATTAAAGAATAAATGATGAGAAAGTTTGTCGAAGTCGAAGTATATCTTATATAATTCTAATATATGAACGAAATATACTTCCACGAAGGGTGAATAATGTGCAACCAAAAATCAAAGATGTGGCCCGGGTAGCAGGAGTTTCGGTTACGACTGTGTCCAGAGTGCTAAATGGCGAGAGGTATGTGAAAGACGATCTCAAGGAAAAGGTGAATCAAGCCATCGATCAATTGGGATACGCTCCGAGCCATATCGCCCGAAGCTTGGTACGCAACAAAACGAATCTCATTGGGGTAATTGTGCCAGATCTTACCTCAAGCTTCTATTCGACAATTTTAAGCAGCATCGAAGAGGCGGCTAGCACTAATGATTATAACCTTTTGGTATGCAATATCATCGAGGATATAGATAAAGAATTAAAGTATATCAATGTGTTTCAGGAAATGCGAGTAGAAGGCATCATTATTATGCATGAGAAAATTAATGAGGAAATTCGTGCTTTGATTCATAAGATGAACATTCCCGTTATTTTTTCTAGTGTTAAACCGATGGACCAGGAGTTCGCTTCTGTAATTATTGATGACTACAAAGCTGCTTACGATGCGACAAAATATTTGATTGAGCTTGGCCATGAGGAAATCGGGTTTATCGGCGGCGACATGCGTGATATTACATCGGGACAAAACCGGTATAGCGGATATCGAAATGCATTGTCAGACCATTCCATTAAAATCATATATGAAAATATCCGGTTCGGTGATTATAAAGTGAAAAGCGGATACGAGCAAATGAAGGATATTCTTCGCAATAAACAAACGCCTACGGCTGTATTTGCCGTAAGTGATGATATGGCTGTTGGAGCGATGAACTGCATTTGGGATCATAACCTTCGAGTTCCAGAGGATATTTCCATTATGGGCTTTGACGGAAGTCAACTGACCGAGCTTGCCCGTCCGAGGTTAACCTCAATGGAGCAGCCTATTCAAGACATGGGCAAAGTGACGATGGCAGCGCTGTTGAAACAGATTACGAATAAGGAAACGTCAACCGAGGATATTATCTTGGAGCATAAACTAGTTGTCCGTGAAAGCTGTATAAGAAGAGATTCATAAGGATTAGAGAGCACAGCACATCAGTGCATATCGGAAATAGATGGAGATGAGGCACCATTGAAAAATTACGATGTCATCGTGATTGGAGACGCGAATATTGATTTAGTTGTTGAGGGCTGCAACGAGCTGCCAGCACCCGGACAAGAGGTATTTGTTCAAAATATGACCATCCACGTCGGCGGAGGGGCAGCTTTGTTTAGTTTGGCAACAGCCAAGCTAGGTTTGAAGGTTGCCTTTAACGGAGTTCTAGGTGAGGACGGATTTGGTCAGCTTATAAAAGATCAATTTTCTCGGTATGGAATCGATACCAGATATATTAAAAAGAGCAGCAGCAATACAGGAATATCCATTGCAATTAATCCGGAAAATGATCGTTCTTTTATAACGTATGCTGGTTCAAACGCCGAGCTAAGCTTGCAGCAGCTTGACATGAATAGTGTTTTATTAGGACGTCATGTTCATTTGACTTGTTATAAGGGAAGCCGCAATCATGCTGAATTTTTGGAAACGGTAAAAAAGCTTAAAGCACTAAACGTAACGACCTCTATTGATATGGGGTGGGATGACACTGGGGAATGGTACCCTGGCATTTTTGAACTAATGAAGCATATCGACGTTTTCTTCATGAACGAAACCGAAGCTATACACTATACCGGTTGTACAACGGTAGAGGAAAGTCTTGAAGTTCTTTCTAAACACAGCAGCCATATCGTGCTCAAATTGGGTTCGAAAGGTGCGGTGACATCGGTAGGCGGGCAGCAGTCCTATCGTTCGAGCTTCTCCGTCCGAGTCGTCGACACGACTGGAGCGGGTGATTCTTTTAATGCCGGTTATATTTATGGATATTTGGCAGGGAAAAATCCAGAGGAATGTTTGATATATGGAAATGCTTGCGGCGCAATGTCTGTAAGCGAATATGGTGGAAATACAGGGACGACAAACATACAGCTGCTAGAGAAATTTATCGCAGATCGAATTGGTGAAACAAAAGAAACGCTGGAAACCACACTATGAATCTAATGATTCATAGTGATGGTTTATGTATGAGACTATAAGCGGGTTTTAGGAGAGTGGACATCATACAAGTCGAGAAACTGAACGCAAATCTCGTAAAGCTGAAAACTCGTGTGTCGGAAGGGCAATGGGGCAAACGCATCGTTGCGGAATTGGAATATGCTAATCGAGTTTCAAAGGTGATGGGAGGTCAGTATGATGATCTGATCGATCCCGTTGTTATCGATCTGCTGAATACATTAGATCAAGAAGGCATCATCGGGGAGCAAACGGTTCGCAGTGCAGAGCAGCGGTTGTCTGAAATGGCAGCAGCAGCGAAGTCGTACCATTTGATTTGTGCTGCTCATGCCCACTTGGATATGAACTTTCTTTGGGGCTGGGATGAGACGGTATCCGCGACTCTTAATACGTTCCGTACAATGCTGGATCTGCTGCAGGAGTATCCTGATTTTCGCTTTTCCCATTCACAAGCAGCTGCCTATCATATTGTTGAAACCTATGATCCTGAAATGCTAGAAGAAATCAAAGTTCGTGTGCAAGAAGGACGATGGGAAGTAACGGCATCAACATGGGTTGAAGCGGATAAGAACATGCCAAGCGGTGAAAGTATGACTCGGCAGTTCTTATATGCCAAAAACTATCTTACACATTTGTTCGGATTGCAGTTGGATGATTTGCAAATCGATTTTGAGCCGGACACTTTCGGTCATGCGCTTAATGTGCCGGAATCTTTGCATCACGCGGGCATCAAATATTATTACTATTGCCGCGGTCATAACCATGAGGGACATCACCTCTATCGCTGGATGGCGCCCTCAGGGAGATCGGTTATCGCATATAAAGAGCCGCATTGGTACGATTCCCGCATTGAGGGTGAAATGGTGCTTACGGTGCCGGAGTTTTGCCAGAAAACAGGCTTGAATACGATGATGAAAGTATATGGGGTAGGTGATCATGGCGGCGGTCCGACGCGGCGTGACATAGAGCGCATACTTGATATGAAGGAATGGCCGATTTTTCCGACCATTCGCTTCGGAAAGTATGCAGAATACTTCGCGTTAACAGAGCAAATAGCCGATCAACTCCCGATTGTGCAAAACGAGCTGAACTTTATTTTTACAGGGTGCTACAGCTCGGAAGCACGTTTGAAACAAGCGAACCGAGTTTCGGAAAACCTGTTGTATGAAGCGGAAGCATTGTCTAGTGTGTCCGCGTTGTGGACTTCATCCAAGTATTATGGCAAGCAATTAGAAGAAGCTTGGAGAAAAACTTTGTTTAATCAATTTCACGATATTTTGCCGGGAACAGGCATTCCAGAAACGCGTGATCATGCACTTGGAGCGTTCCAAGAAATATCCGCCATGGCTAATAGCAAACGAAGCGCTGCTATGCGCAGTCTTGCTGCGCGCATCGATACGTCACGTTTTCTTGTTGAGGGCGAGGACCTGAAAGAAAGCTTTTCCGAAGGAGCAGGCGCTGGAGTCGGTGTCAGCATTAAGCATCAGTTTCGAACGGGTGAAAGTGACCGCGGACGCGGGAAAACACGGATATTTAATGTGTTCAATAGTGCTACTACCGCACGTAAAGAATTAGCCGAGATTACGATTTGGGATTGGGATGGAAATATCCAAAGCATCGGTTTCGAAGACGACGAGGGAAATTCACTTGATTTTCAATTTGTGGATCGTGGATTTGCCGAGCATTGGGGGCACTTTTTCTTGCGTATATTACTGCCAGTAAATGTCCCAGCATTAGGATACAGCACCTATATCATGACGGAAAAAGCGGGGGATATGGCAGCGCTTACGGCAAATGATTTCTATCTCACGGGTCAAAACCTTCCTCCTGTGGAACTGTATACGTTTGTGTTGGAGAACGAG
This sequence comes from Paenibacillus sp. 01T424, assembly GCF_056398745.1. Classification (NCBI taxonomy): domain Bacteria; kingdom Bacillati; phylum Bacillota; class Bacilli; order Caryophanales; family Paenibacillaceae; genus Paenibacillus; species Paenibacillus sp. 01T424. The sequence goes on along the minus strand of NZ_JBFTPZ010000005.1, from coordinate 228,634 downwards.
CTTTTAAAGGCAGTCCTAGATGTGCGAAAGCTTACGATTATCTCATTAATCAATAAAGAGAATGGTCAGCAGTTCATCGATAGCAGTCGACCCGCAGGCGTATTCCGATTCATCGAAGAGGATACTTTTCAAGGAGGTGGCAATGCATGGCTGGTAGGCCGATACCGCAAAATTGAAGAGCTCACTGAAGGCATCAAAATCGAAAGCAGTGAATTAGGCAGCAAGCTGCTGAGGCAATCCATTACGTTCAGCGTCCCGTTTCGAAGATCGAAATTGCAAGTTACGGTATCTCTGGATCAGGGCAGCAGCAGGCTCGATTACAATGTGGAATGTGATTGGCATGAATACGGCAATGAAAAGGAATTTACGCCGCAGTTACAGTTTTATGCGCCTTTTGGTTATGAAAGCGAATCCTATCGATACAATATGGCTTTCGGTACAATTGAACGTCCTTCACTCGACTTAGACGTACCTGCCAACAGTTGGGCTCTCGGGGTTCCTTCGAACCATGAGAAGGGTAGAGCAATTATGCTTCTATCGGATTGTAAATATGGATTCCGAGGTATGGATCGAGCCCTTTCCGTCACACTGCTGCGGGGCTCATATGGCCCGGATGCTTATCCGAATACAGGGGTTCATCGCATTCGTTTAAGTATTTGTGTAGTTGATGCTTCTAAAAACCAGCAATTGATTGAACAATCCTCCCATTATCATCTTCCGCTCCAATACATCTCAGCGGCTGCAAGTAATGGAGATTGGCCAACAACACAAAGCTTCTTGCAATTAATTGAAGGAACGATTGCAATCTCTGCGATCAAGATGCCTGAGAGCGATCAAGCTGTTAATCGATGGATTATTCGCGTGTATGAAACCGAAGGAAACACATCCTCGGTAAAGCTGGAGTTATGCCGCAAAGTGAGCAAAGCTTATTTTGTCGATACGTTAGAATGTCCTCTAGTTGAGGGGGAAGTATTCATTAATGAATCACAAATAGGTTTTGAGGTTATGGCTTTTGGCGTCGCGAGCCTATGTATTGAATTTGAACAATAGGAGGGTTGTCCGGTGAGTATCGATCAGCAAGCAGAAAAGACTACACAAACCTTAATTTATCCGGTTTATGAACAAAATGTAGAACGGATTCTGGATCTGCCGCGAGTCCGGCATCTGTTCGATGTGTCAGTATTGAGACCGCATATGGGCGCCAAAGATGCAATAACGTGGTTCTATGGTCGTCTAGGACAACCGGATGTTGTTATCGTAGGTATGGGTGACGCCTCGCTAATTCACCCTGTTCGGATTAGGGAAGCAGCCGGCAACACGGGAAGAGCAGCAGCCAAAGAGAAATGTGGTCGTGTGCATGTTTCTTTTCAAGCGCTGTGGGATGCCAATATAGCATCCGATCAAGAAGCAGAAGCTATCTCGGCATGGGTGGAAGGTTGGAAACTGGGTACGTATTCCTTCGATAAATATAAGACGAAGTCAGATAAGCTGGAAATCCCGATCCTTTCTTTCGATGGACAGACCGGTTTGCAGATCCAGGAGGCTATTCGCCAAGGGGAAATTCATGCTGAAGGTACGATCTGGGCGCGCGATCTTGCGAATGAGCCAGCCAACTATTTGCGCCCGTTAGAACTTATGGACAAAGTGATGGAGCGTTTTGCCGGAACGGGTGTGGAGATTAATGTCTACACTGGCGAGGAGTTGGAGAGGCAAGGTTTTGCCGGCGTAATAGCGGTTGGTAAAGGAAGCGTATATGCGCCTGCTTTTATCGAACTTCGCTATTGTACGGATGAGTCAAAGCCGCTTACAGCTCTAATTGGCAAAGGAATTACGTTCGACACCGGAGGAATCAGCCTTAAAAAAGATTACGATATTAGCAGTATGAGGATGGATATGGCCGGTGCGGCAGGTGTGCTTGGGGCGCTGGATATCGTCGTTAAGTGCGGTGCGTCCGCCAACATAGCGGTGTTGGTGCCGACTGCAGAGAATGTTATATCAGGGAACAGCTTACTACCGAGTGATGTAATCCGATATGCGAATGGCCTAACCGTTCAAGTAGGCAATACCGATTCGGAAGGCCGACTCATACTGGCTGATGCGTTGATCCATGCTCATCGAATAGGGGCAGTGGAAGCGATCGATATGGCAACGTTAACTTACGCTGTCGTAGGCGCACTAGGAACGAAGATTGCAGGTATCCTCGGCGACGACGAGTTGGTGGGGTTGTGTAAAAATGCAGGTGAGCCGTTTGGCGAGAAAGTATGGCAGCTGCCATTGGTAGATGAATACGAATCGTATTTGGATAGCACATATGCCGATGTCTGCAACATTAGCAGCGGTGATGGGGGAGGTGCGATTTCAGCGGCACTGTTCTTACGCAAGTTTGTCCATCCTTCATTGAAATGGGCACATATCGACATGAATGGTCCCAAAGATTCATCCTCCGCAAGTGGCCAGCAGGCTATCGGTGCGACCGGCTTCGGCGCGAGAATGTTGGCTTCGTTTGTGATGTCGAGATAAAAAGGAGGGTAATCCTCCTCTTTATTTATTTTTTTGTAAACGCAAACAAATACATATATAACATTAAACAACAAGTGGGTGAGCGTTGAATTTATTATTCTATCAAATGAATGTAGGAGGTTATTTATGTTGCTTATGAGAAATAAGAGATTGGTTAGCATGGTTTTGGTTATGAGTTTATGGATTAGCTGTATCAGTATCGGTTTTCCTCATGCTATTGCTTATGCTGATGATAGCAGTCAACCTACGACGATTTCCGGTTTAGTTGGTGAATGGAAATTTGATGAAGTGTCGAAGGAGGGAATATCTCCGGACACGTTGAAGCGGAATAATGCTATCCTTACCGATGCTGCAATAGGAAGCGGAAAGGTAGGAAAAGCCTTATTGTTAAATGGTTATCTTAGTTACGCCACTGTACCGAATCAGAATTTAATAAATACAGGCAGCGATTTCTCTATGAGCCTGCTTGTCAATTTCAATTCAACCTATACAAACAGAGACGTTGTCATTGTTCAGCAGCAAGGTGAGGGCGGAGAAACGCTGCTATCACGCAGAGCTGATGGTAGATTACAATCCTCTCTTGGCGGAAAAACGACGATCGGAGCAACATTAATTGAGCCTAAAAAGTGGTACCATGTTGCCCTTAGCAGAGAGGGTGACCAGGTTAAGCTTTATGTCAATGGTGCGTTCGAAGCTGCTACGGACGATACGTTATTAGTATCGAATAGTGGTGATTTTCGGATTGGAGCTGACCGAGAGCCGGAAGTGACAAATGCGTGGCCGGGGCTCATCGACGAATTCGAAATTTATGACAAGGCTCTGACAGATGAGGAAATGAAACAGGTTCCGGGTTTTAATTGGCCTATTATTTCGTTAAACGGTCATTCGGAATTGAGTTTATCTTTGAACGATACCTATGTGGAGAACGGAGCACAAGCATCCGATTCAAAGGACGGAGATATTACGGCCGATATTCAAACGACTGGTCTTGTCGATACGAGTAAAGGCGGCATCTACAAAGTGAACTATACGGTATCTAACCAAGCAGGAGATTCGGTTACCAAAGTGAGGACTGTAACTGTTATTCCACCAAAAACGTTATCTCGCGCGAGCAGAGTTTTGATTGATAAAGGGCTGCAAATGCAGACGTGGATGACAACGGATCAATCAGGTCGGAAATACGCTAGTGCAGAGGAATGGAAAAACAGTCATTTTACTACGGCTACCTATTACGAATATCCGGGCTATAACCAAATGTTCCATAACCAGATGCCAGAAGCACAATGGTCGTTTGTAAAAGGGGCATTCGGAGATGGCTTGGGAGGCGGTCCGAAAGAAAAAGATATGACGGGATTTTTGAGTGATGCGCAAAAAACTAATGTAGATAAGCTGATTACGATATCATTTGGAGATGAAGAAAACTACAACGAAGGGATCTTGAAAACCTTTACGGAGTGGTTCAAGCTAAGCCACAAACTTTATCCGGATGTCCTCGCTCACAGCAACCAACAATCGCGTCAATGGCAAAGGGACGATTATGAAACGTACATTCGTACGGCCGAACCTGACCTGCTCACATTCGACGATTATTTATTCTCAACGAGAGGCTCGGACAACAATCTATTTACAACAATCGTCAATAACATTAATGACCAAAGAACGATTGCACTTAAGGGCTATGACGGAACCGGGCAAAGTCCGATCGCTTTCGGGCAATATTTGCTTGGCTTCAAGACAGGTGAGATTCCTGCAGATGTAGGTCCATATATTATAACTGAATCTCAAATATACGGCGTTCCGTTCGCCACATTGACGATGGGCGGCAAATGGCTCAGCATGTTCCGCTGGGAGTATGACAGCAACACTTTCTTGTTTTTTGACAAGGATGGTAAACCTACAAAGCAATATGAGCAATATGCCGAAATGGCAAGGCAAATAAGCAACCTTGGACCGCATCTTGTACGGCTCAATAGCACAGATGTCTCTATTTTGCCGGGGCAACATAAGGATTCGAACGGAAGAATCGTTAAAAACCTAACGCCTAGAGAAACACCAATATTCGATAAGAATACTCAGCTAAAGCATCCTTATTTAAGAAGTGTAGTTTCGAAAAACTCCAGCGTTCATGGTGGACTTAATGGCGATGTAATGCTTGGTTTTTTTGAACCTCTGCCAGATACAGAGTCGTTTTTCAACTCCACAGACATGGAATATTTTATGGTCATGAATGGACTGACATCAGGTAACGGTAAAACGGTGGAGCAGCACGGAGAGGGTGCAGAGACGGAACAGACGATAACGGTGCAATTAAATCTAGCAAAATACAATAAGGATGCGATTAAGAGAGTAAGTAGACTTACAGGAGATCTGGAACCTGTTGAATTGACGCCAATTGGCGGAAACCTCTATCAACTAGAAGTCGTCCTTAACGGGGGAGTAGCGGATTTATTCCAATTGGATAAAACAAAAGTAAATCTTGACTACATTGCTGCGAATGCTTTAAGCCTTCCAGAGACACTTACAATGGATGCAGGAGAAACGGAAGCAATAGAAGCGGTTGTTTTACCAGCAGGAGCGACCGAAAAGAGTGTAGATTGGTACACATCGAATGAGCAGATCGCGACCGTAGACAGCAATGGAAAAGTAAATGCGATAGCTGGAGGGAAAGCAGTTATTACGGCAATTAGTGTTGATGGCAACAAAAAGGCGTCCACTAGCATCACGGTTACTAGTGACGTTGTTCCTGTAACTGGCATTAAGGTTTCCCCCTCAACCGGAACGCTCTATACGAATGAAACGATGAAGTTGACTGCTGAGATCTTACCAAGCAATGCAACGAACAAAGCATATGAATGGTTCAGCAGCAACGCTGATGCAGCTGCCGTGGATCAGAGCGGTAAGGTATTTGCGAAATTACCGGGCTCGGCTGAGATTTCGGCCAGAACATTAGACGGACGATTTGTGGCTAAAAGTACAATAACGGTGTTGGACGCAAACAGCGAAGCGTCATTGTCGGAGTTAGTCGTTAGTGGAGGAAAAGAGAACATTGTTTTTAATAGCGAAATATACGATTATACAACAAGGGTTAATACAAAAGTAGATGCCATTACGATTCAGCCACGGCTGAAAAACAAAAAAGGCACAATGACAGTTAACGATATTCCAGTCATCAGCGGACAGAAGATTACAGCGAAGCTGCCGATGGGCAATAGTAAGATCGTATTCGTTACCAAAGCAGCGGATGGCATGACAACAAAAACCTATACGCTAACGGTAAAACGAAACAAAAATGTAGCGCTTGAAGCTACGGTTGTAAGTGCCACATATTTGAATAAAGATGGAGAGCCAGCTAACTTAATTAGAAACGATTACGATAACTCAAGTGAGCATTCTCCGCTCAAGTTTGCTGACGGGGATGAGGAGACGTATTTCCAAAGTGCTGCTATTACAAACCTGAACCCAAAAGGTGAGTTTAATCCTGCGCATCGGATTATGCTGCAATGGGACGACGATAATCTTCAAGATTTTAATAAACTAGTTCTTGTCGTCAATAATGCACAGCAGCAAGGTATAACCGTCATCGATACTGAAACTTCTGTAAATGGCACCACATGGCAGGAGCTTAATGCTAAAGCCTATAAGCCGACATGGCAGACAGACAGTCCAGACATTTACGAGAGTGTAACCATTGATCTTCCCAATTATAAGGAATATTACGGTGAAGGTTATAAGGGGTTGAAAGGCATTTATTTGCTGCTATGGGCAGCGAATTTAAATGCCGATCATAAATATGCGATCAGCGAATTTGAGCTGTACAACGAACAAGATGCAGCTGAGCCTATTGAACTGACTTTAGGTGAAATACCTGGCACTGATCCTGAGAATCCTAATGATTCCGTAATTGCTGATTGGGTGTTTTCCGAAGCAAATGTGCAGCCCGGAACATCTATCGAAGCAGGCAATTTGGTTATAAAAGATAGGAGCGGCATGGGCAATGATCTTAAAATGGCCGTTGCTGGAACTCCGGGAGACAATAGGCTGTCATTTACTGAAGACGGTGCTCTTGATTTTGCAAATGAGAAAATAAATGGCCAATATTTGACTACAGTAGAAGGCGCCCCAATCAATACGAAAACTTTCGATAAAGGTTTTACGATTGAAGCAGAATTTAAGCTTGGCACCAATATTAATGACTGGATGGGGATATTGACTCGCCAAGGGAATAACACATTTGATCCAGGGGAACAGGAGCCGCTATCAACGCTATCCATTTCAAGCATTCGCGAAGTTCAATGGGCGAGTACGCATGGGAACTCGAGCTCGAACGAACTCCAATCGAACTGGTCGAACTCACTTTCAGCTGTTAAAGCATGGGCTCAGTCAGATGACTACACACACGTTGCGATTGTGAATGATGGCTCGAAGACAATTTTATTCGTAAATGGTGTAGAATCCATTCGCAATCCTCAAACGGACGAAATCATTAATGGAATCGCAGCCGAAGCGGGCATGGGGTGGAATGTCGGAGCTTATGAATGGGATAGAGCGCCAGACAGCCTCTTTTTAGGAAAAATCAAACATATTAGGGTCTCTAGTAAAGCATTGGAGAAGGACCAATTCATTAAAACGGAGTTCAAATATAAGGTAAATTATGGGACTAATAATGATCTTCCGATGTTTGCACAAGATACGTATACGTTTGCGATCATTCCAGATCCACAGTATGTGGTGCAATCCAAACCGGAAATTCTTGAGAAGCAGCTGCAGTTTATTGCAGACAATTATGTTAGCAAGAATATCGCGATGACGGTAAATGTTGGCGACACGACGCAAAGCAGTGCAGCCAAGGAATGGGCTTCCGCCGATAAGGCCTATAAGATTTTAGATCAAGCTAACGTGCCATACATTGTTACTCGCGGCAATCACGATTTGAATGGCTCTGGCTATCTGGACACCATGGGTCCCAATAGATTTGCTGGTACGGAACATTTCAAGGGCGCTTCGCTTTCGGGATTAAGCACCTACTCGATCATAACAGCCGGCAGCTACAAGTATATGTTCCTTGCGGTAGACTCAGTGGGGAACAATTCGAGTAATACAAAAGAAAGAGACTGGGCAAAAACGGTGCTTAATGAGAACCCGAAAATGCCAACCGTCATTTTCTCGCATAATATTATGAAAATCGATGACAATGGTCAAGTGAGCGAAGGCGGTCAGGGCAGCTTATTTTGGAGAGACCTTGTCGAGAATTATGATCAAGTATTCATGATGGTAGGCGGACATAATAGCGGTGCTGGTCTGAATGTGAAGAAGAAGGCTAATGGAAATGAAGTCTTGCAAGTGTTAACTGACTATCAATCGGATATCGCTGGCGGCAACGGTTGGACATCTTTTTTTGAATTTGATGAAAAGTCAAAGGAGATTCGTGTGAAGTCGTTCTCGCCATATGTTGATAGCATTCCGGTAGGGGAGCGTTCATACCTGGACACGAAATTCTTGATTGGTCCCGGAGATATGTACAACATTCCATTTGATTTCAGCAGCAGATTTCGTTTTGCAAAAAATGATGTCGTTGATGTCGTCACTCCCGACGTGACAAACGACAAAGGTTTAATTAACTTAGTGCCTAAAGTTGATGCTAGAACGGGAGAAGCAAAGGCCGTGGTTGAAGAGCGAGACTGGAACAAAGCGCTTAGCACATCTTCAGCTGATGATGATGGTGTCAAAACGGTTAAAGTCGAGGTGCAGAAAGCGGATAAAGCAAAAGCGTATGTCGTTGAGCTTCCGAAAGCAGCACTCCATTCTGATCTAGCGACGCATTTGATCGAGATAACGACTGCAATTGGAACAATAACGATACCTGCCAATATGCTAAGCGGACAGGATTTGTCCGGAGCGAAGACGGTTGCGCTAGTTATTGCGAGCGTAGATAAAACATCGCTTGATCCAGCTTTACAGGAACAGATTGGCGATAGACCAATTATTGAGGTTGATGTGTATGTCGATGGAGCTAAGGTTGCTTGGAGCAATCCACAGGCTCGAGTGAAAATTTCAGTTCCGTATACACCATCAGATGCCGAGTTAGCCGATTCGGAGCAAATTGTAGCAGGGTACATTAATAACATTGGTAAAGCGATCACAGTACCGAACAGCAAATATGAGCCATCTACAAAAACGGTTGCTTTTACGACGAGTCATTTCAGCAAATATGCGATCAAGTTTGTTCATAAAACATTCGATGATCTCGAGAATGTGAAATGGGCTAAAAAGAAAATTGAAGTACTGGCATCCAAAGGGATTATTAATGGCACGTCTGTAACAAAATACAATCCTTCAGCCACTATAACAAGGGCGGACTTTATCGTTCTGCTTGTTAAGGCGCTTGAATTAACTGCTCCAATCGATACGAATTTCGATGACGTCAGTTTATCTTCTTATTATTATAATGAAGTGATGATCGCCAAAAAGCTTGGCATCACTAATGGCAGCGGAGACAATAAATTTAATCCGCTACAACCGATTACGAGGCAGGACGCGTTCGCTCTACTCCACAAATCGATGAAGGCTGCCGGTATGAAGCTGAACGAAGGCACGTCAGCTGGGCTGGATCGTTTTAACGACAAAGCAAAAGTTGCGAGCTATGCGATGGAAAGCTTGACTTCGTTGATTGAAAATGGAATTGTCAAAGGAAATGGGAATTCCATTCTTCCGCTGGCTCCACTTTCTAGAGCAGAATCGGCTGTAATCTTGTATAACATGATCAATAAATAATGAATGGGGGAGTGCCGCTCGAGCTCAACAGGGCGGCTTTTCCTTTTTTGCAAGGACTGAATATGCACAGTACTTCATGTTTAATGAAAGGGTTTTCAACATTTTCGGTTTAGTTGAGGAAAGTAATTTTTAGAGGCTATTGTAAAACGGGGTAGAATCTATTATACTGACTTCAATTACCGTATGGTAGCGATTCCAGAAAACGTGATTGTCCTTTTATGGTATCGCTACCATACAGATTGTTGAACAAAAATGATGAGCTGTTTAAAACGTTTTGTTGGAGACATTTTCGAACTTCGATTGATGCCTCTATTGAAAGAGGAAGAACAGAATAAGTGCAGCATGAAAGGAGTGTTCATATGGAAATGATGGAGATGCAAGGTGTGAACAAGCCGATGTCCCGGTTGATTATGGGAACGGGAGACCTGAGAGTATTGGACGATGCAAAACGGTTGATGCTTGATGCTTACATTGAAGCAGGCGGCAATATGTTTGATACTGCCCATCAGTACAGAGGAAAAGAGAAGATTTTGGGACAATGGCTGGCGGAGAAGAAGATCAGGGAAAAAGTAGTCATTATGAACAAAGGCGCTCACCACGATGACGGGAGTCCAGGCCCACGGGTGAATCCACAAGCCATCCGAAAGGATCTGGACGAAAGCTTGGAGAGGCTGGGAACAGATTATATCGATCTATATGCGCTTCATAGAGATGATCCGACCGTCGAGGTTGGGCCAATCATGGAAGTGCTAAATGAGCAGCTTGAAACGAAGAAGATTCGCGCGATTGGCGCATCGAATTGGTCGCATCAGCGCATACAGGAAGCGAACGAATACGCGGCGGCGCATCAGCTAGTAGGTTTTACGTTTAGCAGTACGAACCTGAGTCTTGCTAAAGCGAAAGAGCCGAGGTGGGAGGGCTGTGTGTCTGCTGATGAGGAAACCTGCAATTGGCATGAGCGTAACCAGCTGCCGCTATTGTCATGGTCTTCGCAGGCAGGCGGATTTTTCTCAGGCCATTTTACGCCAGACAATCTCTCTGATTCGGAAATGGTGAGAGTGTATTACAACGACAACAACTGGGAGCGATACCGACGAGCGGTGAAGCTAGCGGAGCTGAAACAGGTAACGCCGATTCAAATCTCATTATCTTATGTTCTTCATCAACCTTTCCCAACATGCGCAATCATCGGACCTCGAAATCTTGATGAGCTTCATGATTCGGTTATGGCTATGAATCTACCATTAACTGCCGGGGAAGTCGAATGGCTGGATTTGAAAAAGGAGGAGATTGCGGAATGATCAAACATCAATTGGCGGCTCAGCTCTACACTTTGAGAAACGAAGTAAAGAAGGATTTTCCAGCGGTGCTGAAGCAATTGAGTGAAATGGGATGGGCGGCCGTTCAAATCGACGGGTTGCACGGATATGAAGCACGAGAAATTGCTGCGGTGATGAAGGAACTCGGATTACGTACCGCTGGCATGCATGTAGGGCTGGAGCGAATGAAGTTTGATTTAGTTGCTGTGCTGGAAGAGGCTCGCTTATTCGATACGAAAGACTTTATCTGTCACTCCCTGCCGGATGGGCTGCAAAATCCAGAAGGGTATGCAAGCGTGAAGAAAGACTTGCTTGAAGTGGCTGCTAAAGTTAAGGGCACGAAATATCGCGTTGGCTATCATAATCATGATTTTGAATTTCATACATCCATAGATGGTAAATTTGCACTGGAGTACTTGCTTGATGATCCAGCCATTTACGCTGAGATTGATACGTACTGGGTTCGCAAAGCTGGCCAAGATCCTTTGTCCTTCATCCAGAACTATGCCAATCGTATGCCGATTCTTCATTTGAAGGACATGACTGCGGACAGCAGAGAGACTTTTGCTGAGATCGGATCAGGAGTTATTGATTTTTCTCCAATCCTGCAATGGGGATTGCGAAGCGGCGTTGAGTGGTTTGCGGTAGAGCAGGATTACTGCACAGGAAGTCCGTTGGACAGTCTGGCTGCTAGCTTGGAATACTTATTGAAATTGGAAAAAACGCTCGTTTAACCTTGAAGCCCGCATCTGAATAACCGGAACAGCGGGCTTTTCCTTATCCAATCTATAATGAATCGAGGTTTTGCTGATGAAAACGATTCGCTTGACTATGGCGCAGGCTTTGCTGCGATTTTTGGATCAACAGTATTTGTCTGTAGACGGAGAAGAGATAAAGTTCGTTCGTGGTGTTATGGGGATCTTCGGACATGGTAACGTCACAGGTATCGGCGAAGCTCTAGAGCGAGAAACTACTGAGTTATTGTTCGTGCAGGGCAAGAACGAACAAGGTATGGTTCACGCGGCTACAGCTTACGCTAAACAGAAGAACCGCCGTCAGATCTTTGCCTGCACGACTTCAATCGGCCCAGGAGCACTTAATATGATGACTGGCGCCGCAACCGCAACGGTTAACCGCATACCTGTGCTGCTTCTGCCAGGCGATAACTTTGCTTCCCGACAGCCTGACCCCGTACTGCAGCAATTGGAGGTTCCGAGTGACTACTCCATATCTGCAAACGATCCGTTCAAGGCAGTCAGCAAGTTTTGGGATCGCATCGTCCGCCCTGAACAGCTGATGTCGTCGCTTCTACAGGCGATGCGCGTGCTGACTGATCCAGTTGACACCGGAGCGGTTACGTTAGCGCTGCCGCAGGACGTTCAAACAGAGGCTTATGATTATCCAGTACGCTTCTTTGAGAAGCGAATCCATTTCCTGCAGCGCCGTCCAGCGGAACAGGATGCCATTTTACGTGCCGCAGATTTGATCATGCGCAAGAAGAAACCTTTGATCATCGCAGGGGGAGGCGTTCACTATGCGAATGCGACGAAAGAGCTTCTCGCATTTGCAGAAGCATTCGGCATTCCGATAGCTGAGACCCAGTCGGGCAAAAGCGCGGTGCCGTGGAATCATCCGCTTGGCCTCGGCGGAGTTGGTACAACCGGCACACTGGCAGCGAATCGGGTAGCTGCCGAAGCAGACTTGATCATCGGAATCGGTACACGATTTTCTGATTTCACGACGGCATCCAAATCCGCATTTCGCAACTCCGATGCTGCATTTCTGAACTTGAATGTTAGTTCATTTGATGCGGTTAAGATGGAAGCGGATTCGATCACAGCAGACGCAAAGTTGGCGATTGTCGCACTACAGTTGGAATTAATGAATCGCAGATTCAGATCCAGCTATGCTGACGGTTATATTCAAGAGTTGAAAGCGGAGTGGGACAATGAAGTTGATCGTCTCTACGCCTTGGAGAGCGCCAATGGGTTAACCCAGACTAGAGCTCTCGGTATCATTAATGGATTCATCGAATCGAAGGATGTTGTCGTTGGCGCCGCTGGAAGCCTTCCGGGCGATCTGCACCGTGTTTGGCGTGTAACTGAATCGAACACTTATCACTTGGAATATGGTTTTTCCTGCATGGGGTATGAAATAAGCGGTGCTTTTGGCGTGGCGCTTGCGGAACCGGATCGTGAAGTGTATGCGTTAGTTGGTGATGGGAGCTACCTGATGCTGCATTCTGAGCTGATTACGGCAATCCAAGAAGGCGTGAAGCTGACCATTTTACTATTCGACAACAACGGGTTTCAATGCATTCATAACTTGCAGCGCGGTCACGGCAGCGACGGCTTCGGCAATGAATTCCGCTTCCGATCCAAAGAGACAGGAAGGTTAGATGGACCGTTTATGCCGATTGATTTCTCTTTGCTTGCCCGCGGCTTAGGCGCTGCCTCATATAAAGCTACCTCAGCGAAAGAACTGGAGCAAGCGCTGCACGACGCGAAAGCGGAACAAGGACCTGTGCTGGTGGAAATTAAGGTGCTTCCGGGAACGAATACGGATGGTTATGACTCATGGTGGAATGTAGGCGTACCTGAGGTGTCTGTGAGCGACAAAGTGAGGAAGGCGCATGAGCAGATGCAGCAAAACATCAGTGCGGCGCGCCCTTATTAATTGGGAAGAAGGGATATGATGGATACGATTACTTTTTCGGGTGATAAGGATTTGGATTTTGTAGCAATCGGCCGCCTATGCATTGATTTGAATGCCAATGAAATCAATCGTCCTATGGAAGAAACGATGACTTTCACCAAATATGTGGGCGGTTCACCGGCCAACATCTGCATCGGTATGTCGCGATTAGGCATGAAAACAGCGTTTATCGGCAAGGTTGCTGATGATCAGATGGGCCGATTTATTGATCAATACCTGCGTAATAACGGCATAGACACTTCAGGTGTCACAACGGATCGAACTGGAGCGGTTACCGGACTTGCTTTTACAGAGATCAAAAGCCCAGAGGATTGCAGCATACTGATGTACCGCAGCAATGTGGCAGATTTGTTGCTCGCGCCTGAAGAAGTTGACGAATCGTTAATCAAACGAAGCAAGGTACTTCTCGTATCCGGTACGGCGCTGGCACAGAGTCCATCCCGCGAGGCGGTGCTTCTTGCACTTCGTTACGCACGTAAACACGGAACGAAGGTAATATTCGATATCGATTATCGGCCATATTCGTGGGCATCTCCCGAGGAAACGGCCATTTATTATCATTTGGCAGCGGAAAAGAGCGATATTATTATTGGGACACGCGAGGAATTCGATATGCTGGAGCGGTTCGACGGCAACACCGAACGCAGCGACGAAGTAACTGCGGCGCAATGGTTCGGTTACCACGCCGAGATCGTCGTCATCAAGCACGGCAAAGAAGGATCGATTGCTTATGGCAAAAACGGCAGCTCACAGCGGGGTTCTATTTTCCCGGCTAAGGTTATCAAGACATTCGGAGCCGGCGACTCGTATGCAGCAGGATTTATCTATGGACTTATACAAGGATGGGATGTCAGCCGCAGTATGACATTCGGCAGCGCGTCAGCTTCCATTGTTATTTCCAGTCATAGCTGCTCGGACGCCATGCCGACAGTGGGGCAGATTGAACAATATATGCTTTCTTCCAAACAAGCGTAACTGGAGAGGAGAACGACAATGATGACCCAAATGCAAGCACTTATACCTTTATCGAATTTTATTGGAGGCGAATGGATCGCCTCGACTTCAGGCAAGACGGAACCCGTATTCAATCCAGCAACCGAAGAAATTTTGGCTTACGTTCCGCTGTCGTCTAAGGATGAAGTTGATCAAGCTGTCCGAAATGCGAAAGAAGCGTTTAAAACATGGAGTAAAACGCCGGTACCACGCCGTGCTCGAATTCTTTTCAAATACCAACAGCTGTTAGTTGAACATTGGGAAGAGCTTGCTCAGATCATTACCTTGGAGAACGGAAAAAACTATCAAGATGCTCACGGGGAAGTCATGCGCGGCATTGAATGTGTTGAATTCGCTGCAGGGGCGCCAACGCTCATGATGGGAAAACAACTTCCAGACATCGCTACAAATGTGGAGTCGGGTATGTTCCGATATCCGATTGGGGTTGTGGGCGGAATTACACCGTTTAACTTCCCAATGATGGTACCCTGCTGGATGTTCCCGCTTGCAATTGCTTGCGGCAATACGTTTGTCCTCAAGCCCTCCGAGCGGACGCCGCTTCTTGCGAATCGTCTGGTGGAGCTGTTTAAGGAAGCGGGTTTGCCGGATGGCGTGCTGAATCTTGTACATGGCTCAAACGATGTCGTAAATGGTCTGATTGAGCACCCGGACGTCATTGCGATTTCGTTTGTTGGCTCCCAGCCCGTCGCGGAATATGTGTATAAAACCGCAACGGCGCAAGGGAAACGGGTTCAGGCGCTTGCCGGCGCTAAGAACCATACCATCGTCATGCCGGATGCCGATATGGACGGAGCGGTGACTCAAATCATCAACGCGGCATTTGGCTCTGCGGGCGAGCGCTGTATGGCATGCGCTGTCGTCGTTTCCGTTGGGAGAGCGTCTGAAACGTTGATTGATAAATTGGTCGCGGCAGCTGATAAGCTAATCATTGGTAATGGCATGGATAAAGATGTTTTTCTAGGGCCGGTCATCCGCGGTCCGCACAAGGAACGTACGCTGGGCTATATTGCGACAGGTACAGAAGAGGGAGCGGTACTGCTCCGTGATGGCCGTACGGATGCGGCATCAAATGGCGAAGGGTATTTCGTCGGCCCGACAATTTTTGATCATGTGACGAGTGAGATGAAAATTTGGAAGGACGAAATATTTGCTCCCGTGCTGTCGATTGTCCGCGTGGATACGCTGGAAGAGGCGATTGAACTAGCCAATCGTTCAGAACTAGCAAATGGAGCGTGCATTTTCACTCAAAATGGCAGTCATGTTCGTCAATTCCGTGAAACGATCGACGCTGGTATGCTGGGTGTGAATTTGGGCGTACCTGCCCCAATGGCATTTTTCCCTTTCTCTGGCTGGAAGAAATCGTTCTACGGTGACTTGCATGCTAACGGTTCAGACGGTGTCGAGTTTTTTACGAGGAAGAAAATGGTCACTTCCCGCTGGTAAGCGGCTCGTTAGCAGGAGGATCGGTTGATTCTGATCCTCCTGTTAAAATGTATGGACAATGGATCAAAATACCCGAAGGGAGGCATTTGAAAATGAGTGAACTAATTGTAAAACCGAACCAAACTCCGGATCAGGAAGGTAATACCCTTCGGATTACTCCAGAATCTGCAGGGTGGGAATATGTTGGTTTTGAAGTGTTTACTCTAGATGCCGGACAATCACTTAGCCGTCTGACAGAGGAGCGGGAAGCTTGCGTTGTCCTGCTAAGAGGAAAGGCTGACGTTTCCACAGAGAAGTCAGAATGGAAGAGCATCGGCCGCCGGATGAATGTTTTTGAGAAAATTCCTCCTTATTCCGTGTATGTTCCATCTGAGGATAAGTTCACGATTACCGCATTAACAGACCTGCAAATTGCTGTATGCTGGGCTCCAGGCAGCGGTACGCACGCAGCAAGATTGATCGCACCTGGTCATGTTGGGGTTGAAAATCGTGGCGAGGGCAGTACGCAGCGGCTCGTTCATAATATTTTGCCAGAAACCGCAGATGCAGACAGTCTTCTCGTCGTAGAAGTGTTCACGCCTGCCGGTCATTGGTCCAGTTTTCCTCCGCACAAGCATGACCGTGATTTTTTGCCTGAGGAATCACTTCTAGAAGAAACCTATTATTATCAAGTTCAGCCAGAGCAAGGATTTGCAGTACAGCGTGTCTATACAGACGATCGTTCGTTGGACGAGACGTTGACTGTAGGCAACGGTGAAGTTGTACTTGTACCTAAAGGCTACCATCCTGTATCAGCTCCTCCAGGTTATGATGTATATTATTTGAACGTAATGGCGGGGCCAGTTCGTATTTGGAAGTTTTATAACGATCCGGATCACGCTTGGCTGATGCCGAAGCCACGATAAGATCTATATAACGAGGATTAAAATGCTACAATTGAAAGAGAGCAATGCCAATTGTAATGATGGCATTGCTCTCTTTTTAATTTCGATTACTCAAAACTTGACATCCCATTCTGTAACTAATATTATTACAGTAAGTCAAAAAAGAATAGAGGACATAAAGCATGAAATGCAAAATTAATCGAAATGCAGCAACCGTTTTAAAAAAGATGTTGAGCAGTAATGAATCGGAAGGGAAGATGATTCGTGTTTTTATAACTCAGAATCATGGAGATCATGGTCATTATGATATAAAGCTGGATACACCTACTGAACATGATGAAATTGTAAAAACAGACAAAGACATTGAAATTGTATTAGATAAACGTGAACCGCTATTAGACGGGGTTTGGATTCAATATTTTTATGTGCCGGAAGAAGGTTTCTTCATAACGAACCCTTCTACAGGTTTTCTTGAAAAATAAGGTTTAAAATATTGATGGTCAATAGGGAGGATGCAAAATTGCATCCTCTTTAAGCATTTATAGAGAGTACATGACAGGATAATGATACTGTCCGACTGCTTGAAAACCTACAGATGGACAAAGTCCGGTAATGGAGTTCTGACGACTGCATAAAACAAAAATGCAGGATAGTTTAACTTCTTCGCGAATATTTCAAGTATGGAAAATATACTTAACGCAATCGGAAATCATTTTTAGGAGGGCACAACATGGAAGTTTTTGAAGAGTATTTAGCAACTATCGTTAACCCGCAACATCGGAGCCGAACGGAAGAAGTGTTAACTTGGGTAACTAAGAAATTTCCAAATTTAAAGCCAAAAATCGCCTGGAAGCAGCCTATGTTTACCGATCACGACACATTTATTATTGGCTTTAGCGTAGCCAAACAACATATGGCTGTTGCTCCTGAAAAAGCAGGCATTAATCATTTTTCTGAGGAAATTGTGCAATCAGGTTATGACAACACCAAGGAGTTGATACGTATCCCGTGGGCTAGTCCGGTCGATTTCTTATTACTTGAGAAAATAATCGAGTTTAATATTTTGGATAAGGCAGCCTGTTCGACTTTTTGGCGCTAGTATAAAACCTAACATGAAAATAGCTTATTCGCAATCGGGTTATTCAGGGCTATCAAAACTGAAGAGAGATATATTTACTAATTGGAAAACCAATGTTTAATAAACTAAAATAAATGACACGAGCAAGAGCGTAGGCACAAATGTGCTTACGCTTTTTTTTCATTTTTCAACGGGAATATAGAAATAGGAGGAAGTAATTGTCTAACATAAGGTATAATATGGTACAAAATAACTTTGTTGACAATTCGTTCGTAGTGAGAGTATTGGAGGGGAGCAATTATCAAGAAGAAAAATTGGATTGTCTTATCATTTATCTGTGTACTCTTAGGTCTATCAGCTTGGTTGACTGATATTTTATTTGAGCATATGTACAAATTGTGGTTGCTCACCTTTCTAATAAATCCTATAGGATTTTTATTTGGGCTTCTTGGAAGAAGTAAATGGGGAATGATCTCCAATGCACTAATGACCATCAGTGTTTTTATTTTTATGTTTATTGGATACTTAATTGCTGCCCTTTTTGGAGGACAGCCGTGAAATTAAAGTAATCAATTCGAAACGATTGATTTTTTAAAAGGGAGGTATTGTATGAGGAGAAATCATTTAATTTTCTTTATTTTGATCACTTCATTATTATTTCCAAGCAATTTATCAGCAACTTCATGGGCAAATGAGTTTGTTGTTTGGCATGGTTATGTTTATGTAATAAGTGATGAGTTTGTAACAGATATACATAAAAAGATTGGGCATGTCACTGTATATTCAGATATGGAAACCTATACTGGCAATTACTCTAACTCATATAAGAAGGGCACTAAATATTATTCAATTAAAGGTATTAGTACAGATGAAGCGATCGCAGTTCAACATAAAGATGGGAAGTTTATAAAAGCAAACAGAGATGGACAATTCAAAGGAGAGAATACTGATTACTCAGGTTTAGTGAGAAATGTGATCATTATTTCTCTATTAGCCATTTTGGTGATCTTTCTCGTTAGAAACAGATATAAGAAGCGGACTTAACTCGTATGTGCGCTCTAGTATGTAGATTATAGAAGTCAAATACGGGATTATTAAGGAAACAAATGCAAATGCCAACCAGATGTTCTTGGTTGGCATTTGTTTTTTTTACGAGGACAGGGCAGAAAACAGAACCGCTTTATGTGTTCGAAGAAAATAAAGTACTAGACTGAATTTGTTGAATCAAGCGTCTCGATTTTCTTTCCCGATATAGCGTCGGAAAAGGAAGGTGTGATACTCTTTATCTGTTCAAAGAATTAAACATTTGAATCTCGAAAGGAGGGGTGGATGTGAACCAAGAAATCACAGCTAATCTCGCAAACGAATTTAAAAATAATCAAAAGGTACTGACCGCAATCGGTGATGAAACCAGACAAGCCATTCTTATGACCCTGATTCAAGGACAACAAGATCCTGGTATGCGTGTGGGAGAGATTAAGGAGAAAACCCATCTATCCCGTCCGGCTGTTTCCCATCATTTAAGATTATTGAAGGAAGCGCAAATTATTAGTGTTCGTAAAGAAGGAACCATGAATTATTATCGTCTGAACGTCACAAGCAAGCTCAAGTTGCTGAAAAATCTTGTGGATGAAATCGAGATGCTGCTTTCGCAATGCGAATGACACATGAGCATTACTTTTTATAAAGCGAGGAGGGAGAACCCCAGAATGAACATGGTAATCAAAGCAGTGAACGGTATTAAAATTCCCCAATTGGGTTTTGGAGTGTATAAAATAAAAAAAGGGAAACATTTTGAAAGGGCTATTCGTGAGGCGATCCGTGCCGGCTATCGTCATTTTGATACGGCTAAAATTTATGGGAACGAAGAAGCACTCGGCCTAGAGATTCAAAAAAGCGGGATCCCCCGGGAACAATTCTTTATCACCTCAAAAGTGTGGACGACGGATCTCGGTTATAAAGCGACGAAAATAGCATTTGAACAAACCTGCAAAAAACTAAAAGTGGCGTATCTTGATATGTACCTGATTCATTTTGCCGGTCCTCATTATGTGGAAGCATGGAAGGCGATGGAGGAATTATACTCTGAAGGCAAAATCAAAGTTATTGGCGTTGCGAATTTTGAGATCAATCATCTTGAATATCTCATGAAGCATTCCAGCATTTCGCCAATGATTAACCAAATCGAAACCCATCCGGAATTTTCACAAAACGATTTGCACGATTATCTTGTCCAGCATCGAATTTCGCATGAGGCCTGGGGACCGTTGGGGCAAGGCAATAAAGCACTACTGGAGCGCCCGGAGTTAGTCGAAATCGCCCATCATCACAAAAAGTCGACGGCGCAAGTCATTTTGCGCTGGCATCTGCAGCGGGGGATTATTGTGATTCCTAAATCTTCAAACCCCATAAGGATAAAAGAAAACAGCGAGATATTCGACTTTGAATTAACCGTGGAAGAAATGGAAAAAATCAATCAATTAAACACGGGCAAAAGGCATTCAGTAAACCCGACCGGCTACATGGTGAATCCGTTTTATGTTAAGACGATGAAGCTATTTATTAGATAAATGTCAGAAATGGAAAGGAAACTTGCTCCCGCCAGGAACAAGTACAAAAAAAGGTCAGGAATCCTTCCTTTAGGTACATAGAGCAGCCCTCAACTTGATGATATGTGAGGGCTATTTGACGTTCCTTAATATAATAATTATCCATAGTTATTTAACTATGCTTCCCGTTCGTAATGGCCAAGCCCAGTCTAACACTTTATTTTCTTCTGACATTACGGACGGCAAAAGCAGCATTTACAACCTCAGGAACTTATGATAAATTGAAAGTAGTTTCACAATATGAAATGGTGTTTCATACAATGAAACAAAATACTCATTTTACAAAAGGAGGAGCAGCAATGGGAGAATCAATAAAAGATCAAGTACAGAAGCAATTTGGAAAAAATGCTGCAAAATATGTAACAAGCAGCCGCCATGCCAAAGGCGAAGATTTGGCTTTTCTTGTTTCGTCATCCCAAGACAACAAGGAGATGGAAGTACTTGACGTTGCAACAGGAGGCGGGCATGTGGCCAATGCGCTTGCACCGCTCGTCCGCCATGTGATTGCTTACGATCTGACAGAACAGATGTTAGAGAAGGCTGCGGAATTTATTCATGGAAATGGACATTCTAACGTCGACTTCGTACAGGGGGATGCTGAGCTGCTCCCATTTGCCGATGCTTCCTTTGACTTGGTAGCTTGCCGAATTGCAGCACATCATTTTCCGAATGTGCCTGCTTTCGCTTCCGAAGCATTCCGCGTCATTAAGCCGGGTGGCAAGCTGCTTCTAATTGACAATGTTGCTCCTGAGAATGATGCGTTTGATGAATTTTACAATAAGGTTGAAAAGCAAAGGGACCCTAGCCATGTTCGTGCCTGGAAAAAGTCTGAATGGGTTAACCTGCTGGAGAATAGCGGGTTTCGCCTTGACATCATGGTTCGTTTCCCCAAACCGTTTAAATTCCAAGATTGGTGTGAACGGTCCGATCTTCCAGAAGCGGAGCAGGCTTTACTTGAGACAAAAATGCTGCAAACCCCAAAGGAGATGAAGGATTTTTTCATTATCCAAACTGATGAATCGGGCAGACTTTCCTCCTTCAATGGCGAATCTGTATATATTCAAGCGATCCGTTCATAAATATTTCTTATGTAAACACCCCCATTTAAATAGAAAAGGGCTGCTCTCAAGTCAAATAGTTTTAACTACGATTTGAGGCAGCCAAT
Source organism: Paenibacillus sp. 01T424 (assembly GCF_056398745.1). Lineage (NCBI taxonomy): Bacteria > Bacillati > Bacillota > Bacilli > Caryophanales > Paenibacillaceae > Paenibacillus > Paenibacillus sp. 01T424. The sequence continues at coordinate 207,116 of NZ_JBFTPZ010000005.1, read as the reverse complement.
ATTTAATTGATAAACCAAAGCACATACGCTATGAAAGCTATTATTGCTGCATGTTTGCTGAATAAACATCTTTCCAGCGTTGGTTCTTTAAAATCTCAGCGTCTTTGCCCATAAAGGCGGCCATAGCCTGTGAATCGTCCATTAACCGATATCTCATCCATGCGGTCAGATATCCTCTATGTTGACCGCCATCTTGTTCAATCGCCGTATGTGCCGCTCCTTTAGCCATCGCCATCATTGCCGGAATATGTGGGTTTGCTTTACTAATCTCCACCTTGTTGGAGGATGAAGGAGAGATAATAAAATCACGCGTTCCACTCATTACAAAAAAAGGTACCTTTATCGCGGATGTGTCGTAAACATCCTCTGGATCACAATATTTCAGCTTCGGGAGCGCAATTGAAACAACCGTCTTGATGAGATCGCCATGTTCAAAGTTGGTGTGCGCGTTAATTACACCTGTGGAGCCTTGAGAATGACCTGCAGCACCTATTTGATCTTTTTGAATTCGTTGATAGAATGGGCTGCCGGGCATATCGTTTTGTGCTAACATATAATCAATAGAGGCAACAATTTCTTTTCCTGTCCCAGTTGTTGTACTAAAAGTATCAATAACTACAAATCCCCAACTAGCTAAATGGTTAAAAAGTTCATCGTATTGCTCAGGCAGCGCTCCTGTTCCGTTGCCCCAAGCAATGAGAGGATGCATCGAATCTTGTGATTTTGGGGAGTAGACTTTATACAGCTTTTCACCATGTTCGTCTAAGATCTCGCTCGTCTCTACATCGTATTCTCCAGATGATGCATATTTCTCTTCCACGCTGCCCGTCTCAAAAGCAGCAGAAACGGAGTTCACCAACAGAAAGGACACCGTAGAGAAAGCAATAATCATAATTAAAACAATGCCGGTCGTCCATAATAGCCATTTGCTTCTGAGAACTCTCTTAATTTGTGGCATACAATCTCCTCTCGCTATGACTAACGTGTACGTTATCCGAATGTCAGGGTGTAATGCCGGATGTTCATGATGATGAGCCTTATTAGTTTTCATAGTTGTTTAGTAGTTTTATTATACTCTATGCTTATCGGCAATGTTAATTTTCACATCAAACCGTTCGCAGTTCTTATTAAGCTAGGGAGGATGAATTAGAATGCTTTACGATTTAAAGGGTGAAGCGAATATGACACCTATTGTGGGAATGTTATTTTCCGCTGTAAAAGAGAATAATCAACGGCTGCAATTAATTACTGGCGGCATGTCACAAGAAGAAGTGGATTTTAAGGGGCCTGATCACAGTTTTAATAGTACTGCTCAGTTAATCAAACACATCATGTATGTTGATCTGAATTGGGTTTATAGATTAAAGGGGCAACCACTTCCACTGTCATTAAAGGAATTATATGGCCCCATGATAGATGAAAATAATAGACTTCCTATGGTCAAAGGGATATCTTTGAATACACTAATGACCAAATATGATGATGTATTAAAAATGTTAAATGATTCATGTGCACAATTAACAGAGGCTGATCTAGATAAAATTGTTACTTTTGGACATGAAAATGAAAAGCGTGCAACGATACGTTGGGGTTTGTGGCATATGGCTGACCATAGCCGCTATCATCAAGCTCATATTAATTTGCTTAGGAAATGGTATGGTGACAATTCGCAGTCTAAATAATGGGGGAACCACAGTCATCATTTTTTGTGCGTTGTAAAGATAAAAAGAGCAAACGCTGCTGCAACGTTTGCTCTTTTTATTGATGTAGCCTTACATTACTCAATTTTATCAAGAGATCGGTTTTTGGCGATATCCAAAACAAAATCCCCTAAATCATCATAACTCATTTGATTTAATTTCTCTTTGAGAGCTTCCGAAATCGTCTCTTTTTCAAATATTCCTTTAATAATATCAATGACCAATTCAACCCTAGCCTGATGCCTTTCCTTCGTATCCATGCGCATTCCTATATTCTCCTGTTCTCGATAGGCGTTCTTCAATATCGGCAAAACCTAAAGTGTAAACTGATGACTGCCTATTTTCTTAGTGGCTGTACGCGTCTTGAACCAAGCCGAATTGGTAATTATCGGATTAAAGAAGAACAGCGCATTGCCAGTGGGATCATTCCCTTTTACAGCAGCTTTAGCGGCTTTGAATGCCGTTTGGTTCGGAATAAGCCAGTACTGACCGTCCTTTACGGCAGAGAACGCATTGGGCTCCATAATGACTTCTTTTACTGTGTTCGGGAATTTTGAAGACTGAAGCCGATTCATGACAACTGCCCCAACCGCCACTTGGCCTTTATACTCTTCTCCTCTAGCCTCGGCATAGATGACACGTGCGAGCATGGAAAGTTCCTTTTTGTTGACCGACAATTTTTTGAGCTTCGCCCATGTTTTTGGACCTACAACGCCGTCACCCTGGAGACCGCTCTTTTTTTGAAAGGATTGAACCGCAGTGCGGGTAGCCTTTCCAAAACTGTTATCGATGGGCAAATTGTAAAAACCCATTGTTTGAAGCCGAAACTGCAGATCTATAATGTCCTGTCCCTTGCTGCCAAGTTTCAACACGGGTGAAGCCTCAACTTTGTGATTTGATACGGTTGCGGTAACTAGTACGAGTAGGACAAATAGAGTCAAAAATCTGTTCATGATGAATAAATCCCTCCTGATGCGAATGATAGGTAATGATTGGATGGCATTGAGCGTTTATTCTAGCACAGCATGAATAGGATAATCTTGTTAAGATTTTCTCATTTACATGCCCCCCTGAAATCAATAAAACGCGACGAAACCTTATAAAAGCAATACATAAGGAGTGAATAACGATGGTGAATAATTACAAACGCTTCATTCAAAATCAATTCGAAAAAGCGAAGTCTACCGCTTCCGAGCTTATTTCTTCAAGGAATGAAGAAGAAGAAAAAGCTATTATAGAACTCAATCCACAACATTATGTTGAGCTGAAAGCAATCGCCGATAAGCAGCATACGACCGTGCAAGCGATTATCGATGGCATCATAGTCCAATACTTGGCAAGCGCTCCATACGAAATAGCCCCGATCACGTTAGGCCAGAAGGAAGATAACCCGCTTTTGTATTTGGATGGTATTTGCAAATTAGAGGATTAAGGAGTGCTGACAGATGGATAACCACTTGAATGTTCAAGATACAATATTTTTGGATGAAACAGCTTTTGCTGCATTGATGAACCCAGAGGATCCTCATTATGTGAAAGCTCGTTCCCTGTTTTTGGATTTGCATGATCTTGAACGTAATTATGTAACGACCAACTCTATTTTATTTGATCTTCACGAATGGCTTCGCAATGAATACAGCTATCAGCAGGCAGAATATTTTCTAAATGCGATTGATAAGGCAGTCAGTAAAGGTAAGCTGGCGGTCATCTCCAGCGGCCCTGAGTTTGAGGGGGAATCGCGTAGATTGCTTATCAACAGGCCTGAGCTCCGATTCTCTCTCAGCGAAGCATTAACCGCTGTGACTATGTCCTATTATCAGGTAAAACGTATCTTTACTTTCAATCACAATTACATGATGCTAGCCAATTTGGATAAGGATATTCGGATCATTCCGTCCAATTAATAAGCAATTAATACAGCCTTATTGGTAAACATCGTATTAGACTTTTTTAGTATTGATGCAGCAATTGTGAAAACGCCAAAAAGCAGCTCTTCCTCGTTAGAGGAGGGGCTGCTTTTTGTCTTTCTAATGTGAATTGCTTATGTCGAACTGCGAACGACCAAATGTGTAGGTAAAATAACCTTCTTCGGCAGCAAGCTATTCCCATTCATTCGTTCTAATAATAAGTCAACTGCGACCATCCCAATTTCCTCGGTTGGCACATCAATGGTAGATAGAGGCGGATTGGAGTATTTGGATACTTCAATGTTGGATAGGCCGATAACAGCCACTTCATCAGGCACAGAGATCCCGTTGTTATATAAGCTGTTAAGGGTTGCCATAGCCATCAAATCACTGGCAGCAAAGAAGGCAGTAGGCAAGTTTTTTGTTTGGCATAAATGATTGACTTTATCGATACAGACAACCTCATCCCACATGCAATCAATAAGCCATTCGGGATTTACATTCATTCCAGCAGCATGCATGGTGGAATAGTACCCTTGATAGCGCCGGCTTTCCTTTAAGTTGCTTTTTAAGCCGCTTCCACCTATATAGCCAATATTCGTATGTCCTTTTTCAATAAGATGGCTCACGGCTAGAGAAGCAACATTGTAATGGTCATAACCTACATTATCAATATCCCAGCGTTCTGTATCGATGCCAACAATATGAGGTACCTGCTTGCGAACATATTCATATGTTTCGCTATTTAAGGATTCCATTAGGATAAGCCCTGTAATCGATTCACTAAACGTGTTAAACAAAATCTTCTTATCATCTAATTCAGGACCCGTCCGAATAAAGGCAATATTATAACCTGATTGAAGCAATCTCTTTTCTACACCGGATAATATAGACATGAAATACGGATCGTTATACTTGTTTTTTGTCACACTTAATACGCACCCTATTTTGATTTGAGCTTTGTTTGCCGAATGATCCTTCGTTGCTGCTTGATGCTTGGGGCTATCAGTAATTTTATAGTTAAGCTGTGTAACGGCCTGCCAGACTCTTTCTCGTGTTTCATCTGTGATTTTATACTTCGTATCATTATTTAAAACTCTAGATACGGTAGCCGTGGACACATTCGCTAATTTAGCAACATCCCTAATCGTACTCATAGCTATGCATAGTCTCCTTTTGAAAATGCTAATGATTATTATGTTACGTTGTGATTCGTCATTAGCGCTTTTATGTTTTGTTACGTGAAAATTACGTCCATACCGATTTATCTGTATGTATGCCTACTAATCTATATAGTAACATACGAATGATGCGTAGTCTCACATTAAATTTTATTTGAGAACGATGTAATTTCCTCTTGCAGGATTGGTTAGAAATGTTATAATTGCACCATAAGATTACTAAACAATCACGCATATATAACGTAACACACAACGTAACAAAATAGCAAATGTTGTTTATTTAATGAGAATACCTCGTTAGGAGATGATGAGACATGAATAAAGCGATGACCGTGTACCCGGTAATCGTGGATAGCTTACTAAGCAATCCTGGCATTGGTTTTACTTCAGCACCTGGTCTAATGGATGACATCGGTGATGTGTTTGACAATAGAGGGGAAAAGAAAGAGAAATATAAATTTACGCAAGACAGCAGGACATACAATCATCCGGATAGCAAAGTCTATTTCTGCAGTGCTCGCTGGAGGGATATAGAAATTGCAAAAGGCGTTTTCAGGTGGGAAGTGATTGAGGAAAAGCTGGAGTATGCCAAATCCATGGGATGTACTGCGGTGGTACGTTGTTCGCCATATGCACTAAGTGAAGAAGATGATATACCGGAATGGTTTCGAGCGGAAAGTCCGGAGGAGCCCGATTTTCCTTTTTGGAGAGTAGATCCTGAGACAACGAGGTATGTGGAGTATTGGTCTGATTTTATAAAAGCTTTTGCAAAGAAGTATGACGGGCATCCCGTAATAAGCTCTATTGATTTGACAATTGTAGGAGCATGGGGGGAAGGCGGGGGCACAGAGTTTTTAGAGCCAGAGGCCATTCAATGTATTACAGATGCTTATTTGGATGGTTTTAAAATAACACCTTTGCAAGCGCTTTTACATGATCCGCTTTCAATGAAGATTATAACGGATCGCAAAGCCAAAGTAGGCTTTCGTGTCGATTGTCTCGGTGACATGGGCGGTTTTCATGGCAAACGATGGTCTCATATGACCGATTTCTACCCTCAGAATATACAGAACTTTAAAATGGAAAATGCTTGGGAGAAAGCTCCAATTTTATTTGAAGCATGCTGGCATATGAATGACTGGTATATTCAGGGCTGGGATATTGATTACATTATTCAAGAAACGCTCAAATGGCATATTTCTTCCTTCAACAACAAAGGGACAATCGTACCGGAGCCTTGGAAAGACCATGTGAAGCAGTGGTTAAACAAGATGGGCTACCGCTTTGAATTAAGAAAGTTCACTTATGATGCTGAAGTTGAGGCAGGCGGGAATCTAGATATTGCTGCTTTGTGGGCTAATGTCGGAGTTGCACCAATTTATAATCGCTATCCGCTTGTTTTGAAGCTAACAAGCAATAAACAGACTTATACACTTTATAGCAGAGAAGATATAAGAGAATGGCTGCCGGATGTAGATATTGCTTGGGAAGAGAGTTTTTCGATTCCGAGCGATGTGCCAGCAGGAGAGTATCGTTTAGAAATTGGCATAGAAACAGGTGTACATGAGATTGGAAATGTTAAGCTGGCGATTGACGGAAATAAGGACGGTTATTATGAGATGGGAAAACTTTTAATAAAAGGGGATCAGTAACGAATGTCGATACGGTTGGATTTTAAAACGGCTGCTGCGTACTGCAATTTTGATTATCTACCCGAAGGTTTAGAAGTCAAATATAAAAGCTACGAACCGAGTAACAAGACTATACTCATTCCACGTAAGTTTTTAAATGGAATTTTTGAGCAATATCAACTCCCTGAGCATACCAAACAGTGGCTGGTTGGCGGAATTGAAGCGATAGAAAAGGATGAAATATTATTTCTATTCACGACCTTTTTAGTAGATGACATGTGCTCGTTGCGCAATCGTTGTGATGAAGATTTTTATACGAATATGACGCCGGGATGTATGAAGCAATATGGTGATTTGTATTCCTTTCTTTTGCTGCTTGCTTGTGTAGTCCCTTCTATGGAAATGGTGGAAAAGCGCGGAATTCCTAAACCGTATTACGAGAATATCCCTCATCAGCCACTTAAAGCTCAGTTGGAAAAATTAGTTGCATATGGTGATTCTAAAGTCCGTGACTTTCCGTGGGATATGAATTTTTATACTTGTTCAATATTTCGATTAGATCGATTTCTCTTTATACCTTTTCAATTTGAAGATCCTTTTACGATGTATCGTCATGTTCACACGGAAGAGGTTATTGCACTTCGACATGCGGGAGAAGAGTTTCGCAGCGATGGGCAAAGGAATGGAATCAATGGTGTATTTGATCCTGGGGGACATTTCACTTCGAAATGGGAGGAAAATGATGATCACATTATCGCTAATCGGATTAATCCAATGGGCTACGTTGAAAGAGAACCAACTTCTATAGCAAAGAAGGAATGGGAACCGGTTCTTCAGCGAGGAGATATCCTATTAGCGCTGCATATTCCATCTGGACCTGGCTATACACCCGAAAGGCTGAAACATTCGATGTCACTCGCAATTGAATTATATGCTAATTATTTTCCGGAGTTAAATATAAAAGGCTTCTGGAGCGCAAGCTGGCTTTATGATACGAGATTATCGCTGATACTGGACAATGAAAAAAGCAATATCGTATTGGTTCAAAGGCAATTTTATAATTATCCCACATTTGAAGGGGACAGCATGCTGCGTTATGAAGCCTTTGGAGATCGGGAGGCAGATCCTGTCCAGAACGATGTGAAGTACAAAACCTCGTTGCAAAGAGCTGCTGCAGCTTATATGAAGACGGGAGCGCGATTTAACACTTTAAGCATGATTGTTTTGAAGGAAGAAATCGAACAGATTGGAAATATGCCCTATATTTCAGATGTGGATATTGATCAATTCTTTAATACCGTTGACTGCCATTTACAGAGGAGGTAATGGGATGGGTAAATATTCGCTTGAAAACTACGAGAAGTATAAAACCGTAAAATTCCGGCCTTATCCATTACCGAGTAATGACGCTCAATCAAGAAATGGTGCTTTCCAATATGTTTCTTATTCATGGAATGAACTAGAGCCAACTAGAGGGGAATACAAACTCGAACAGCTGAAGACAGCACTTAAATCAGCAAGAAATCCAATACTTTGGATCAAACCGGACTTACCTTTATGGGTGAAAGGTCATGCTGATGAATGTTTTGCTGCTTTTATAAGAAAAGTTGGGAGTTATATAGATTCAGATAGTCGACTTGAAGGAGTTGTAATATCGACTCTCGCTGACGGCAAGGAAGAATGGAATGCCTATATGGATTCTTTTGAATTCACGACGCTTCTTGCTGATCTGCACAATGCAAGACTAATTCAATACTTAAGGGAACATGGCCGTGGGTTTGGATTGATCGTTAATTGCAGTGAAGATAACTGGATAACATGCTGTGAAGCATTTGCCAAACAGAAGCTGCAGCAGGTATGGAAGAGTTATCCGGTCGTCCTGCATTTTACCGATAATGTATGCGGTCCTAATAGTAGGCGTGAGTCGCATCGATGGCATGCAAGCCTTTCTAATTTGGAAATAGAGCTTGGGTATGACCTTACTCTACGAAGATTGACATATCCAGAGAACGTTTCTAGTGGGGGCAGCTTACCGCTTCGGTTCTGGTTTGTTAACACAGGGACTTCAAGAAATTACCGTGAATTTCGTTTGTGGGTGAAATTAGTGCAAGGGGATGTATCGTATGAAATTCCCATCCACGCTGCAACGGAGTCATGGTTAACGGGGGATCTTGTCCATAACGAGATTATACAATTGCCGGATATGCCGCCGGGAAATTATACATTAAGCTTTGGCTTGTTTTTCGAAGACCGAACATTCATCAATCTGAATATTCAAAGCAACGTGCAGGACGGTTATTACGAGGCAGGTACTGTGAACGTTGAAATCACAAGTGAAGATCCTCTTTTGAATATATGGGATACCTATTATCCCGAAGGATATTATCCATTGGAAGATCCTAAATTGCCGGAATAGTAATAGAGTGCATCTTGGATAAAAACTCATACGCTGGAGGTAGTTGATTTGAAACTTGCATTAATCGGAGCAGGGCAAAGAGGCATGATTTATTCAGAATACGCAAGCAAAACAGTAGAAATTGTTGCGGTAGTTGAACCAAATGACAATAGAAGAAAGGTAGCAGCCGATCAGTTCGGCATCCCTCTGGAGAATCAATTTCAATCTGTAGATGAATTTTATCGATTGGGAAAAATTTGCGACGCTCTTATTATTTCTTCGATGGACAGAGACCATTATACGCAAACGATGGAAGCGCTTGATCTTGGTTATGACATTCTGTTGGAAAAACCAATTTCGCCAAGTCCGGAGGAATGTTTAAGAATACAACAAAAAGCAAATGAAAAAGGTCGCAAAGTTATCGTTTGTCATGTGCTCCGATATACAAATTTCTTCGCAGAAATAAAAAAAATTATTGATAGCAATGAGCTGGGAAAGATCATAACCATTCAGCATAATGAAAACGTCGGAAATTATCATATGGCTCATTCTTTTGTAAGGGGGAATTGGAGAAACAGCGACCTAGCGAGCCCAATTATTATGCAGAAATCCTGTCATGATATGGATATATTGGCATGGCTTGTGGACAGTGATGCGAAGCGGATTTCTTCCTATGGGGACCTGACTTATTTTAAAGAAGAGAATGCACCAGCTAATAGCGCTGATCGATGCCTAGATTGTAAAGTTGCCGCAGATTGCCGCTTCGATGCCAGAAAGGCTTATCTTCCTATCAGAGGACAATGGCCGGCTACAACGATTTCGGTGGATCAGACTGAAGAGGGATTATTGAAGGCTTTGGAAACAAGCCCTTATGGACGCTGTGTTTATCGGTCTGATAATAATGTTTGTGACCATCAAGCATCCATTATTGAGTTCAAAAATGGCGTAACGGTCACCTTTAATTTAAGCGGTTTTACCAATAAGATGTATCGTACGCTTAAAATTATGTGCGAGCATGGAGAAATTAGAGGTGATGACAGCTTAAATATCATTGAAGTAACGCGGTTCACATCCAATATGTCTGAACAATATGAGCACACCGTGATCCGGCCAGCTGCCATGAATGGCGGACATAATGGCGGGGATACAGGACTGATGATCGATTTCTTGGACAATTTAGAAAATGAGGACAGCAACAGCAGATCTTCCATTGATAGATCAGTAGAAAGTCACATTATGGCCTATGCAGCTGAGAGAGCAAGGGTTACAGGTACAGTAATTGATATCGATCATTTAAAGGAAGAGCTGCAAGAAACATTACGCGATAGCCGCTCGATAACGATGCAAAGGTAGTGATGTAATGAGTTCAGTTGTGAAAGGTTTCTTATATGAGATAAAGAAAAACAGAATATTGTATCTCATGTGCGTGCCTGCGCTTGTTGTATTAATCATGTTCAGCTACATCCCTTTTGCAGGAATATGGATGGCATTTACCGACTTTAATGTAGTTGACGGCATATTTGGCAGTAAATTTGTTGGTCTTGATAACTTCACTTACTTTTTCTCTAAAAATAGCATGGGCTGGAAGGTTACCTATAACACCTTATACATTAACTTTTTCAGCCTCATATTAGGCATTATTGTTCCAGTCAGTATCGCTGTTTTCTTAAACGAGATACGCAATAAATCGTTTAAGCGGATTGCTCAAAGCATGATGTTTTTTCCCTATTTTATATCGTGGGTTGTAGTAGGCGCTATTCTTTATGGGATCTTCTCAACGGATGTAGGTGTTGCCAACAATATTTTGGAATTTTTTGGGGCAGATCCGATTAGATGGTATTCAGAACCGAAGTATTGGAAATGGATCATTATTCTATCGAGTGTTTGGAAGTGGAGCGGGTATAGCTCGATTCTTTACATGGCTGCAATGGCTAACTTTGATGGGAGCTTGTATGAAGCAGCGAAAGTAGATGGCGCGAATAAGCTGCAGCGCATTGTTTTCTTAACGATTCCTATGTTAAAACCAACGATTATTGTCTTAACTTTACTAAGCGTTGGACGGATCTTTTATGGTGACTTTGGTATGATATACGGCATTGTCGGCAATAACCCGGTACTTATTGACGAGGTTACCGTCATCGATACTTATGTTTACCAGTCTATGCGTACGTTGGGCTTTTCTTATTCGACTGCAATCGGATTATTTCAGTCTCTAATGGGATTAATTTTAATCTCTGCAGCTAACAAATCGGCTAAGAAAATAAACGATGGAGAGGGTCTATTTTAATAATGGAAACTAATCGATTGCTTGGAGATAAACTCGTAAAGAGCTTGGCGTACTGTTTTATTGGCTTATTTGCACTCGTTTGTTTATACCCGCTTGTATTGACCTTAAGTGTTTCCTTCTCATCTGAGCAGGCCATTGTCAAAAATGGTTATTCGATTATCCCGCTGAGTCCAAGTTTGGATACGTATAAATATATCTATGTGAATAGTGGTATGAAGATATTGAAGTCTTATGGCGTAACCATCTTTGTAACTGTAATTGGTACGGTAAGCGCATTGCTGATTACAAGTATGATTGCATTCTCGATATCCGTAAAAAAGCTAAGATATCGCAATATTATCGCATTCATTAGCAACTTTACGATTATTTTCTCGGCCGGCTTGATTCCGTGGTATATGGTTAGCGTGAATTATTACGGTTTGAAAAATAGTATTTTAGCATTAATCCTTCCTTCTATTTTTAGCGTATGGAATATGTTTTTGCTGCGAACGTATTTTTCTAGCATTTCACCGTCTTTATACGAAGCAGCGGAGATGGATGGAGCTAATTATTTTACCATTTATTTAAAAGTAGCTCTTCCTTTAAGCAAGACTGCTCTGCTCACAGTGGGATTAATGTATGCGCTGAATTATTGGAATGATTGGTGGAATGCACTCATCTTCATCAACGATAAGGATCTATTTCCGCTGCAATACTATCTCTACAACATTCTATCGAATGTAAATGCGATCAGCTCCGGCCGTATTCCCTCTGGGGCTTCCGGTAACATAACGCTGCCAGCAGAAACCGTAAAGATGGCAATTACCGTAATTACAATTGGTCCTATTATTTTCCTATTTCCTTTTATTCAAAAGTATTTCGTTCATGGCATTATGGCGGGCGCAGTAAAGGAATAAGCGATACATGGTTTGTAGCCTATCTAGGCCTAACATACATTAACCATTAAATAGGGAGGGTTATCAATGAAATCCAGTAAAATGCTTATCTTTTTGGTTTTAATGCTAGTTTCTACTTCAATTCTTGCAGCGTGTAGCAACAAGGAAGAGGTTGGAGGAAAGGGGAAGCTCGAAACACTCACCATCTTGTACCCGGGGGACGAAAGTGATCGTATGACTGAATTTCTTGGAAATGAATTTTCAGAGAAAATGGCAGCCGATCTCGGATTAAAGTTGAAAGTTATTTTTGTGCCATGGGCTCAGTACTGGGAGCAAAAAGATATTATGCTCGCTGCAAATGAACCGATTGATCTTTATTGGGATGGTCTTCCCGACCTTTCTACCATTGTGAATAAGAAGCAAAGCATGCCGTTGGATGATCTAATTAAGCAGTATGGCCAGGATATGCTCAAAGTGCTGCCGATGGAACAGTTTCAGGGTGCGGTAATTGACGGCAAAATTCATGGGATTCCATCGGCGTATGCTCCGTCATCAGCCATGTATCAACTGGTAGCTGTACGTCAGGATATACTAGAGGCTGTTGGGATGAACGAAATAAAAACAGCTGAAGATTTAAAAGAGTTTGCTACCAAAGCGAAAAAACAGTTTCCGGAAATGAAAGGGCCAGCTGATATTGTCTTTAAACCTCTCACCAGATATTTTACAGAAGAGCAGTATAACTTTATTGCAGTAGAAGACTTAATCGTATTTGGCGAAGACAGTAAAAAAGCACATAGCTATTATGAATCAGAAGCTTTCCAAAAAGTAGCGAAATTTAACCGCAGTATGTATGATGCAGGGCTTTATTCAGAGGATCTGACTATCAAATACAATGAACGGGATTCTCGCATGCAGACAGGTCTATACTTATGGGTTGAAGGCTCGTTAGGCAAAGAAATGGAAATTATAGATGCAATAAAAGCAAATGCACCTGATGCTAGAGTGAAGACTTATCTTTTGGCACCTGAGAAACCTCGTTATATTACTGCAACAGGAGGAGAAGTTCTTGGCGTTCCGGTAACGGCTCCTAATCCAGAGGGTGCGATAAAATTTGTGAATTGGATTTATAAATCCAAAGAAAATTATCAATTAGCGCTCTATGGCGTTGAAGGCAAAGATTACGAGATTGTAGATGGAAGAATCAAAAAGCTGACTGCTAATGAGTTTTTCTATGAATGGATGTTTAGAAACCAGAATTATCAATTATTTGGACCAGACGTAGCACAAGAATCTATTGATCATTATAAAACGTGGGATGACGAGGCAGTAACTTCCGCTTCACTCGGCTTCCGATTTAATAATGAGAAAGTAAAATTGATTGAGACTGCCCTAAAAGAAGTAGCAGGCAAGGACTTAGCGGCTATACGCTCAGGCTTTGTTGATTTTGAAACGGAATATCCGAAAGCGATTAAGAAGCTAAAAGCAGCAGGGATTGATGAATACGTAGCTGAGATTCAGCGCCAGTTGGATGAGTTTTTGGCTAGTAAATAAACTGATATTATATTTTAAATTCATAGCATTGGCATAGGAGTAAAAGTAAGTGATGTGAAACCCCGACCTTAAAAGAGGTCGGGGTTTTTGCATTGTTTTGAGTAACGCCTATGCAGGATGTAGTACTATAGAAATAGGAACCATTCTTTCCTTTTGAGGGGTAAATTTAATGAAGAAAAGTAAGCAAATTAGGGATTTAATATATGTAAGCGGGGAGCATGAAACGAATTATTTTTGCTCCTATGGAATCGAATTTCATGAATTTATGAACTGTGTACATCATAGGCCGGAGAACCTTATACTTCTTAAACATGATTTTCATAACGTACAGACGAATCGGCATTCTAGACTTCATTATGTTTTGAAGCAAGGATTGGATGAATTAATTGAAGAAAACGTGTATCACTATGGAGATTTTTGTTGGGTAGATTTCTCCAAAGAAGAGGAATTAAATGCTTTAAGCAACAATCAAATCGCTGAATTATTGTTTTTTGGCCAAATGGGTGAGCCATTGCATCATATACCAAAGCTGAGGTTTGCTTATTTTGCACATGATGATGGCTGGTTTAACAAGCTTTATGTTACAGATTTATATGATTATGAAGTTCTTTTAGCTAAAGTGATTACTTTTAAGCTTCATAAACTAATCGGTAGGCAGGTTCAAGAAATTCCAAAGGACATATCATCGGTACTTTTAGAATGGACAAGAGATGGATTATTGATTGACTTGTCAAAAATTCAAAAAAGTAAAACTGAATTAAGAATACCGGTAACCTTTATTGGTCATGACATTGATATGGACAGCGTATACGATTTTAGAAAAGAAATTAGGGATTACAAGGTTTGGTTAGTTTATTCAAAAAAGGTATGGAAGCTTATTAAAGAAGGTTAAAACGAACGTTTGCGTTATGGGGAAGTATCATCCCTGTCATTTGAGCGCGATTGTTGATATTTCTAATGGGTTATTCCTATCCACAGGTAGGCTGAAAATCAGACATCGTGGATCTTATTATATTGATTAATGTATGTCATTATATTTCTAGGGGGGATTGGATGTTTACTGAATTCAATTTGACGGATGACAGCCCTGCCTATACCCAAGTAAAAGAATACATGAAAAGATTAATTACTTTAGGTGTATTGCAAGCGAATCAGAAGCTCCCGTCCACGCGCGAACTCAGTTCTATGCTGAATGTCAGTAGAAATACGGTAGTTAGTGCATACGCAGATTTGAAAGACGAAGGTTTTGTGTATGTAGATAAAGGAAAAGGGAGCTTTGTTGCTCAAAAATTCGGTGAGGCAGCAACTGACCCTTCATGGCAGCTTGATTGGAAGCAAAATATTAGTAAACAAACGAAGATTGCTGAAGAAATGGATCTTAGCAAGCACGGGATACGTTCTAGCACAGGAGAAATCAATTTTACAAGTATCGCACCGGATGGGAAACTGTTTGATCTCGATAATGTCAAACGAGCATTTTTAGATCGGATGTCCATAGAGGGTGAAATCATCTTAAACTATGGATATGCACAAGGCTACAAGCCTTTAATGGAATATTTACTTCGATATATGGAGAATAAAGGGGTAAATCTAGAGGGTAAGGATATTCTGATTACGAACGGTTTTACAGAAGGATTAGATCTCATTTTATCGGCTTTAATTAAGAAAAATGGTCGTGTCCTTTGCGAGAATCCTACCCATCATGCGGCAATTAAACTGTTTAAGATGCATGGATTTGATTTTGAGGGTATCGAAATGGAGCAAGACGGAATTAATCTTGTGGAGCTGGAGAGAGCATTGTCAGAAGGATCCTTTGATTTAACCTATCTTGTACCTTCTTATCATAATCCAACGGGTATTGTGATGTCTCCCCATAAACGAATGGAAGTCATCAAGCTGCTCCATAAATATCAAGTCCCGCTTATTGAAGATGGGTTCAACGAGGAGCTAAGGTTTTCAGGAGACCACATTGCCCCTTTAATTGCATGTAATGGAAATGGAAATAGTGTCATCTATCTGGGCAGTTTTTCGAAAATCCTTTTCCCTGGCCTCCGGGTTGGATGGGTCTTGGCTGAGAAAGAGCTCATTTATTATCTGGAAAGTGTAAAGCGTGCGCGAAGCATCCACACCTCCACGTTAGATCAATCCTTACTTTATCAATATCTTCATAATGGCAACTTCGAGAAGTATTTGAAGAAAGCCAAATCTGAATATAAACGAAAATGTGAATTAGTCATTCGGTGCTGTAAAGCGTTTATTCCGTTAAGACGCCTTTCAGGCGACGGAGGGCTTCATGTATTTATTGAATTCGAAGATAACTATGATACCAATGTCTTATTAGAATACTGTCGCCACAAAGGGGTCATATTTACTCCGGGCAACATTTTTTTTACAGATAACAAAGGTCATCATACGATGCGGCTTGGTTTCTCACGAGTAGCAGATGAGGACATCATAAAAGGGATTCAAATTATAGGTGATACGGCTAAACAAATGATGAAGGAGAGACAGCTATGAGAGTTGGAGTGATAATGGGGGGTATTTCATCAGAAAAAGAAGTATCCCTTATGACTGGACGCGAAATGATTGCTAATTTGGATAGAGAAAAGTATGAGTTGTATCCGATTGAAATCAATCGAAAAGATGAACTCATTGAAAAAGTGAAAAATATTGATGTAGCTCTGCTTGCACTTCATGGGAAGTATGGTGAGGATGGAACGATTCAAGGGGCGCTTGAAACACTTGGCGTTCCTTATACGGGGTGCGGTGTTTTATCGAGCAGCTTGAGCATGGATAAAAATATATCTAAAAAGCTTTTTCGTCATGACGGCATCGATACTCCTGACTGGATTCATTTGAATAGTGCAGATGAATTATGTGTTGAAGATGTCGAACGACTGGGTTATCCGGTTATCGTGAAGCCAAATTCAGGCGGTTCGAGTTTAGGAGTCAAAATAATAAAAAACAAAGAAACGTTAGTTGATGAGGTACTAGAAACCTTTCGATGGGATAATGAAGTATTGATCGAGCAATACATCGAAGGTGAGGAAATAACCTGCTCCATTTTAAACGGTAAACTTCTTCCTATCATCGCTATTCGGTCTCAATCTGAATTTTTTGATTATTCTTCTAAGTATGATGACGGTGGAGCCGATGAACAAGTGATCCAGCTGCCTCCTGAGATTTTTGATCGGGTTCGTGCTTCTGCACTCGGCTGTTACAAGACATTAAAATGCAGCGTTTACGCCCGAATCGACATGATTATTAAAGATGGAATTCCTTATGTAATGGAAGTGAACACATTGCCTGGCTTGACGAAAAATAGCCTTCTGCCCAAAAGCGCCAAAGCTGCGGGAATTTCATTCAGTCAACTGTTGGATCAGATTATTGAATATTCATTAATGGAAAGAAAGAATGGGTTACTATAGCTTAAAAAGAACGAGGCTGCCGGTATGAAACGGCAGCCTCGTACTGTTATTGAGCAGTTAACCTCAATGATTTGTGTTAAAGTGGGAATGATCATGTATTTTATAAAAGGAGAGGAAGAAATGTCACTATCACTTATCTTTGATATGGACGGAACACTATTTCAAACAAATAAAATTTTAGAAATATCACTTGAAGATGCGTTTAATCAGTTAAGGTCAATAAATGAATGGGATACAGCAACGCCTATTGATAAATACCGCGAAATTATGGGCATCCCTTTACCAAAGGTTTGGGAAACTCTGTTGCCTAATCATTCCAAAGAAATAAGAGAACAAACGGACTCATACTTTCTAGAACGATTAATTGAAAACATTAGAAGCGGGAAAGGTGCTTTATATCCTAATGTAAAAGAAGTTTTTAGTTATCTAAAAGACAATGGTTTTTCAATATACATAGCTAGCAATGGTTTAACGGATTATTTAAAAGCAATTGTTAGTTATTATCATTTGGATAATTGGGTTACAGAGACCTGTAGTATTCAACAAATTGAATCACTGAATAAATCAGACTTAGTTAAAAGTATTATTGAAAAATACGGTATTACCAACGCAGCTGTAGTAGGAGATCGTCTATCGGATATAAATGCAGCCAAAGATAATGGTTTAGTTGCCATAGGATGCAACTTTGATTTTGCACAAGAATATGAACTCTCTCAGGCAGATATCGTTATTGATGACTTAATTGAGTTAAATACAATAGTGTCACAGTTGAAAAATAGGTATTTATTTAATGAATAACGATTGCTTAAAAACGGCGGCTGATATGATGGCTGCCGTTTGCTCAACAATTTTATAAGAACTTTAACGTTTTTTAATGGAGGAGTCATGACTAGAACAAATTTTCTAGAGACAAGATTATCGAGCAGATACGGTGAAGTAGGTTTAAAACAAGAGAACAACACAGTGTTTGCTGACTTGGTCATTGATTCAGTGTCCTTATATCAAAGGCTAAAAGAATACGACTTAGTACCAGCTTTTGGCTATGGGAATGCTGACCAACAAAAGCTTATAACTGATTACTATTTATTTAAATATCCCTTTGATTATAGGTATCATAGGTATCCCATAATGATTTGTCCTCAATGTGGTGATTTGGACTGTGGTTATATTTCTGTAGCTATAGATAAAGAAGCAGATATTGTTGAATGGAGTAATTTTTATTTAGAACATAATAATTTATTGCTAAATATCGGGCCTTTCCACTTTGAATGGGATAATTACAAATCCACAATAGAAAAAACTTTTGAGATAGGTCGATTACGCTAACGGTGAAGTCTAGTTAAATGATGTACATTAATGAGCAGGCTCTACGATAGCTTGCTTATTTCATTATTTAGTAATATTAACGGCAGTGCATTCTTTTCTTTTATAAATTCCTCTCTAATAATATCCCCACTTGTTCTGCCATCACTTTCGGCGATTCAGGTATTCCATTCGTAATATACGTTTCCATTATTCCAACGATAGCAGTACCAAAAAATTTAAGAATAATATCTTTATTCAATCCTTTATTTATTCCTTGAGTTATATCTACGTCATTTTCTAATTCTTCAATGAGAAATTCAAGGAGTCGAGTTCGGAATGTTGAGGCACCGCTGCTTGCTAACATGGTCGAAAAGAAAGAAAAATTACGTTCGAAATAGTCGAACATAATCAAATTTGCTGCCACGAAATCTAATTCTGATGATGCCTTGCATATTTTCCTTAGTTCGTTTATATGTTCTTCAATCAGTTTGTCCAGTAGATCAAACTTATCTAAATAATGATGGTATATTGTTCTTCGACCTACATTTGCTTTGTCGGAAATATCTTGAATCGTAATTTCATTAAAGTTTTTTTCAGACATCTTGCCATTGATCCTGATACTACTTTGGGCCCTGCTCAATGGTTTGAACCCGTAACCGATGAGGAATATAACAAGTTAAAATAAGTAGAAAAAACATTCATGAATACCCAAGAAAGCTACTGGTTCTGAGTAAGGCTCTCCATAATGCTCATCAAGAGTAAAAAACACCCTTCGGGGTGTTTTTTGTCATGTCTTTTGAATGACTCTACTAGGAATTTACGCTCATTTTCGCGTTCTAGAATATAGTTTAGAAGGATTTTCCTCCATTGCTGTCGAAATTCGTAGAATAAGTATTTGAAATGGAGGAAAGTTAGCTTTGAGATTAAGAAATCAACTATTGGGTGGAACGATCATTCTTTCATTATTAGCAGGGGGATCCGATTCTGCCTATGCGTCAATTCAGAACTTGTCGGCAGGAAAAAAGCTAAGCCAGGGAGTACAGCAGTACGCACAAACCGTTCAAAAGAAAGAAACAATCGCTAAAATTGTGGATACTACCAATTTGCGCAAAGGACCGGGGCTTGAATATGAGATTGTTGCCAAAGCGAAGGCTGGCACATCTTATCCAATCGTTGGATCGAAAGGGGAATGGTACAAAGTAACTCTTTCCAGCGGTAACACGGCTTATGTTGCAAATTGGGTAGTGGAGACGGTTGAGAGCAGCGGCAGCCAACCTACTTCAAATAATGGACAAAACCAGGAAAATGCCAACAAGCCGAGTGGTGGTCAAGATAAGGAAGCTATAGCAAATATAGTAGATACTACTAATTTGCGCAAAGGTCCTGGTTTAGATTATGAGATTGTTGCCAAGGCGAGAGCTGGAGAAACCTTTCCTGTCGTCGGATTAGACGGAGATTGGTATAAAGTATCGCTGCCTAGTGGAGGAACCGCTTACGTTGCTAATTGGGTTGTGAACACGGGGAGTAACAAACAAAGCGGTAGTAAAGTGTATATCTATCATACGCATAATAGGGAGTCCTGGAGAAATGTATTAGGCAATTCAAAAGGGACCTCCGTCGACGATGCCAAAGTGAACATTACGCTTGTAGGCAAGAAGCTTGCTGAGAGTCTTCAGAAAAAAGGGATATCCTCCATTGTTGAACAGACCGACTTTACTGAAAGACTGAATGAACAGAAATTAAGCTACACAAAAGCCTACGTTGAATCGCGTAAAGCAGTCGACAAGGCGATGAAGGCTAATACTTCACTATCCTATTTCTTCGATATTCACCGTGACGCTGATGTTCCGCGGAGCAAAACAACGGTTGTCATTAATGGTAAAACGTATGCACGCATTATGTTCGTCATTGGTGATGCTAATCCCGCGCATAAGGAAAACAAAAAGTTCGCCGAAGCGTTAAACGCTCTATTGAACAAGAAGTATCCTGGCATATCGAGGGGAGTTCTTATGAAAAGCGCCCACCAGGGGAATGCCGAGTACAACCAGTCCGTCTCTAATGGAAGCCTGCTTCTGGAATTTGGGGGAGTAAACAATACGCTGGAAGAAAATCTTCAAACAGCAGAGGCTTTCGCTGACGTGTTTGCGGAGTATTATAAATCAATTAAATAAAGTAAAAAAAGCAGGGAAAGTTTCCTTGCTTTTTTTGTTCCATGCTCACATTTTGTTGTTTACCTTAATGTTAAGGGTCATATAAAAAATAAAAAAACCGATTTTTACATCGGCCTTGTAGACATTGTTTTTAGACGAAAAATGAATTTGCTGTTCTGTGAATAATGCTTCCATCTGACATGCGAACAGAATCGTCGTTATATCCTGTTATGGTTGATGCTGGGCGAATCTGCATGCCGTTTTGCATAGGTTTGATTATTGCTTTTTGAGCAATCGCAACTTCAAAATCTTTGTTCGTAATTAGTCTTTGACCTTCTTGAAGTGTAATTTTTGCTTGCATGTAAACACGTCCTCTACGGTTCTATTTTTTTGTATTCTAAGGACAAATAATACACTAATAACTTTATACAAAGCAATGGAAGTGAATGCAAATGAGAAAAAATATTTCAGAATATGTTGTAAAATATACAAAACAGTGAATTTTAATCTCAATACGTGATAGTATACCCCAACGAATCCTCAATCATAATTTTGTCAATCTAATTGAACCAATAATTCTTCTACAAATCCCGATGCATGACTTTGGGATCATATGTGAAAAAAGGCAAACCAGATGATCTGGTTTGCCTTTATTGTAAATCAAAATAGCGAAAATTGAATCAATATGCTCGACGAGGTTTCGCCTTAATGGTAGCAGCGCTCTCCTGGCTCTTCAGTTCAGCTAGGAGCTTATCACCTTCAACATCCAGGTTAGGCAGCATGCGATCTAGCCATTTCGGCAGCCACCAAGCTTTGTCGCCGAAGACTGCCATGACAGCTGGGACAAGCGCCATGCGTACGAAGAAGGCGTCAATAAGAATGCCGATTGCGAGTGCAAAACCGATCTGCTTAATCATAATATCATGCGCGAAAATAAAGCCTGCGAACACGGACACCATTATCACGGCAGCGGCTACTACTACACGGCTGGCTTGATTGTAGCCGTGAACGACACTCTCTGTTCCGTGATGACCGTGGACGTAAGACTCGCGCATGGAGCTGACGAGGAACACCTGATAATCCATCGCCAGCCCGTATAGAATGCCGGTAACCATAATTGGCATAAAGCTGAGCAGCGGACCGCCGGTATCAAAGCCGAAGAGGGAGTGCAGCCATCCCCATTGGTATACGGCCGTAGTAATCCCGAATGTGGCGAGCACACTGAGAAGGAAACCAACCGTAGCTTTGAGCGGAACGATGATTGAGCGAAACACGAGCAGCAGAATAATAAGCGATAGGATAACGATAATGCCGACGTAGAGAGGGAACACCTCAGCCAGCTTCGATGACATATCGATGTTAATTGCTGTGAACCCAGTTACGCCAACCGTGACATCATACGTTAGCGCCATGCTGGAATCAGAAGCTCGAATCTCACGAACTAGGTTTTTAGTTTCTGCATCCGTTGGACCTGTTTTGGGGATGAGGCTAATAATCGCCATATCTCCGGTTTTGTTTACGCCCATAGGTGTCACAAGCGAAACATTTTCATGCTTCCCTAGATCTTGAACTAGACCATTCAGCAATTCCGGCGTCACTTTGTCCGATGCGCCTTTTGGCTTTGCTACCAGGAGCAACGGGCCATTGAAGCCTTCGCCAAAACCGTTTGAAATGGCGTCGTAGCTCTGCCTTGATGGTGTATCTAAGTTAGCCGTGGCTCCTGATGGGATGCCCATTTCCATTTTTGCGACTGGTAGTGCTGCTGCGCCAAGAATAACAATAACAGCAACAATAACTAGCCAGCGGCCTTTTGCTATAGCTGTTACCCAGCGGTGTGCGAACCCTTGAGCAGTTTTATTCGATTGGGTGCTGCTCTTCGTACGCGCTTTTGCTGAGCAGATGCGTTCACCCAATAGACCTAGCAGTGCCGGTAGCAGAGTTAAAGCAACCAGAACATTGACGAGGACAGCCAAAGCAGCAACAAGCGCCATGGCAGACAAGAAGCCAATTCCGATGACAAGCATGCCGCACAAAGCAATAATAACGGTTAAGCCAGCGAAAAACACTGCACTTCCGGCTGTGCCGACTGCTCTGCTGGCTGCTTCCCGCGCACTTAATCCCTGATCAAGAATCATGCGGCGTTGACGATTTACGATAAACAACGAGTAATCAATTCCGACGGCAAGCCCAACCATAAGCGCTAGAACAGGAGTGAGATCAGTCATATGGATGAATTTTGAGAAGGCGTATGCTCCTCCTACGCTAATTCCTACTCCCATTAAGGCAGTTAGAAGCGGCAAACCAGCAGCAACAACCGAACCAAGTGTCATGAATAGCACAACGGCAGCTACGGCAATACCGATAGCTTCTGTCGAACCAATGGAAGGTTTAGTTGACAGCGAGTCGCTTGGCAATGCTTGAATACCCGTTTGTTCAACAGACATAGCGGCATCGATGACGGAATCGGGTACCGATTCAGGAAGCGACATTTGCTGAACGGTGAATTGGAATTGGAACAGGGCAACGCTGCCGTCAGAGGCAAGCATTACGCCAGGTACCGGAACACCGTTGACCATTAGAGGGCCGAAGGGAGGCAATTCACCTGTGTTTGCTTGCGCTGTTCCGTCCCCTTGTTGTGGTGCACTCCCTTGAGCGTTTTCTGAAGCTGAAGCGCCGGCTTTAGCAGCCAATTCAGCAGCATTAATAACATATTCAAGGTTATAAACATCATTAACAGCTTTAGTAATGGCGCTCAAACGCTCTGGTGTATCTAGTCGTTCGTCTTTGGGAGCTGTAAATACGATGCTGGCTTGTCCGCCTGAAGCTTCTGGCAGTTCCGCTGACAGCTGATCCAATACCTTCTGCGATTCCGTTCCCTCAATTTTCATATCGGAGGTTACATGGATTCCATTGACCCCGAGTATAGCGAGTACAACTCCGAGAATTGCGATCCAGCTAATAATGAAATACCATGGCTTGGTATAGGCTGACTTACCCAATCTGTACAGAAAAGTTGACATCTGTTAATGATTCTCCTTTGCATGTAGAAATAACGTGAGGTTGTGTACTAAAATCCGTTTCGCAAGTAACCAAACATGGTGTCTAAATATTGATCGAACGTTACGGCCTCTGGGTTCTCGGCGACGGATTGACCTGGTAACAGCACACTCAGGCTGCCATCCAGAATGGGGAGCATGGCTCCATAAACAGCTCCGGCGAGGAGGTGGGTGTACCCATCGGGATATCGTTCATGGGAAAACTCATCTAAAGTTTCCTGAGCCATAATTTGCAAACGGCGCAGTCCGCTTAAGATGTAAGGCTCAAGCGTAGGGTGCTGCCTCGAAAATGATACAAGCTGTCGCAGTTTTCCAATATGTTCTCCTGTCAGATGCAGCTTCATCAACTGGTGAAGAATGTCGAGTGGGGACATGTCCTCGTTTAAGCTTTTGATCCAATTCCCAATTTCGTCGGCGCCTTTAAAGATGAGAGCTGCTGAAGCTATCGCTTCCTCTTTACAGGAGTAGTGGTTGGCAAACGTTCTTCTGGAGTAACCGGCGCGTTGCACGACATCTTCGACGACGAAACCATCCATTCCCCTTTCCAGAGCAAGTGCGAAAGCTGCATCGGCAAGCGCATTTGCGGTTGCTTCTCTTTTGATATCGCGTAGGCTTTGTTTGTTCATCATGTAACGCTTAAGCGTTCACCCCTTTTCAAATAGAATGGAAGCTTTTTCAAAAATATTCCCTACTTATATTATTGCCCAATGGGCAATGATGCACAATGAGCAAGTTGTTACGAATTTGTGGCGTTGAGCTAAACGATTTGAGCGAGAGCTTACAAATAGGAAAGTGCAAAGCATAGTGTGGAATTTAAACAACAAAAATTTATCGTTTTACGATAATTTTATATTGACTTAAACAGGTAATGAAGATATTATTTTTGTAGTTAGCTTTGAGGAGGATTTTTATGAGACAGAAAGAATGATCAGCGTGGTAAAATTGATAATTGTTTTTTCCGATTTTTGTTTTGTTGTTGTGTATTTATTTTTATCCAGAGATGGGCAGATGATTTTTATTGGACTCAGCGAAGTTAAAGGAATTATACAAAACCGCTATTGCGTTTATATGGGTGACTGCGATCCTTTTTTTATAGCATTAGATTTAGTGTGGAAAATATGTTCGGATATTGGCTCCGATCAAGCCTTTACCGCTAAAAATGGGTATTGACTAGGAATCACAATGGCTAATGTTTCAATTTTAAAAAATGGAAAAGCTAAAGCTATAAAATTTTCAACTTTAGAAAAAATATGTGAAATTTTGGAGTGTCAACCTGGAGACATTTTAGAATATATGAATGATATTTAATTTTGTAGGCAAAGGAGAATGTATGTTGATTAACCAATATCGATTAGCTTCTATCCCAATTTTTTTGGGAATCATTTGTCTAGTTATCGGAATGATGGGGAAATCCGAAGTGGCTCCAGATGGTACACTAATAGAACCTTTGTTCTTTTTAATTCCATTTAGTTATCTATTATTTTTAAGTGGAATGATTATATTATTGTTGATGGTTGTCATTTCTATGATCAAAAAAATAAACATAATTTATAGAACAATAAAATAAAAAACAATTTCCTGATCAGAAAAGGAAATTGTTTTTTTATTTAACATGGCGGGAGATCTAGCTCGTAGGACAGTTGTAGAACGTTGACACTGTCGTGAAATGTTATATCCTTTGGTCATGGTGAGGAGAGAAATAAATTGAAATCAATGTTACAGCTACTGCATTTTGGCTACCATCAGGCGATGAGCTGCATATTTCCTGTTGCGATTTTTGGAACATTAGCTCTTTCTAACATCGTAGAAATACCTTTCATTCATCGTTATGATGCCATTCTACTTGTACTGCTTGGCGTGCAATACCTCATGTATCGCAGCGGATTAGAGACACGTGATGAAATCAAAGTAATCTGTATATTTCATATCATTGGTTTACTGCTTGAGATCTATAAGGTATGGATGGGCTCTTGGTCATACCCGGAGTTAGGGTATACAAAGTTGCTAGGTGTTCCGCTCTATAGCGGATTTATGTATGCAAGTGTTGCAAGCTTTATGTGTCAGGTTTGGCGGAGACTACGCATGGACATGACGGGCTGGCCTAGACTTACGTCATCGGCGCTGCTTGGAGGAGCCATCTATTTCAACTTTTTCACACATCATTTTATTCCTGATTTTCGCTGGTGGCTGACGGCGCTTGTATTTATTGTATTTTGGAAAACATGGATCATATTCCGAGTAAGAGCTATAACTTATCGAATGCCGTTAACCGTTTCATTTATTATTGTAGGTTTTTTTATTTGGTTAGCTGAAAATATAGCCACGTTTTTTAATGCTTGGAAATATCCTGATCAGAATCAAACCTGGCAGCTGGTCAGTTTCAGTAAGATTAGCTCATGGTTCCTTCTGGCAATCATTAGTGTCATTATCGTCGCACAGCTGAAACATGTAAAAGCGGAACGGACAAAAAACGATTCATCATTCAGCTAGGATTCATGTTCTTCTGGAAGAGCGCCAATTGCTTGGAGACTGACCATACTTTCGTTTAAACAGTTTAGAGAAATGAAACTCGTCATAAAATTGCAGCTGGGAAGAAATTTCCTTCACTGACAGGCTTGTTGTCTCCAGCGATACTTTGGCCGATTCTAGCTTTAAATTTTGCATATACTCGCTGGGGGATTGGCCTGTTAATGCGCGGAATCGCGAAAAAAAGGACGTTCGCGACAAGCCGCTGCGTTCGATGAGTTCTTCGACCCGAATACCTTTATCCATATTCCGATGGATATAGATTAATATATTGTTGAGTTCTGTTTGGCGCGAGGTCTGCCCTGACTCAAGTTCTCTAGCAAAGAGTACCAATAATTGTTGCAGGAAGATATTCGAAGAATAAGAGTAGCCGAAGGATTCTGCAATCAAAGTATCAATGATACGCTCGCACAGCAATACTGCCTCTGCAACTTTTCCGGTTGTTTCGACCTTGCTTACAGGGAGCTGCAGATTTCGAATGGCATCCAGGGAATTGAAATCAAGATAATAAAATTTCCAGTTATTATCCTGACACTTGTATTCGGAGGGAATTCCCTCCTGAACGAAAAAGAAAGTGCCTGCATGCAGCTCATAGCGGTCATTCCCTTGGGATAGGATGCCCTTACCTTCATAAGTAATAAAAAGACCGGGAACGACGAATCCTTCACTGGTTATAATGTTGTAGGCATCGTCAGCCTGCACTTTCCAAATCGAATTAAATTGAGGGAAGCTGATGGGTTCTTTTCCAAGTATATAAGGAATATTCATGTAGGTCATATTAATCAACTCCATACCATTGTTCTAATATACATTTAATTTCAGTAATCTCCGTAAAATCTATGTATAATATGTACAATTATACATGATGTGAATACATGTATCCATGGATGCATAGATGCTTTTCCTCTACACTTAGAACAAATACCGAGTAGAGGAGTGTAATTGAAATGAAGCTAAAAGTTGGAAGCCGTGAGTTGGAGATGGATGGAAAAGAGCTTACAAAGCTCAGAAGCTCTAATGATATTTTTCATGATGTTCAGGCGCTGCGCGATCGGATGGAGGAAGACGGTTATTTACTGATCCGCGGGTTTCATGATCGCGATAAGGTGTTGCAGGCTCGAACAAATATTTTGGAAAAGATGAAACAGATGGGAAAGCTAGATCGGGATACGCAATTAGAAGATGGCGTCATGGCAGACGGAAGCAAAACGATTTTTTTTGGAGGAACCAACGAGGATCTTCCTGCACTGCTTAATGTTTTGAATGGGGAGCACATCATGCGTTTCTTCGATGAATTTCTCGGAGAGCAATCACTGACTTATCACTACAAGTGGCTTCGTGCGGTAGGTAAAGGTGATTTCACAGGAGCGCACTATGACATTGTTTACATGGGAAGAGGTACCCCAAATGTCTATACCGTATGGTCTCCTCTTGGAGACGTTTCGTATGAAATGGGGGGACTTGCGATTTGCCTCGGCTCGCATCGATTTGAAAAGCTGAAGCAATCGTATGGATCCAAAGATTCGGATCGTGATGGTTTGGGACATTACACGGATGATCCGCTTGTTATTACGGAGAAGTTCGGTGGTCAGTGGGCGACAACTCAATTTCAGGCAGGGGATGTACTCATTTTCGGCATGTTTTTAATGCATTGCTCACTGGAGAATACAACCAATCAATACCGAATTAGTGTGGATGCGAGATACCAATCAGCGTTCGAGAAGGTTGACGAAAGATGGAGCGGCAAAAAGCCGAAGGGTCATTTTAAATAATTGTACTAGCCACCCATTGCGGTGGCTATTTTATTGATAGGAAGTGAAGCGTCTACTTAGAAATGATGATTGACTAAAGTATTAATTAGTTTTATGATTTGTAACAAAATTGAAATACGTGAAATTACTTCCATAATTAACTTCTACAAACAAAAAAACGATTAGACTAGAAAGGGCGGTCTGCAACAATGCTTAAATTGATGAGAAACAAGTATATTGTTGTTTTGATTGTTTCTATCGTTTTTATCATACTTTGGATCTATAAGCCGATTGAGACTACTCGTATCACAGTTGGCACGATTGAAAGCAAGGAGAGTAAAGGCGGAAATCATTTTATAAATATTATATATGCTGACCAAACTCGTACGGATAAAATTAAAGTTCCATTAACAACTTGGAATCTAATAAAGGCAGATATTGAATATTTTTTCGTTTATAAATTTAATTTAATACGCAAGCCTTATTTAGTAGATATTAGAGAGCACTAAAGTTATTGTTCTGACGAACTTGGCAAGATGATGTATGCCGTACGTTTATAACGATTATACATTCCTCTCTAGCAATGTCCCCAGTTGTTCTGCTAAGACATGATGGGGGACAGGCATTTCATTCATGAACCACCATTCCACTACTCCTACAAAAGAAGAAGCGACAAACCTCACAAGAAGATCTTCATTTAACCCCTCATTTTTCCCTTTCGTTACATCGATTTCATTCTTAAATTCTTCGATAAGAAATGCAAGAAAACGACCGTGAAAGTAAGGAGCACCTTTACTCGCTAACATCATGGAAAAAAATGAATAATGACGTTCAAAATATTCGGTCCAGATTAGAGTCGATTCGGTAAAATCCAATTCCGCAGCCGCTCTGCACGTTACCCTTAGCACGTCAATA
The DNA here is from genome assembly GCF_056398745.1 of Paenibacillus sp. 01T424. Lineage (NCBI taxonomy): Bacteria > Bacillati > Bacillota > Bacilli > Caryophanales > Paenibacillaceae > Paenibacillus > Paenibacillus sp. 01T424. The sequence goes on along the minus strand of NZ_JBFTPZ010000005.1, from coordinate 178,458 downwards.
TGTTCTTCAATGAGTTTATCCAGCAGATCATATTTATCTAAATAATGAAGATAGATGGTCCCGCGGCTCACATTCGCCCTGTCGGAAAGATCCTGAATTGTAATATCATCAAAATTTTTTTCTGACATCAGATCTATAACCGCTTTTTTTAACGCATCCTGCGTTTTTTGTATTCTTCGATCCACTTTAGCCAATTTCAGGTCACCAAGCTCTCGTAAATAATTAACAAATATACAGAAGTTGTTCATTAATTAACAAATCACGTTCAGTTAACAATTGCAGATGTTTTGCATCTGTTTATAATTATAGACAAGTGTTCATTAATGAATCAATGATTATTATTACGTCATTGAAATTGGCCATACATTTTGCTCCGAAGCAATTGGAATTTATGTATTGACTTGGAGTTCACTCCATGGATTAAGCTTCTTTATACCATCTGTATTTCCTGATTATTGTTCATTAGTAGAAATCAAAACATTTTGCACCTGAGGAGGAATGAAATATCGAACGCCTATGGACGAAGTCGTTTATTCTCATGACTATAGGTAACCTGTTCTTATTTAACGCATTTTATATGCTGTATCCGACGCTACCGCTGTTCATCAAACAACTGGGAGGCAATGAATCGCAGGTGGGTCTAGCGATGGGTGCTTTTATGTTGTCTGCTGTTATTTTACGGCCGCTTGTTGGCGGGCTGCTAGACCGGTTCGGCAGGCGTCCGTTTATCATTTGGGGACTGATTCTCTTCATTCTAGCAATGTATTTGTATAACTGGGTCGGGGGAATTGCTGTTTTGCTGGGGCTCAGAATATTGCATGGCATGAGCTGGGCGGTATCTACAACCGCTACGATGACGGCGATTACAGATATGATCCCGTCCACCCGCCGTGGTGAGGGAATGGGGTGGTTTAGCACATCCATGACACTGGCTATGGCAATCGGCCCAATGTTCGGCATATGGGTTGCTCAGAATCGATCATACAGCGATTTGTTTTTAATCGCTGTGGTCCTCTCTGCAGGAGCACTGCTCCTGATGTTAGGTGCAAAAATGCCCTTCCAGCCTAAAGCTGGCACAAGAAAAATTGAACTATTCGAAAAATCGGTTTTGCCCGTTGCGGCCTCAGTCTTTTTTCTCTTTATTGCTTATGGCGGCATTACAACCTTTGTTCCGCTATTCGCTGAGTCGATTCAGGTTAATTCCGGCGCGTTTTTTCTAGCATTTGCTGCAACGCTTGCCCTTAGCCGTCCCATTTCGGGAAAACTATCTGATCGGTATGGAGAAATTTTTGTCATTGTTCCGGCACTTATAATTACGATTATTGCATTGATAGTATTAAGCCTCTCGAGCGGTTTGATGGGCGTACTACTATCGGCGATTTTATATGGTATTGGCTTCGGTTCCGCGCAGCCAGCTCTTCAAGCGGCTACGATCCGTTTGGCCCACCCGAATCGTATAGGAGTTGCAAACGCCTCTATCTCGACTGCTAATGACCTTGGTATTGGGTTAGGTGCAATCATGTTAGGCTCTGTCTCTCAGTATGCAAGCTATAAGGTGTTGTTCATCGTCAGTGCTTTGTCCGTCGCGATTTCCTTGATTCTTTTTACTCTTTTTGCGAAACGCTTGTTACAAAAGAAACCGTTTCTTCATGCAGAATCACTTCCTCTCAAATCAAACTAATCTTAAAATATCGACATTAATAATATGTATCAGAAACCACCCTTAAAGGTGGTTTTTTGCTTTTCTTAGCTACTAAATACCTGCCGTAATTTCGCCAGAATATCAAATACTGTTCTACGGTTGCATGCAATAAGCTTATTATAAGTTTGATCTTCCACTGTGTTCATGATTGCAAATTGAAAGTTCTAGTATTTTCCTATACAATAACAATGAGAACAATTCTCAGTGAATACACTTATATAAGGGTTTATTGCTAATAAGCAAAGAGTTATACACTTTGATCGCTGCGAGAGTAGAGAGAGGATTTGAATCGAAGCAAATGAACATTAATGACCATATCCAATTATGGGATCAGGCAATTGTAAGGGTTTTAGATGTTAGACAAAACACGTTAGAGCAAGGAAAATGCTTGCGAAAGTATACATTGCCCACCAGCACCTTTGTTTATATTGTTCGTGGCAGAGGTCGACTTTGGCTGGACGGAGATGTCCATTTTGCCGACAGGTTTTATGTGCTGCACGGAGGGAAAGGAGCTTGCTTGGAGATTGAAACAGAAACGGCAATTGAATACTATCTAGTTCTATATAAGGCTGTATTGCCGCAAAACTGTCTTTATGATTTTAAATTACTGATGCAAAATGATAATCCATTCGAGAAGCCATACAGCTATACTCCATTTGACGGGTTGGCACTCTTGGAATTTATACAAATGATGCATAGAGATTGGATTCAAGCAAACAAGCTGGACATGCTGCATGTTAGAGGGGTATTTTATCAATTTGTACATAGGCTGTTTCGTCAAATGCTGCAAAGCCCTGAGGCGATCAGTCAAAATAATCTAGCAGAGCAAGTATTGCGTTTTTTATCCGATAGATATCAAGAGCCGAAATCAATGGAATCATTATCTTTGGAGCTCAATTACAGTCCACAGTATCTTACGCGCAAATTTAAAGAGCAGACAGGATTCAGTCCGATTGAATATGTCATTAAATTGAGAATAGAGAAAGCACAATTTTTATTGCTTACGACAGATGCTACTTTACAAGAGATCGCACTGAATGTGGGATATTCAGATTTGTTCTATTTCAATCGTATTTTCAAAAAATATGCAGGTATTGCACCAGGTAAATTTCGAAATAAACATCTGTCCGATCAAGGACAGGGTTCTAATCATACAAAAAAAACGTTAAAAAACTCCATTGTTAATCAAACCTCTCAAAACTATATTTATAATGAGAATGAAAAACATTCTCAATTCATAAGAGAAGAGGATTACACAATGAACAAAGGCTCCAAAACGGTAATGCTGTCCACAGTATGGCTCTGTTTTGCTATTATGGTTAGTGCGTGCTCAGCAGCGACTAACACCCCGAGAAACGCGAGCTCGGGCAATATGACAGGAACAGAGAAAACATCAGACAATCAGTCTGCCAATACTTCTACAACTGCTGCGCAGTTAAATGAAACAAAAATAGTAGCTACCCATTTTGGTGATGTGGAAATTCCAATAAATCCGAAGCGAGTAGCATCTATTGACTATTTGGGCACTGTAATTGCTCTTGGCGTTGAACCGATCGGTTCCAATAATGTGCTGCTGAATAGCCCGTATTTAAAGGGGCATTTGGAAGGTGTGGAAGATGTCGGTGACTCGATAGAGAAGCTCCTTTCTATAGAGCCGGATATTATTATTACACATACGACCAAGCCAGAGGTTTATGAGAAATATAGTGAGATTGCACCGACGGTGTCTATCGCCTCTAATACCTTCAATAGTGTTCATGAAGAATTAACCTATTTTGGAGAAGTATTAGGCAAAGAAGATGAGGCGGCTGAATGGTTGAAACAATATGATCTCCATACAGCTGAAGCGAAGGAGAAAATTGCAGGGCTTTTACCAGAAGGTTCTACATTTTCAGTATTCCAGGAGTATGATGGACAAGTTTTCGCATTCGGCCCCAAATCAGGTCGTGGAGGCAGAAATATTTATCAGATGCTGGGCCTTGCTGCTCCAACTGCAATCCCTGAAAATATATTAGCTAATACTTACTCGAAAATATCAATAGAGAAACTGCCGGAGTATGCAGGGGACTATATCGTCCTAACAACCGAGTCATCGCTGGAAGAGCTCAAAAAAGATCCAATATGGGGTTCTCTGGAAGCGGTACGGGAAGAACGAATTTTCCTTTGGAATGAAGAACGTTCATGGTATCGTGATCCTATCGCTCTCCTCGCACAAACGAAGGAGTTGGCTGACTGGATTGTTGGTCTATCGAAGCTTAAGTAATTTTGTTATAGGAAATACGTGTATATTTGGCAATCATTCAATATTTTTACACAAAGTATTTAATACCGCTGATATGAAATTGGATGCATGAACACAGATAGAAACAAGGTCAAGCATGGTGTGTACTCACCGTACTTGACCTTTTTTTTCCATAAGCCGTTATTTCACCAGCTCCAAAAACTTGCTTGCCGCATTGGATAGCGGCATATTGTGCATGATCATAAAGCCTACTTGTGATGGAGGCATCTGAATATCCAATTGAATCTCAAAGAGAGAACCTTCTTCCAGTTCTTTGGCAATAAATTCTTTAGTCACATAAGAAATACCAAGGCCTTTCCGCGCGAATTCGATGAGCAGATCAACGCTTCCTACCTCAATTTCTGGCTTGATTTGATGCCCATAATTTTGGAATAGTTCGGTAATCGCCATTCGTACACGACTGTTTCGAGAGAACAGGATAATTGGATACTGGAGCAGCACTTCTAGTGAGAGCACCTTGTCCTTAAGCTCAGCATATCTTGCTCCTGCTACAAAACAATCCTGCAGCTGAATGCCCTTCATAACCTCTAGCTGCGAATCGACGATGGGCATACGAACGACGCCCAAATCGATTTTGCCTTCCTTCAGAAAAGCGATGGTTTCTGGTGTCGTTCCATGATTCAGATGCAGCTTGATACCGGGATATTTTTCGTGATAGGTTTCCAAATAAGGCAGCAAATAATGCTTGAACAACGAATCACTTCCACCGATCCGCAGCTCACCGCTGTCCAAATTTTTAAGAGCCGCCATCTTTTCTTCGGCTAGCGAGATGAGAATTTGAGATTTCTCAATATAGGAATAAAGGATTTCACCCTCTTGCGTCAGAGCAACACCCTTAGAATTCCGATAAAACAAAATGATGCCTAAGCTGTCTTCCAACTGCTTGATGGCATGGCTAACGCTCGGCTGCGTGATATACAACGATTTTGCGGCTTGGGATAAGCTTCCCTTCTTCGCCGTCCAGTAAAAAACTTTGTATAGCTCATAATTGATCATAGACAGTATCTATAGCTCCTGTGAAAAATATGAATTACTTGTATAGGTCATATTCGTATTATAGTGGAATTAGGAAATAGAAACCAGTACTAACTACAAAGCACTGCTGGAAGGAGTAAGAACATGGAGGCTACCACATTTGTTTTGTTTGGAGCGACAGGGGATTTAGCAAAGAGAAAAATTTACCCTGCTTTGTATAATTTATTTATTGATCAAAAGCTGCCGGAGTTCTTCTCCGTGGTCGGCCTCGGAAGAAGAGAGCTATCCGATAAAACCTTTCAGGACAATGTCGAACAATCTCTTCGTATGTTTTCCAGGCGTGAAGCAAATGATCCAGAATTGATTCAAAAATTTTTGCGTACATTCCGCTATAGTGTTTTGGATGTTGGCCGCAAAGAAGATTACCATAAGCTTCTTCATCTTATTGAGAAACGGGAAGAAGAGCTGCGCGTTGCACCCAATCGCTTGTTTTACTTGTCGGTTGGACCTGAATTTTTTGAACCGATTGCAGCTAACATTCATGAAAGCGGGCTTGGTTCCGCTAATGGCTGGAAGCGGCTTGTAATCGAGAAGCCATTTGGTCATGATTTGCAGTCTGCTCGAGAATTGAATGAAAACCTGAGCAAATCGTTTGCGGAAGAAGAAGTTTTCCGTATTGATCATTATCTTGGCAAGCCGATGGTTCAAAAGCTTGAGGTTCTGCAGCAAAGCAATCCAGTCCTTCAAGCACTTTGGGACAAACGCTACATTGCCAACGTTCAAATTACGGCAAACGAAATTGTAGGCGTGGAAGAAAGAGCTGGCTATTATGATCATGTTGGTGCAATCAGAGACATGTTCCAGAACCATATGCTTCAATTGCTCATGATGTTGACCATTCACCTTCCGAACAACAGCACCTCAGAAAATGTCCGTTTCAAAAAGAAACTGGTCATGGAATCACTGGAGCTGCTGCAAAAAGCAGATGTCAACACCCAAGTGATAAGAGGACAATATGGAGAAGGAGAGATTCAAGGGGAATCGGTGGTCGGTTATACCTCCGAACCAAACATTGCTGCAAACTCCATGAACGACACTTTTATTGCAGCTAAACTGCAAATTGACGATTACTTCTGGCGGGGCGTTCCTTTCTATATCCGTACAGGCAAAAGAATGAAGGACAAATCAACAAGAATTGTGATCGAGTTCAAAGAACCAATAAAGCAAGCTGCAACAAACGATGATAGCAAAATGCCTAATCTGCTTGTATTTGAGATCAGTCCTGACGAGAGCATTAGATTGCAATTAAATACGAGAGACCCTGAGCACAAGGGTGAATTCAAGCCCATGAATATCGATTTTCATGCGACGAGAGACAATGTGCCAGAAGCTTATGAGAATTTGATTCACGATGCTTTGCACGGCGACTCTACATTTTTCGCGCATTGGGACGAAGTCGAATTGTCATGGAAATGGGTTCAACCCATTTTGGAAGCTTATGAAGAAAACTTAGTTCCGCTGCATCGTTATGCAGCTGGCACATACGGTCCGGTTGAGTCTGATATGCTGCTTGCACAAGACGGCTTCCATTGGTGGTTCGATGAGAAGACCGAACAAGAAATCGAAACCATAAAAGGAGAACAATATGCTTAATACAAAAACAATTGAACAACTATCTATTGATACTATCCGTACACTGTCTATCGATGCTATAAACGCTGCAAATTCCGGACATCCGGGGCTTCCAATGGGAGCTGCGCCTATGGCGTACTCACTTTGGGGCAACCACCTTAATCACAATCCGAGCCATTCAAAATGGTTCAACCGTGACCGTTTTGTCTTGTCCGCGGGTCATGGCTCAGCTTTGCTTTACAGCCTGCTGCATTTATCCGGCTATAACGTATCGCTCGAGGACTTGAAGCAGTTCCGTAAGCTGAACAGCAAAACGCCTGGACATCCTGAGTATGGCCATACAGATGGTGTTGATGCAACAACAGGGCCACTAGGACAAGGACTTGCGATGGCTGTAGGTATGGCAATGGCCGAAGCTCACCTAGCATCAAAATTTAATCAAAACGGATACCCGGTTGTTGATCATTACACGTATGCACTTGTCGGAGACGGCTGCTTAATGGAAGGAATTTCTTACGAGGCGATGTCTATGGCTGGACATATGAAACTCGATAAACTCGTTGTATTGTACGATTCCAACGATATTTCCTTAGACGGCGACCTCAATCTTTCTTTCGGGGAAAACATGCAGAAGAGAGCGGAATCTGCTAATTGGCACTACATGCGTGTTGAAGATGGCAATGATATCGAACAAATATCAAATGCGATCGAGGCAGCAAAGAGCAATGAAGAGCAGCCGACCATTATCGAAGTTCGTACGGTTATCGGATACGGAAGCAAGGCAGCGGGAACGAATAAAGTGCACGGCAATCCACTAGGCAAAGAAGAGGCAAAAGCGACAAAAGCGGTTTACGGTTGGGATCATGAGGAAGAATTTACCGTTCCAGCAGAAGTTCAAGCTCACTTTGCACAGTTGAAACAAAAAGGCGAAGCAAAAGAAGCAGCGTGGAATCAGCTAATGGCTGCTTATAAAGAACAGCATCCGGCGCTTGGTACGGAACTTGAGCAAGTCATTGAAGGTTCTGTTGTTATCGATGCTGCAGATCTTCTTACTTTCGATGCTTCCAAAACGGTATCTACACGTGTAGCGAGCGGTCAAGCGATCAATCATTACCTTAAAACGGTGCCTTCAATTTTTGGCGGTAGCGCAGACTTGTCCCATTCAACGATGACTGATATTAACGGCGAAAAAACCTTTGCTGTTGAATCTTATGCAGGACGAAATATTTACTTCGGCGTTCGTGAGCATGCTATGGGGGCTGCTGGAAATGGTATGGCATTGCACGGCGGCGTAAAACCGTTTGTAAGTACATTCTTCGTATTCAGCGACTATCTGCGTCCGTCCATTCGGTTGGCTGCACTGCAGAAGCTTCCTGTCATTTACGTATTTACACATGATTCGATCGCTGTTGGCGAAGATGGACCTACTCATGAGCCCGTTGAGCATTTGACAGCATTGCGCACGATTCCTGGGCTTACAGTTATCCGTCCAACTGATGCCAATGAAACGGCTAATGCTTGGGCTTATGCTTTGCAGCAAAATGAAGGACCAGTAGCTTTAGTACTAAGCAGACAAAACTTGCCTATATATGAAGAAACTAAAGGCAATGTCGCTGCGGTTGCCAGCGGTGGTTATGTTCTAACGGAGACAAACGACAAGCCTGACATTATTCTAATCGGTACCGGTTCTGAGGTTTCTCTGGCAGTTGGCGCAAAAACTGAACTTGAGAAGGAAAATATTTCAGTTCGTGTAGTAGCTATGCCAAGCCGTGAATTGTTCAACCGTCAATCGGCAGAATATAAGCAATCAGTGCTGCCTGCATCTGTTACGAAACGCTTAGCTATTGAAGCTGGCATTTCGTTAGGCTGGGATAGTTATACAGGACCAAGCGGCAGCGTATTGTCCATCGATACGTTTGGCGCTTCTGGACCCGGTAGTGAAGTTTTAGAGTTTTTCGGATTTTCGGTAGATAACGTGGTTCGAATGGCGAAAGAATTACGCTAAGCAATGCATGAAGACAATAAAAATTTAATAATAAAAAACGGAGGTTTTAATTATGAAATTTTTCATCGACACTGCGAATTTGGTAGATATCAAAAAAGCTTATAAAATCGGTGTATTGTCTGGTGTTACGACGAATCCATCTTTGGTTGCCAAAGAAGGCGTGAAATTCGAAGACCGCATAGCAGAAATTCTTCGCGAAGTGCCTGAGGTAGAATCGGTATCAGCAGAAGTGACGCCTGACGCAGAAACAGCTGAAGAAATGATCGCGCAGGCAAATGAACTGATCAAAATCAACAACAATGATAAAAACATTACAATTAAGCTTCCGATGACGCTAGCTGGTCTAGAAGCTTGCCGCTACTTGACCAAAAAAGGCGTGAAAACAAACGTAACATTGATTTTCACTGTGAACCAAGCGCTTTTGGCTGCTCGCGCTGGAGCGACTTATGTTTCTCCATTCCTCGGTCGTTTGGATGATATTTCGGAAGATGGTGTTCTGCTCGTCACGAAGATTGCTGAATTGTTCCGTACGCACAATCTGGATGCTCAAATCATCGCTGCATCTGTTCGCCACCCGGATCATGTTACTCGTGTAGCGATGGCTGGGGCACATATAGCAACGATTCCGTTCTCTGTAATCGAACAAATCTCCAAACATCCTCTAACGGATCAAGGCATGGAGAAGTTCGCAGCTGATTGGAAGAAAACGGCGCAGCAGTAATCTGCGGTTTCCAAACGTTAATCCATAAATGTTTATCTACAACAGGACAGTAATGACAGGGAGGCAGTTATCATGAAAAAACAACAAATTGGCGTGGTTGGTTTGGCCGTAATGGGTAAAAATCTAGCCTTGAATATAGAAAGCAAAGGTTTCTCGGTTGCCGTGTATAATCGTTCAGCAGAGAAAACAAATGAACTATTGGCGGAGGCACAAGGAAAAGATTTTGTCGGCGCATTCAGTGTGGAAGAATTCGTACAATCACTGGAATCGCCGCGTAAAATTCTTATCATGGTGAAAGCGGGTCAACCGACAGATGATACGATAAATCAGTTGGTGCCGTATCTGGACCAAGGAGATATTCTTATTGATGGCGGTAACGCCTATTTTCCAGATACACAGCGCAGAAACAAAGAACTTCAAGCATTAGGCTTCCGCTTTATCGGAGCCGGCGTTTCTGGCGGCGAAGAGGGTGCGCTTAACGGTCCAGCTATCATGCCAGGCGGTCAAAGAGACGCATACGAGCTTGTAGAGCCAATCTTGACAGCTATTTCAGCAAAAGTGAATGGTGATCCATGCAGCACTTATATCGGTGCTGACGGCGCTGGCCACTATGTCAAAATGGTACACAACGGCATCGAATACGGCGATATGCAGCTCATCGGCGAAGCGTACCACCTGCTCAAAGATGTGTTGAACCTGAACACTAGCCAGCTTCATGACATTTTTACGGAATGGAACAATGGCGAGCTGGATAGTTATTTGATCGAGATAACGGCAGATATTTTCAAGAAAATTGATCCGGAAACAGGCAAACCAATGGTTGATGTCATTCTCGATTCAGCAGGACAAAAAGGTACTGGCAAGTGGACTAGCCAAAGTGCATTGGATTTGGGTGTGCCATTGTCGATCATTACGGAATCCGTGTTCGCTCGCTTTATTTCCGCTATGAAAGAAGAACGTGTGGCTGCGAGCAAAAAATTAAACGGCCCAGCGGTATCCAGCTACGACGGTGATCCGCAGGAATTTATCGAAGCTGTTCGCAAAGCGCTGTACACAAGCAAAATCGCTTCCTACGCGCAAGGCTTTGCCCAAATGAGAGCTGCTTCTGACGCTTATAACTGGGATTTGAAATATGGCAGCATTGCGATGATCTTCCGCGGAGGATGTATTATCCGTGCAAGATTTTTGCAAAATATTAAGGATGCCTATGACCGCAATCCAGCTTTGAATAACCTATTGATGGATGAATACTTCAGCAATATTGTTGAGAACTATCAAGAGGCTTGGAGAAAAGTCATTTCCATCGCTGTAACTAGAGGCATTCCGGTTCCAGCATTCGCTTCCGCATTAGCGTATTATGACAGCTATCGTACAGAAAGACTTCCTGCTAATTTGCTGCAAGCGCAACGGGATTATTTTGGAGCACATACTTTCCAGCGCCTTGATAAAGAGGGAAGCTTCCACTTTCAATGGATGGAAAATAACGAATAACGATTAAAACCAACACAAACTCCTAGCAGATAATCATGAATTCATTTTTCATGTTATCTGTGTAGGAGTTTTTTTTGTTTCAGATGGCGAATGGAGACAGTGATTTTGGAGCGCGAAGGATAAAAGTTGTTTTTGACAGAAGGAAAATTATACAATGGAAGTAAGGAACTGCTTGAAGTAGCCATCCTCATATTGTAAATGAAGGGAAGAGTGCCGATGAACACACGAATGAAACAACTTGAGGATCGACTTTCCAACCAGCAACATAAGGATTTATTTCTGCAAACGATGCACACGCTGAAAGCGATTGACGATCTTGCTGATCAGCACAGACGCTTTCAATCCATGCAGGCCATTAGCGGCGTCAAAATCATAGGTACGGAAGAGGCGTTGTTTTACGAAACGCTGACACAGGTTAAAGAAGAGATTGTCTCTACGCTTGAGAAAACGGTGAAGGACCTGGAGCACAAAGGTGATAAAAACTATACTAAAAACTTCAAGGACGGCGTGGAGTAACCCATGCGCAGCCCAAAAAAAGTTGAGTAGAAGGAAAACTTCTGCTCAACTTTTTTGTGTTCATGGGAGGATACAAGCGTACAGTTTCTATTTTCTTTGTAAAAGGAACGATCTGTTATGCGCAACTTTCAATCCTATTACACGTCTGTAAATTATGGGATTATTTTGAATTAAGTGAAATTAGAATGAGATAAAGACTTTGCAATAGAATTATTCACGAATAGGAGACAAGATGAAGCCAAAACGGTCGAGAATACTTATTTACTCTGTATGTGTATGTCTGCTCCTATTTTATTTTGGAAATAGAAGCGGGTATGTTTTTAGTGAAAGTAAAGCACTGAAAGAGGCATATGCTCGTGCAGACGGAGAAGCGGTATATCAGCAAGCATTCGGAAAGGATAAACTAGTTATATGGAAAATGGAGGATATGGATTTTGTTAAGCTCGTTACGAAGAGATGGGGATTTCTATATCGCGTATCCGAGACCTCTCCATTAGCTCCAAGCGCTAACGAACCGAATACCATTCAACGAACATGGTCAGCTCAATTAAATGCTAACAAAATGTACGACATTATTTTTGCATTTTCTACGATTAACCCTGAGATAAAGCGAGTCATTATTAGCAATGATAATTTTAGCAATGTTGAAGAGGACAATTTGGAATTTATTAAGAGCGACTCAACGGTATATATTGAATTACCTGTACGAAATGGGTATGCAGTATCATATCTAGAAATTAATCCTAAGGACAATAGGGGATTTGTTTTTCGAGGCATGGATAACAATGGTCATTTGATCGCAGCAACTAGATAGCAATAAAAGGCTGCCATTGGCAGCCTTTTATTCACGGAACAATTGCATCATAATCGTTCAAGTCATTATTTTTTTAAGTGATAAGGTACTGTAGTGACGATCACATTTCTTCTATATAACAAGTGAGCACGAATCAATAAACTGGATTGGTTATGCAGCATATTGTGCCAACCTTTCTTTGGAATAAACTGTGGGATGATGACAGTAACTTTGTAATTTGATTCACTCGCCTTGCGCTGAACGGTATCAATAAATTTAGTTAATGGTTGAATGATGCTTCGATAAGGCGAATGTAAAGTAACGAGTCGCACATCAGGCTGCCACGTTTTCCATTTTTCTTCGAAAGTGAATTCATCCTCTCTTTCAAATGGAATATGAACCGCAATGATCTGGTGAGGTGACAGCGATTTGGCGTAATTCAATGAGTTCTCGACCACATGGGTAATACCAGCCACAGGAAGTATGATCACATTCCCCTCAATTGGAATAGCGGCCTCAGAGGTCGTAATTCGCAGTTGATCGGCTACAGATTCATAATGTTTTCTAATTCGGTGAAAGAGCAAAATGATAAGAGGAAGAAAAATTAATACGGACCACACCTGTGCGAATTTGGTTAAAAAGAACATCATGGTGACGATAAAGCTTATAACCGCACCTGTTGAGTTAATGATTAGCTTAGATATCCAGCCTTGCGGTTTTTCACGAATCCATTTTACCATCATACCCGTCTGCGAGAGTGTAAAGGGGATGAATACACCTACGGCATAAAGTGGGATGAGATGCTCAGTTCGGCCTTCAAATGCTATAATCAACAGGATTGAGAAAACGCCTAGAATAATAATGCCGTTGGAATAACCTAATCTGTCTCCTCTAATGGTAAACATTCGAGGGATAAATTTATCTTTGGCTAAGTTGACTGCCAGCAAGGGGAAAGCAGAATATCCTGTATTAGCAGCAAGGATCAGAATTAATGCAGTTGTTCCTTGAATAAAATAATACATAAAGTTCCGACCAAACGTATGTTCAGCAATGTCTGAAACAACGGTGACTTCTTCCCGGGGACTAATACCATAGTAATAAGCTAAAAATACGATTCCGGAAAATAATATGGCAAGCAGCGACCCCATCGCAATTAACGTTTTGGAAGCATTACTTGGAGACGGGCTTTTAAAGTTGGGTATTGCGTTCGAAATAGCTTCAACCCCTGTTAAAGCAGAACTTCCGGAGGAAAAAGCTTTCAGCAGCAGAAACAAACTAATTCCTGCCACTGGCGTTCCAATAGGTGTATGTAATTCTGGCGAGACATTGCCTAATAGAATGTTGTAAATGCCTACAATGATTAAAATGAATAAAGCCAAAACAAATAAATAAACCGGAAAGGCTAATATTGAAGCGGACTCCGTTACTCCCCTTAAATTCAAGATGGTTATAAATAATACAAAAATAATCGCAATGATCACATTATAAGGATGCAAGCTTGGGAAAGCAGATGTAATGGCATCTGTTCCGGCAGATACACTTACCGCTACCGTTAAGATATAGTCAACTAACAGTGAGCCTCCGGCTACTAACCCAGAGTATACACCTAGATTTTTTTTGGATACGACATAAGCGCCTCCGCCGTGAGGATATGCAAAAATAATCTGCCTATAGGATAAAATAAGTGCTAATAATAAAATCAATACACCAATGGCAATCGGTATGGAATACCAAAAAGCGGCGGCACTAACGGTGATTAAGACTAACAATATTTGCTCAGGACCATATGCCACAGAAGATAAGGCATCTGAAGAAAGAATGGCAAGAGCTTTTGTTTTATTCAGTTTTTGCTCGCCTAATTCCGTTGATTTTAATGGTCGTCCGATTAAAAACCTTTTTAATGAAGAGAACATTCGTTAGCCTCACCTCGCTTAATTTATTGTGTGTATATTACCCTGCAAATAAAATAAATAAACTTTATGAAATAAAACTGGAGCGACTTAACAATCGCATAATCATTCCTTCCCTTTTGAGCTTCATAAACATAGTATGGTACTTACAATTACACGGAATTTGTTCTTGGTTTAAATAATGATGAGTTGGCCAATTTTATTCTCCGCAATGGATCAAAAACAAATGAAATGGGATTTGATTTCATTTGATGTGAACAAGGGGGGGATATCGCTAACATTTACATTTTGTATTTTGAGGGGGATACATAATGATTGATGATCGCTTACTCGAATTGGAAAAAGAAATGGATTTGATAATAAAACAAATTATTTTTGATCTGTGGCCGAAGAAGAGGATTGATGAAGAACTATTCAATAAGCTTTATGAAAAATTAGGCTGTTATACAGCTTTGATAAAAGGATCAACTGTAATCAGCCGAACCGTGTCAGGGAAATTATTTTATTTATTCAGCACCATGATTGTTGAAGCTAAATATATGAAATTTGATAATAAGATAATGGGAAAGATATTTCGTCTAAGAATTTATATGTTGAATGTTTACGATGAGAATATTTTAGGATAAATCAGTAGCGAAGGTCATTTTGCAGGCTCAAGTGGTCGGAAGTATGGGATTGAGTGCAAGGGAGTGATTTAATGGGTGGTCAAATTGGGTTAGTAGGCATACTACTCGTTTTTGCTAGTTTATTTTTAAGAAAATGGATAGTTGGAACCACAAAAAAAGAAACTTCAGATAAGGGTAAAAAAGTGAGTATGTGGGGAATGATTATCGCAGCACTCATAGCAACAGCTATTATTATTTTTATTGATTTAGAAGGAAATGCTATGAAATAGTTTTGTATGGTGTTAATTTTTATCGTTGCGGGCTTTCAATCATTTGTAGATTGGAAGTTTCTCGAAGGTTCAAAAGAATATATAGTTACACTTCTCGTTTTAGTTATTGGTGTAACTTTATCTTATTTCATCGTCTAGTGTTTCGGATCGGCTTAGCTGTTAGAGAAGATGTACAAGCTGAAATACGAGAGGAGCACTTGACGCTACTAGTGCTTGATTCAAGAAACTGCGATCCCATTACGATGTTTCAGTGAGGCTAGGTATGATTGAATTACTCACCGCATCATATATGGACGTTATCGACATATGCTAAAACTTTTGAGGAAAGATATGTGTTGGTTCATATGACGGATGAATCCTTCGCTGGAGGTTCTGTGTGCAAGCGAACTTGACCTGTTGCGTATAGGGAAAGAGGAATCTACTTGTCGTAGTTTACTACTTAGAAAGCCAAGATGCATGAAAAATTGAAATCTCAAGTTATCATTCATTTGCCTGAAAAAGCTTTGTGTTTAATCATTTGCCTCACCGTCAGCGCATATCATCCGATGCCCAATTCGCTAACGAACTGTATCAACCTTATTATGCAGAAAATTACTCTTCTAAAGTTTTAACGAACCGTAACGTCGTTATTTCATGCTGTATAGGGTGTAATGCGTTATTTTACATGAAATAAGGTTTGTGGGGTTCGTAAAAATTTTTATTCATTAAAAAAGGTCTAAATAAGAGCTGCTAGGTTCGTAAGCGATTTATCTAAAATGATGTTTGCTGCGAACAAAGGTTTTGAAGGTCTAAATTGTAAGCAGTTTACGTGAATTTGGATAAACTACGATACATAATGAGTTTAAAAAGTAAAAATATTGCTTCAATACAAGGCAACGTTAAATAGGGGCTGCCTCAAACGTAGATAAATCTACTTTTGAGACAGCCTTTTACTGTATAAAACGAGAAAAGTGAAAGCGTAATGAGCTAATTATTGTCTTACGAGAGATAATAAGCGCATCTTCAGCGTACATCTGACCTTTTTAAGCCAATGTTTAGGGATTAAGAATGGATTTTCTTTTTCGACTAACGCTTCTTTTCTTCGTATTTTTCTGAATAAGTATCGGTAATGTTATTTTCTTAGTTGAGATTGTATCTATTCATAAACGAAGTAGACCAAGGGCAAGTCGGTATAAAGTAGTTATTGCTTTTAGGAGTAGAAAGAGGACAAGGAAAATGCTTCAATGTGGCTATTTATCGTAAACTTTATTACAAAGATATGACTTTATCCACCAATAGCTCTATCGAGTCATGCGTAAGCAAGCAAGTATAAAAGAAAATGATATTAAGGCAATCGATGCTTTTTGATGCTTTTGAAGCATTTGAAGCATTTGAAGCTCTAGGAGCTCTAGGAGCTTTAGGAACTCTAGGAGTTCTAGGAGCTTTAGGTGGTTTTGAAGTTTTTAAATGATTTGAAGCTTTTGTAGATTTTTAAAAGCTATCAAAGCTCACTAGTACCACCTTCATGTGAATCACCGAGCCCAACTCGGCAGATAAACCTGTGAAGGGGATTTTATCAAAATGTAATGTTACCACGACAAAAATGAGAGGAGCTAAACCTAAAATGGGTAGTTTAAAAAAGTATTCAGTAGGTGTTGCGGTTGTGTTGGTTTTGTTATTGTCTGCTTGCGGCGGAGGAACAACAGTAGAAGTGCCAAATAAGGACAACAGCGGTGAAGGTACAGAGAGCAGCGAGGCGGTGGCACTTTATAAGAAAAGGTGTATTTCTTGTCACGGCACGGAGCTGCAGGGAAGAGCCGGCCCTAATTTGCAGCAGGTCGGGGTCAAGCTGACAGAAGAGGAAATAGTGGATGTTGTTTCCAATGGTCGTAAGGGTATGCCAAAGTTCGAGAGCAGCTTAACGACGGAACAGATTCAAAGTTTGGCTGCATGGCTGGCTGAACATAAATAAATGCCAAAGAACCGTTAATCTATAGACTCAGCCTATAACATAGAAAACAAGGGTCTACTCTACAAGTCAAAGTGACTTATAGAGTAGACCTTTTTCCATCTCTTAACGTAGCTTTTCTGAACACATTTTTTCTTTCGAGTGTTTAGTTATATTCTTCAAGATAATTGGATGACCATTTTCTCGCCCAAACGATAAAGATTTTTAATGGGCTGCTTCGCACCAACCAGCAGAGGAGCGGTCACCGTATGATCCAATTGTTTTTTATTAAGTTTTTTGTTGCAGCTTCAAATGTGATGTATGCTTACGAAATGACATCCTCATGAGGTGTTGATACATATGATTTCGCCATCTTATCCTGAATTACGTTGTCTTCTTGAACAAGTTTTGCTCCATTCAGCATGAGATATAAGCCGCCTGACAGAAATAAGCCTCCTAAAATAATCCAATAAAGCATGTTTCATTTCTCCTTTCTGAATCTATTTCGTTAGTCCTATCATTATAAAAGGAAATGGTGCCTGAAAATAATAGCTCGAAGTAGTCATTTCCTTGCTAAATGTGTCCGATATGTTTCGTTCATGTGAGCAATGTACAAATCAATTTCAGTGTAGGAGTCAACATTGCATTTAACTTTTATCAATTTTACATAATGGGAGGATAGCTAAGCTGAATGTAGAATAGAGTAGCTATGAATTCCAGCGAGGGGTGGCGTCAATATAAAGAAGAATTCAAATGATTTAAGTAAACGCTTTCAATGGTAAGGCAGTTGTTAAGCAACAACGAATTTTTTGTCATCATTTAATGAAACTATTGCAAACGGTTAATGGAAAAGGGTGAAGGCATGTTCAGGAAAATGATTGTTATCCTGTTATTAATTTTTACTGCAACCGCATGTCAGGGGCGTTACTCAAAAAGTGATTATGACGTGATCCATTCCATTAAATCGAATTCAACCTCAGAGAAACAGGAAGATCATCGAAAGTACACCATCGGCATCGTACCAAAAGTGATGGGGATTTCTTATTTTAATGTTGCTGAAGAAGGTGCGATGGAAGCAGCTAATGATTTAGACGTTAACGTCATTTATGAAGGGCCTCCAATCGCTGATGCATCAAAGCAGATTAATGTGATTAGACATCTTATCAATTTGTCGGTAGATGCGATTGCAGTTTCTGCAAACGATCCAGAAAAGCTGCTGCCCATCATTTTAGAAGCCAAAAGCAAGGGGATCAAGGTCATTACATGGGATGCAGATACGAATCCAGAAGGCAGAGATTTTTTTGTCAACATGGTCGATACAGAGACATTAGGCCGCCATTTGTTGGATACGCTTGCATGGAACACCGAAGAAACTGGCGAATACGCAATTATGACAGGGGCTTTCTCTGCTTCTAATCATAATGAGTGGCTCAAATGGATCAAACATCAGCAGAGTGAGTTTTACCCGAAAATGAAGCTGATTGATATTGTAGAGACGGAAGATGATCCGCAAAAGGCTTATGAGAAAGCAAAACAACTGTTAGCTAAATACCCAAATCTTGCAGGCATTATCGGCAATTCTTCTGTAGGACCTCCAGCTGCCGCACAAGCTGTAAGAGAAGCTGGCAAAACAGGTCAGGTCAAAGTTGTCGGTCTCTCCACGCCGAATTTGATGCGCGATTATTTAAAGGACGGCTCGGCACAAATGGCGACACTTTGGAGTCCCAAAAAACTTGGATATTTAACTGTTGTGCTTGCAAAAAATCTGCTCGAAGGCAAGCTGCCATATGATGGTCAAGACATTTATAATGTCGGAACTATTAGGGTGAACAGGGATACGGTCATTATGGGAGAACCGATCGATTTTACAGCAGAGAATGTGGATCAATATGATTTTTAAATTTCCAGAGCAACTGCGCTTCAGAAACTATCGGCTCAGCTCTAAGCTTATATTAGTTTATTTACTGCTAAGCGTTATCCCCATGTCGCTGCTCGGTACTTTTTCTTATTTGCAGTACACAAAATCAATTGAAGAACAAATTGGTGAATATATGCCCCGTTTTCTGTATCAAGCAAATGCGAATATAACGAAGCATATGGAGGATTTTGCAGAGCTGCATACATTAATGTTCAACTCTGACAATATGATCGCTATTTTGCGTCGCGACTCCTATCAGAGCCGTTCACAGCTGAATCAGGACCAATTCGAGGTAAACAATTATTTGGCACGTACTTATTTAAATACGGGGAACCCCGATGTTATGGGTGTTTTCATATTTTCGAAAAACAGGTTTTTTTACAGTGCGAGATCAAAGTTTACAGGTCTTAATGCGGATAATGCTTTTATCCCTTATGGGCAGGATCTTGATTTACGCGGAAAAGCGAAAATTATTCTTCCTAGCCAAATCAATCTGACATTCGAGAATAACGAACCCTATGTACTGATCATGAAACAGATGAATGATGTGGATAACCGCAAAAGCCTGGCGACTATGCTGGTTGCGGTAAAGCTCTCTTTTATTGACAACATATTGCGGGAGTTTGAACAGAACAATACAGCGGATTTATGGCTGATGAACCGTGAGGGCGAAATCATCTTTCATACAGATGAGGAGAAAATAGGAGGCTTTGATGAAGAAATAAATCGATATCCCATTTTTAACGGCAGCTTTCGAAAAGGGTCAGGGAAAAAAGCGGTGATCGTAAGTCTTAGCGAATCAAATGATTTTGATTGGATACTAGCTCATAGCATACCGCTAAAATATTTAACAGAGCGTACAGATTTGGTTATGAATGTGACCATTTTTGTATTTATTTGCTTTGTCCTCATTACTTCGATTATTTCGATTTTCTTCGCTATGAATGTAACGCGGCCGATCAAGAAGCTTTCCCGTCTAATGAAGGATGTGGAAATGGGCAGGTTTCAGGTGGATCTTAAGGTTGAAAGCAATGATGAGATTGGAGCACTCGCGCGCAGCTTTAATTCGATGGTAGCTACGATTCATGAGCTGATCGAAACGAATTTTGATATCAAAATTAGACAGAAGGAAGCTGAGCTGTACGCCCTTCAGTCTCAGATCAATCCGCACTTTATGTACAATACGCTGGAGACCATTAACATGGCGGTAGAGGACGGCAGATCGGATATGGTTGTCGAGATGGTTACACTGCTTGGTCGTATGCTTCGTTTTTCGGTTAGCAACAAAAACAAATTTGTAGCGATTGCGGATGAAGTCCAGCATATTAGCAATTATTTGACCATTCAGAAATATCGATTCAATGATCGGCTGTTGTTTGAGATCGATAAAAAAACGGACATCGAATCCTTTTATACACCCAAATTTATTTTGCAGCCGGTTATTGAGAATGCCATTAAATATGGACTTGAAACCCGTAAAGCACTCGATATTCGTCTAAGCATCAGTCGTGAATTTGGTGCGCGTTCTGGAGAAGAAGATATCGTTTTTCGCATATGGGACAATGGTCCGGGTATCGATCATGATCGATTGGAGAAGCTCGAGAGGTCACTCAGATCGGAGACACTAGCCCACAAGGATTCTGGTTTTGGGCTAAGTAATGTAAACGCTAGAATTATGATTATGTTAGGCCAGCAGTATGGGGTGCAGCTTCATAGCATTTTTGGTAAGGGAACAGAGGTTATTATCCGTATTCCTGTCATCACCCTGAACGATGTGGCAGAAAAATCGAAAAGCAAGGAGGAGTAAGCATGCACAAGGCGATCAGAACATTGATTGTAGATGATGAAGAAATGATTCGAAACGGCATTGCTAGACTCATACGCTCTTGCGGTGAGGGGTGGGAAATCGTTGCGACGCTGTCTGATGGCAAAGAAGCAATGGATTATTTGCATCAGTCACAAGGAGCAGTAGATTTGCTTATTACGGATGTGAAGATGCCCGTGATGGATGGTCTAACGTTAATAAGCGAGGGAAAACGCCATTATTCCTTCTTTCCGCTTGTGATCAGTGGTTATGATGAGTTTCAATATATTCAGACAGCGCTTCGAGAAGGAGCTGTTGACTATTTTTTAAAGCCGATAGACCGGGAGCAGTTTAAGAATCGAATGACAGAAATCAAGGTGAAAATTGAAAGCGGACGGTTTCAGCATATGAAATGGAATGAGATGGAAAGAAAATCCGAGGAGTTAAAAACATCGCAACAAGTGCAACTATTAAGCTATGTTACTTCGGCAGGGCTCGATATTTCGCGGCTAGGATATTGGGTGGATGAGTTTCCGAAAGGCCGATACGTCCTTCAATATGTAGGCCTCGATGCTCTTCCGGTAAAAACAAGAAGTTATACCCCAAAAGACTGGGAAGCTTATGTTTATGTGCTTGAGAATATCATCAAAGAAGTGGTAGAGAAATGTTCGAATGAATCAGAAATCATAGGCTGG
Source organism: Paenibacillus sp. 01T424 (assembly GCF_056398745.1). Taxonomy (NCBI): domain Bacteria; kingdom Bacillati; phylum Bacillota; class Bacilli; order Caryophanales; family Paenibacillaceae; genus Paenibacillus; species Paenibacillus sp. 01T424. The sequence goes on along the minus strand of NZ_JBFTPZ010000005.1, from coordinate 157,172 downwards.
TGCTGGAGAGGGGACGATTCGAATTTTTGGATATTGCTGCATCTTTCCGAGGCTTATGGCGAAAACAACGGTTTATTAGAAAAAACATCGTTCGAGCTGTCTGGTCAAATTCGTTCAGCGATTCAGTCCTACACGCCATTTACAGTTTCTGTTTCATGCGGCAGCTCGATTGAGGATTTATATTTGCTGCCAGAAGCAAAGGATCAAGCATTATCATTAATGTATTATCGTTTATTATATGGCGGCAATCAGTTGTTTGGCCGAGATGGCATTCAATTCAAGACGGAGAGCTCTTCAGACCAAATGGATAATGAGCTTGTCCATATTGCGCAGCGAATGAAGCAGGCAGTCGAACAAGTAAATGAGCAAGCAGCAGTTCAGTTTACGAAGGAGTTTTTTGCCCGGCTTGAAAAAATGGATTCGCCTGCTGCAATTCAACGAGCAATAATGAACGCATTTATTCTTATCCATTCGGTCGGCGTTGAAATGAAAGTGAATACGCCAATGTTAGATCCGCTCGAGAGCCGACTTCAAACGATTAAACGGGCGATAAATCTTAATGAGCTCAAAGTGGAACTCGATCAGCAGGTCGCTCAGCTTGTTCTGGAAATGAAACGAATGCGTCAAAGCGGCAGCATGAAACCGATAGAGCAGGCCAAAGCTTGGATCATAGCCAATCTACAAGACGACTTAACGATTAAGCGTATAGCTGAGCAAGTCTATATGAATCCCTCGTATTTCTGCCGGCATTTCAAGACGCAAACAGGTGAAACAATTCTCGATTACATCACGCGTCTTAGAATGGAGAAAGCAAAGGAGCTGCTTATTGATTCGCAATTAAAGCTCTACGATATAAGCGTTCTTGTTGGTTATCAAGACGTAAAGTATTTCAGTAAGCTGTTCAAGCAATGGTCTGGGGAGACGCCATCTAAATATCGAGAACAGAAGTTTTCGAAATGATAGTCAGTATAGTAGAGAAACTAAAGGGTAGGCCTAGCGCCTGCCTTTTTATTTTGTTCACAAACAGCCATACAATGTGGATTCCATATACAAAGCGAATACACTCCCCCATAAGTAACGAATGTCTCCTTCTTCACGATCTGCAATTTCGGTAAGGTAGACCTAGAAGGAAGCAAGAAGCAGCAGCATGTAGAGAACAGCGAAGGATGGAGGGTGATCCGGCAATGGCCGAGTACATTTTGGAGCTAGAGGGAATTACAAAAACTTTTCCAGGCGTCAAGGCGCTTGATAATGTCTATTTTAAGTTAAAGCCCGGTGAGATTCATGCGTTGATGGGCGAAAATGGAGCGGGGAAATCAACCTTTATTAAGGTGATTACCGGTGTCCACCCAGCAGATGTCGGCGAGATCCTCTTTGATGGACAACGCGTGGATTTTAAAAATCCTACGGATGCGAAGCGGAGGGGCATTGCAGCCATTTATCAGCATGTTACTTGTTATCCTGATTTAAGCGTCACAGAAAATATATTTATGGGGCATGAGAAAATTCAAAAAGGGACTAAGCGGATTCTTTGGAACGAAATGCATAAGGAGGCCGATAAGCTTCTGAAGGAGCTTGGCGCAGCATTCAGCCCCAAAACGCAAATGGGAGCATTAAGTGTAGCTGAGCAGCAAATCGTCGAAATTGCGAAAGCGCTTTCTGTTGATGCGAAGATCATTATTATGGATGAACCAACAGCCGCTCTTACCAATAGGGAAAGCGAAGACTTGTATCGCATTACAGAGCGTTTGCGTGACAAGGGAACAGCTATTATTTTTATCTCTCATCGCTTCGAGGACATGTATCGACTGGCCAGCAAGGTGACCGTATTCCGGGATTCCAGATACATCGGGACTTGGAAAGTGGATGAAATATCGAACCAAGATCTAATTATTGCGATGGTAGGTCGTGAAATTACGCAATTGTTTCCGAAGAAGGAAGCGCAGATTGGGGAAGAATTGCTTCGGGTTGAAGGTCTTGGCAGAACCGGCTACTTTGCTGATATTTCTTTTGCGCTGCGAAGAGGGGAAATATTAGGATTGACTGGTCTCGTTGGGGCAGGACGGACAGAGGTTTGCCAAAGCATCTTCGGCATTGAGCGAAGCGACAAAGGAAAGGTATTCTTCAAGGGGCAGGAAGTGAACATCCGAAAACCGATCGATGCGATGCGTATGGGGATTGGCTACTTGCCGGAGGACAGGCAGAAGCAGGGGCTCGTTCTACAGTGGAGCATCGGTAGAAATATAACATTATCATCGCTTGAGAAGATTTCAAGCAAAGGTGTTCTTAACACCGATAAGGAAGCGAGTATCGCTAAGCAATTAGCTGAGAAGGTAAATGTTAAAGCAAAAAGCATATTTGATTTGGCTAGCTCGCTCTCAGGCGGCAACCAGCAGAAGGTTGTATTTGCAAAGCTTCTGACTGCTGATGTGGATGTCATCATTTTGGATGAACCAACCAAAGGTGTGGATGTTGGCGCCAAATCTGCCATATATGAAATGATCAGCGATTTGGCATGTCAAGGGTATGGGATACTGATGGTATCGTCAGAGATGCCTGAAATGATTGGGATGTGCGATCGGGTAGCCGTCATGCGCGAGGGCCGGATAACAGCTTTTCTAGACCGCGATTCGATCTCGCAGGAAGCGATACTTCAAGCATCAATGGCTGACGATCGCCCTCTTATACAACAACATTAAAGGTGGGCATGACACATGCAGGAGAGAGAACTCAGTACGAGAGGTATAACCGCAGCTTCGCTTAGAGCTACAAGGCCAACGCGCACGCTCAGCGCTAAGATCGCCAAATTCAGAGAGCTTGGACTACTCGGATTTATTGTTTTGCTTTCAATTGGCGTTCAGCTTCGCAATCCCAGCTTTTTGACCTTGGAAAATATAAACGATATGGTAACGAACACCGCGATTTTGAGCATTTTGGCTGTGGGGATGATGCTCGTAATCGTTACCCGCGGAATTGATCTTTCCATCGGTGCAACATTGGCTCTTTCAGGCATGATCGCGGCACAGACGGTCAGTGCATTTCCGGAAATACCAGCTGTCGTCGCCCTTCTGATCGGCACTTTAACGGGACTTGTCAGCGGTGTGATCATTGGTTTCCTGGTTTCCAAAATCGGTATCCTGCCCATCATAGCCACACTCGGGATGATGAACGTGTTCCGCGGGTTTACTTATCTAACTAGTGGGGGCAAATGGGTTAGTGCACATCAAATGCCTACAAGTTTCAAAGCGATGGCAACGGGAACAACGCTCGGAATCAATAATCTGATCTTTATTGCAATCCTCATTTATTTCGTCGCTTATTATTTTGTTAATCATACCCGAACGGGCAGACAAATCTATGCTGTTGGAAGCAATCCAGATTCGGCAGTAATAAGCGGCATTAAGGTAGACAAAATTTTATGGCTCGTATATTCCATTATGGGCGGTCTCTCCGGCTTAGCAGGTGTGCTATGGGTATCCAAATTTGCATCAGCGCAAGGTGATACCGCATCGGGTTATGAGCTCAGCGTAATTGCTGCGTGTGTACTAGGCGGTGTGAGCATTGCAGGCGGTTCTGGCAAAATATCGGGCATCATCCTTGGCTCTATTTTACTAGGTATTTTGAATAATGCACTTCCTTTGATTAACGTATCGCCATTTTGGCAGAACGGCATTCAAGGCGCAATTATTTTGATCGCGGTCCTTATTAATGCAATCGTCAAGCGCGGCGTTGATCGCAACAATCTTATGAGGAGGAAAATCTAACGCTATGGAGCCGAGAATTGTTACGAATAAGCAGGATTTTTCCTTCAAAAGGTTTTTCCTTCAGTGGGAATGGATGTTGGTGGTATTGTTTCTTGCCATAACCGTCATGAATATGAATCTATCTGAGTTTTATTGGGATTACGATAATTTGCGAGATGCAACGATGGGATTTCTGGATAAAGCATTTATCGTGCTCCCTATGGTGTTCATCATCATCCTCGCGGATATCGATATATCCGTCGCATCGATTGTAGCATTATCGTCTGTTATTATGGCGGACTTATTCAATAAAGGAGTCCCTATTGTGCTGGCTATGGTCATTTGTTTGGCAGTGGGCACCATTTGCGGATGGATTAACGGCATCCTTATTGTGAAGTACAAGGAATTGTCCGCAGTTATCATTACTTTGGCAACGATGATCATTTATCGGGGAATCGCCTACATTATTTTGGAAGATCAAGCAGCAGGATCTTTTCCAGAGTGGTTTAGCTATTTGGGCTGGGGGTACGTGGGACCGATTCCGTTTATCTTGATCGTTTTTGCGGTATTTGCCATTGTGTTTAGCTTACTGCTGCACAAAACCGTGTTCGGCCGACAATTGTACGCGATGGGGAATAACATCAACGCGGCCCGCTTCTCAGGTGTGAATGTCGATCGTGTAAAAGTAATCGTCTTTACGCTTGCAGGACTGATGTCCGCTGTGACTGCTTTGTTTCTAACTTCCCGTATGGGAAGCACGCGTCCTAATATTGCGATGGGGTATGAACTCGATGTCATTGCCATGGTTGTTCTCGGCGGCATTAGCACGGCTGGAGGAAAAGGAAGAATGGTAGGAGCCATACTAGCGGTCTTCCTCATAGGTTTCCTGCGTTATGGTTTAGGATTAGTTAACGTACAAGCGCAAATCCTGCTCATTATTATAGGCTTGCTGCTTATATTCGCCGTCGCTGTTCCGAGGCTTAAAGTAGGCCGGAGTCGTACGAAGAAAACTTAAGTTGGTGCAATACAGTCGATCGGCTGTTTTGTATATAAAGGATTGGACAAAAAAAGGGAGGAAAAACAATGAAAAGAAACAAGGTGTTATCCGTTTGTTTAACTGTTTTGCTTACGATCTCGATGTTAACCGCATGCGGAGGAGGCAACAGCGTCAATAACTCCAAAAATACGGGCGGCAACAAGAGCGAAGCTACAGAGAAAAACAAGGGAAATGACACATCGGACAGCACGAAAAAGAAGAAATATGCCATTATCTTTAAAAACACGGGTAATCCATACGGTGAGAAGCAAATGGAAGGCTACAAAAATGCTGTTGAAGAGCTCGGATATGAAGCGATTTTGAAGGCGCCTGATCAGCCGACAGCAGAAGCGCAAATTCAAATGATTGAAGAGCTTATCTCGCAAAAGGTGGACGTGATCGCAATTGCGGCAAATGATCCGGACGCGCTCCAGCCGGCGCTGAAGAAAGCGATGAAACAAGGAATTAAAGTGCTTTCTTTAGATTCAGCGGTTAACGCAGCCAGTCGCATGGTTCATGTAAATCAAGCAGATCCTGAGCGTATCGGCCGCACACTAATTCAAGGCGTATCGGAAATGATTGGCGGCGAAGGCGAAATTGCGATCCTGAGCGCGACCTCTCAAGCGACAAACCAAAACACATGGATCGAATGGATGAAGAAAGAGCTGGAGGATTCGAAATACAGTAAAATCAAGCTCGTTAAAGTAGCTTATGGTGATGATTTGCGTGATAAAAGCGTGTCCGAGACTGAGGCGCTCTTGAAATCGTATCCTGATCTGAAAGGTATTATTGCGCCAACGACAGTAGGAATCGCGGCAGCGGGCAAGGTTTTAACGGATAAGGGTCTCACTGGGAAAGTGCAATTGACCGGTCTTGGCCTGCCAAGTGAAATGGCGGAATACATCGTGAGCGGCGTATGTCAGTGGATGTATTTGTGGAATCCGATTGATGTTGGGTACTTGTCCGGTTATGCAGCTGACGCATTGGTGAACGGCAAGATTACAGGTGCGGTTGGGGATAAGCTGACAGCTGGCAAACTAGGTGAGAAAGAAGTCGTGAAAGACGGTGAAGGCACGCAAATTATGCTTGGCGATCCCTTCAAATTCGATTCCTCTAACATCGCTGAATGGAAGGATGTTTATTAAAACAATCCTTTCATCATTACACATAATCGAAGAATGAGAAGATTGGCCGGGTAGTCGTTGAAGGACCTGCAGCAAGCAGGATATCCTTTCTTGTACTCCCGGCTATTTTTTTATGGATTTATGTTTAGTCTTCCAAATTGAGAGCGATACCAATGTAATGAAAAAGGGAGTGTTTTGGCAAATGAATAGTTTGTTCAGGAAGAAGCTGCTTGGTTTATTTTTAGCAACTGTTCTTGTAATTGCTTTATTACAGCCAGTAGCCGCATTCGGAGCAGAAGGAACGGGCCAAATGACTGCATATGACTTACATACAGAGTATAGCCATAACCCAATCGGAATCGATAACACCATGCCGAGACTCAGCTGGTTGCTTGAATCAACAGAGAGAGCACAGATGCAAACTGCCTATCAAATCATTGTCGCTTCAGAAGAGAGCCGTTTGGCTGGCAATGAAGGAGACATTTGGGATTCTGGCAAAATCATGTCCAGCGATTCCAACAATGTGGAATACAAAGGAGAAGCTTTACAATCCGGAAAACGTTATTTCTGGAAAGTGAAGGTTTGGGATAACCATGATCACGCTTCAGCATGGAGTGAGCTGGGCTCGTGGGAAATGGGATTGCTCGCGCCTGCTGATTGGCAAGCCAAGTGGATTGCCGCCTCAACACCTGCGACTGTACCGTCAAGCTATTCTATCGAGCTGGATTTTATAATATTAAATGATGGGGCAGCCATTTTGTTTGGCGGACCTAATGCTTCCAATAATTTTTTCTGGCAGTTTAACGTAAAAGAAAAAGCGTATGCCCAGTTTCGGCCACACACGAATGTCGGCGGTACGAAGCTTATGAAGGAAGTAGATATTTCACGTGTCATTCCGAATGACAAGCAATTGAATGTTGCTTATCATCTGAAAATTGAAGTGAACGGCAAAGAAATCAAAACCTACATCAACAATGAGTTAATCGACACGATGAAAAATGACAATATATCATTCGGTCCTATTGGATTCCGCCAGCATAAAGACGCAAGGACGAATGAGCGCGCCTTGTTCGACAATATCGTCATTAAGGATGAACACGGCAAGGAGTTGTTTCAAGCAAATTTTGATGATAAGGAAGCAGCAAGCTTTGAAGGGGGACAATTAACGGAAGATGGAAAACTACTCGTAGAGAACGGCACCTTTTATCAGAAAGTCGAGAGCAGAAGCTCACCTATGCTGAGGAAAGATTTTGAAATTGCGAAGCCAGTACGCAAAGCGACTGTCTACTCGACGGCGCTTGGACTTTATGAGCTCAGCCTAAATGGGACACGGGTAGGCAGCGATTTCTTTAATCCGGGATGGACGGATTACAATAAGCGTTTGCAGTATCAGACCTATGATGTAACCGACATGCTCCTTGAAGGAGGAAATGCGGTTGGGGCAATGCTGGGTGACGGTTGGTACGCGGGAAATGTGGCACATGTTGGTCCAAATCAGTACGGAACAGAGCTGTCGTTTTTATTCCAATTAAAAATTGAATATGAGGATGGCACAAGTGAAACGGTAATGACCGATTCTTCTTGGCATTCAACGACTTCGGGTCCCGTTCGCTACTCCGACATTCTAATGGGAGAGACATATGACGCGCGCAAAGAAATGGATAAGTGGAACCGTTCGAATTATGACGTTTCATCATGGAACGATGTAAAAGAGGTCAGCCATTTCCGCGGGAAGCTGGTTGCACAGGTAGGCCCTACCGTCAAGGCGACGGAAGAATTGAAGCCGAACTCAGTGAAGCAACCTAGTGCCGGTACTTATATTTTTGATATGGGACAGAACATGGTTGGCTGGGCAAGGTTAAAAGTCGAAGGCACTGCCGGAACGAAAGTGAAGCTGCGGTTTGCCGAGATGCTGAATGATGATGGGACGCTTTACACGGAGAACTTGCGTACAGCTAAACAAACAGATGAATATGTCCTAAAAGGAAGTGGGCTTGAGCAATATGAACCGCATTTCACATTCCACGGTTTCCGTTACGTAGAAGTGACTGGTTATCCGGGTGAACCTGCTTTAGATAGCATAACGGGGATTGTTGTTCACACCGATACACCGAAGACCGGGACATTTGAAACCTCCAATCCGATGGTCAATCAGCTTTATAGCAACATCACATGGGGACAACGAGGAAATTTTTTAAGCGTTCCAACAGACTGTCCTCAGCGTAATGAACGAATGGGCTGGACAGGAGATGCTCAGGTGTTCGTTCGCACTGCTACCTATAACATGGAAGTTCCTGGGTTTTACGAGAAATATATGCGGGATGTTGTTGATGCGCAGGGGGCAAATGGAGCATTCCCAGACGTTGCGCCAAATGTTAGCGGAATGGGCAATGGAAGCAACGGCTGGGGAGATGCAGGCGTTATTATCCCATGGACACTGTACTTAGCTTATAACGACACTTCCGTAATCAAAGAGCATTATGATGCGATGGTGAAATGGATCGAGTTTCTCAAAACGAACAGCAACAAGCTCATTCGTCCGGCTGGTGGTTACGGAGACTGGTTGAGCGTGAATGAAACTACACCAACGGATGTGGTGAATACGGCCTATTTTGCATACAGCACGAATTTATTGTCCAAGATGGCAGCGATCATTGGGAAAACAGACGATGCGGAGAAATATAGTCAATTATTTAAAGATATTAAAGCTGCTTTTAACACCGCATTTGTTGGTTTGGACGGACAGATCAAAGGCAATACACAAGCAGGTTATGTGTTTGCACTGCACATGGATTTATTGGATGGAGATATCAAGAAGAAAGCTGCCGAGCATTTAGTTAACAATATTAAAAGTAAAAACTGGCATCTGTCGACCGGGTTTCTTGGTGTAGGTTATTTGCTGCCGGTACTAACAGAAGCGGGCTATACAGAGGTTGCTTACCGCTTGTTGACGAACGATACGTACCCATCATGGGGATACAGCATCAAAAATGGCGCAACGACCATTTGGGAGAGATGGAATTCCTATACACAGGAGAATGGATTCGGTGACGCAGGAATGAACTCTTTTAACCATTATTCGCTTGGCTCCGTTGGAGAATGGATGTTCCGCTATGCGGCAGGAATCGAGGCAGATCCAGAGCAGCCTGGATTCAAACATATTATCATTCAGCCTACACCTGGTGGAGAGTTTAGCCATGTGAATGGAGAATACAAGTCTATTTACGGTTTGATCAAGAGCCGCTGGGAGCAGGAAGGCTCAGCCTTCAAGCTGAATGTGACGATTCCAGCTAATACAACAGCGACCGTATACATTCCAGCGGTAGATCAAGCATCCGTGAGCGAAGGCGGACAGCTTGCTGAAGAAGCTGTTGGTGTCAAGTTTTTGCGAATGGAAGGGGACAAAGCGGTCTATTCGGTCGGATCTGGAGCATACTCGTTCGCTAGTACAATGGCTGATTCCAACTTAAAGCTGGAAAGCATCAACTTGAGCAGCAAAGCAACGAAGCTGCAGCATGGTGAACAAACTCAGCTCACATTAAGCGGAAGTATGGATAATGGAATGGAAGCCGATTTCACTAATGCTGAGATTAAGTATGAGAGCAGCAACACTAATGTGATCAAGGTTGCTGATAACGGAATCGCAGCTGCAGTTGGACCCGGCTCCGCAGAAATTACTGCAACGGTAAAATCAGGAGAAGTTGTGCTTACCTCCTCTATTCGGTTGATCGTAGTTACCGGGGCGAATCTGGCGTTAGGCAAAAAGGCAACCGCACGCGAAACGTTGGAGATTTCGCCAGAGTGGGGGGCAGCAGGGCTCACGAACGGCAATTTGGCGCGAAAATATTCATCAACAGGCTCTCCTTCGCAGTCGCAAGAAAACAATCCGCTTTGGGTAGAGATTGATCTGGGTGCGAATCAAGATCTGAATAGTGTGGTGCTGTATCCAAGAACGGATTCCAGTACAAAGGATTCACGAACCGCCTCCTACCCTATTGATTTCCTTATTCAGGTTAAGCCTGATGGCGGAGATTATTTAGAAGTAAAGAGAATGACTGGTGAGCCGAACCCGTTGATGCTGCCACAGCTGTATACGTTTGAAAACCAAACCGCTAGATATGTGAGGCTGTCGGTCAATAAGCTTGGGGATATGGCATCAGACGATATTTACTATAGGCTCCAATTAGCTGAGCTGGAGGTATATAACAATCAAGCTGGCTTGCCCGTTACTGGCATAAGCTTGGATCGTACTTCGCTCGAAATGAAGGATGGAGAAAGCATCGAAATTGCTGCGACAGTGCTTCCGGCAAATGCTGCAAATAAGCTGGTGCACTTTGAGTCCAATCACGAGAATATTATCGTCACGAATGTTCATTATGATGAGGCTAGCGATACAACGAAAGCAACTGTAACAGCAACCAATAAGGGAGCAGATCAAGTAAATGGCGTCATAACTGCGACGACAGAAGACGGCAGCAAGACGGCTGCGCTAAATGTTACGGTAACCGCAGCTTCCGCAGAACGAGATATGGCTGCTTTGTCAGGAAGTGACACTGTCATAGCAGGACAGGGAACGGAGTGGACGATCGGTGCTGAAAATGTAGGCTCAAACTTCACGGCTCTTGATGTTATTGTTCATTATGACCCGCAGAAATTCGAATTCCAGACGGTTGGGGAAAGTACTTACCTCTCGCTGGACCCATCGGTCATTCAGTCGTTGAAGCCGAATTTCGAAGTGTTTGGAACGGCGGTTAAACCCGAGCTTGGCCAGATTCGGATCATCATGGTCACCTCAGGCCAGCAGCAAGCAGGTATTGACGGTGGCAATCTGTTCCGCCTCCACGGGAAGGTGAAACCGAGTGCACAAGCAGGCAATACAACGGTATCGCTGTCTGATTTCCAAGTGTCGGATAGTGGCAAGGGAACAATGATGAATGTATCGCGAGCTGTACTCTCGATGGAAGTGCTCCTCGCTGACAAAACAGCGCTGAATACGGCAATCGAACAAGCGCAGGCGTTACATGATGTCGCAATGGAAGGCACGCAGCCGGGTCAGTATCCAACAGGTTCTAAGGCGGCATTGCAAGCAGTAATCAACAGTGCGATTGCAGTGAAGAATGATCCGAATGCGACTGTGGAGCAAGTCACCATAGCGCTTAACGGCTTGAATGGAGCAGTAAAAGTGTTTAATGATTCGGTGATTCCATCAGCTCCTGGTGACAGGACGGAGTTAAACCGATTGATTGCAGAAGCACAATTAAAACATGACAGGGCAATCGAAGGCACAAAGGTCGGCAAGTACGCTGCGGGATCAAAAGCGCTGCTGCTGGCAGCCATTAACACAGCCAAGAATACAGGAAGCAGCCAGTGGCAAATAGATGAGGCTGTAACGATGCTAAACAAAGCTCTTCAAGTTTTCAAAGCGAAGATTGTGACACTGATCGAGGGACAAACGAAGGTTACAATTCGAGATCTGTCGATTATAGCGAATTTCTATGGTGTCACCTACAAAGATCCAAACTGGTCTGAAATTGAGAAAGCAGATGTGATCGGCGCAAATGTAATCGACATTCGTGTATTAGCTTCCATTGCGCAAATGATTCTTGAAGAGTGGAGCTTGGAATAGACATACGAATTTCGAATAGGAGGCAGGCACACTAACCTGCCTCATAAACTCTGCGATGAAAGGATTCATGCGATATGTCGAATGCAAAGAGAATGGTGATAGTATTCACAATTTTAATCAGTATGTTCAGTTTAATGCCCATTTCGGCAATGGCGGATAAGGCAGCTGCTTCTTTTGAACTAAAGATTACTAGTCAAGAAGCCAAAACTGAAATATCAGTAGTAGGAAAAAACTTAACCGATGTATTTGCCTATGATATTTCGATGAAATACGATTCCACTCGATTGAAGTTTGTTGGAGCACATACGGCATTGACAGGTTTTTCTGTCGATCCGATCGTAAAGAAGGGGACCATTCGGTTTGCCCATACGAAGACAGGCAATTCAGCTGGCGAGACAGGGGACAAAGAGCTGGTATTGCTGAAATTTGAGCGAATTGCTGAGGGGAATGCTGAGGTCAGCCTTCAAGCTGTGCAGCTTGTTAATTCGAAATTGGAGATGAATGAACTGAAACCTGTGCTGCAGGTAACTGTAGCTGGAAAATCTATTACTGTGGATTGGAAAGATATTAAAGGACATTGGGCTGAGAGTGCGATTAGGGAAGCGGCAGAGCTCGGTTTTGTTACGGGGTATGCCGATGGAACATTCCTTCCTAACCGCGCAGTAACGCGTGCGGAGTTCTCTGCTATGATGGTTCGGGCGCTTCATCTAGAACTTGGAGCAGACAGTAAACTTGCCTTCAACGATAGCGATAGAATTGCTGCGTGGGCGAAACCGTATATCGCAACAGCGGTTAAGGCAGGTCTATTAAAAGGTTATGATGACGGAAGCTTCCGCGCAGACCAGTTAATTAATCGGACAGAAATGGTTGCTGTCGTCATGAGGGCTCTTGATCTAAAAGCAGACCAAAAAACGAAGCTGCAGTTTGCGGATGCGTTAGAAATTCCTGTTTGGGCGACTGGTTACGTAGCTGCAGCTGTGGAGACAGGAATTATCAAAGGGCGAGATGGTAACCGGTTTGCACCTCATGAGCATGCTACTCGGGCTGAGTCGGTAGTCGTCATCCTTGCAATGCTGAAGCAAAAATAGAACGATAAACAATAACAAAGGAAAGTCGAGGGAAAAAAGTATGAGGAAAACCATGAGTCTTCTATTAGCTTTGGTGATCGGCTTCACATTATGCTTGCCTATGACTAGTATGGCGTATGGCGAAGCGGGTGGAACGGGAGCAACGATGGCGGTAACCGATTTAACGACGGAGTACACGAACAATCCGATCGGTATTGATGTGATGAAGCCGAGGTTGAGTTGGAAGCTTCAGTCCGATAAACGTGGACAGCTTCAAACAGCATATGCCATTCAGGTAGCTAGCACCAAACAGAAATTGCTGGATAACCAACCGGATGTGTGGAATACCGATAAAGTTGATTCGAATCAATCGGTAAATGTCGTTTATGACGGCAAACCTTTGGAGTCCGGCAAACGTTACTTTTGGAGAGTAAAAGTATGGGACTTGAACAATGAGAGGGCTTCAGAATGGAGTGATCCTGCTTGGTGGGAAATGGGTCTTCTCCATGATTCGGATTGGCAAGCGGAATGGATCGGCATGAGCGACGCGAACAATATGACAACAGAAGGTCTTAAATGGGTTTGGTTTCCGGAAGGGAATCCGGCTTCAAATGCTCCTGCAGGAGATCGCTATTTTCGCAAAACCATTCAATTACCGTTAGACCGGACAATAACACAAGGGAAATTTTTATTAACTGCGGATGATGGGTTCGTGTTATATGTGAATGGAAAGCGAATGGGCAGTTCTATCAAAGCGGTCGATTCATGGAAAGAAGGCAAAATTGTAGATGTCTCAAGTGCACTCATTCCTGGATCTAATACGATTGCAATCCAAACGTCAAACGATGGCGGACCTGCTGGTCTTCTTGGCAGCTTGAAAGTGGTATTCGAGGAAGGAACACCTCTTCAATTGAATATGGATCAAGGTTTGAAAGCGGCCAAGGTAAAGATGGAGGGATGGGAGAAATCGGATTTTGATGACAGCAGCTGGTCAGCTGCGATGATCGTCGCGTCCTATGGGGAGTCGCCATGGGGGAAAAATGTAAAAATTACAGCTTCGCCTCCTTACATTCGCAAAGGTTTCTCTTTAGAGAAGTCCATTGCAAAAGCAAGACTTTACTCCAGCGCTCTCGGAATATATGAACCTAGCATTAACGGCAAACGTATAGGCCGAGATTTATTTACGCCAGGATGGACAGATTACACGAAGCATATTCAATACCAGACTTATGATGTAACTGATTTGCTTCAAAACGGTGACAACGTCATTGGCGCTATATTGGCTGAGGGATGGTATTCAGGACATGTAGGTTTTATTGGTCCGAACATTTATGGCGATAGCAATTATTTGTTCATGCAATTAAATCTGGAGTACACAGACGGTTCAACAGAAACAATTGGAACGGATCAATCATGGAAATGGGCAGCAGGACCAATTGTATCTTCTAGTATTTTGATGGGAGAGACCTATGATGCAACGAAAGAATTAGACGGATGGGATACTCCTGCCTTCGATGCATCGAGCTGGGATTCGGTTCAGAAATTAGAGGAAGAAGTGACTGGGAAGCTAGTCGCCCAGGATGGCCCAACGGTACAATTAATTGAAGAAATGAAGCCGATTAAGATGACGGAGCCGGAACCTGGCAAATATGTGTTTGATTTAGGGCAGAACATGGTCGGAACCGTAAGGCTAAAAGTAAGCGGTGAAGCAGGTCAAACGGTTACTCTGCGACATGCAGAGGTGTTGAACCCGGACGGGACCTTCTATACAGCAAACTTGCGTGCGGCAAAAGCAACGGACCGTTATACCTTGAAGGGCGGCGGAGATGAAGTATATGAGCCGAAGTTTACGTTTCATGGTTTCCGTTATGTGGAGGTAACGGGTTATCCCGGTGTGCCGAGTATGGATGCCGTTACAGGGATGGTCATGCATACAGCAGCACCGTTTAGCGGCAAGTTAGAAACTTCTAGTGCGATGTTGAATCAACTGCAAAGCAATATTACTTGGGGGCAGCGAGGCAATTTCTTGGAGGTTCCTACCGATACGCCTGCGCGTGACGAGCGTTTGGGTTGGACCGGTGACATCAATGTCTTTATTGGAGCTGCTGCTTTTAATATGGACGTGGCAAAGTTTATAGGAAGCAAATGGATGAGAGATTTGAGAGATGGACAATCGATTAACGGTGCTTTTCCCGATGTAGCGCCTAATGTTCTCGGAGAAAGAGGCAATGCCGGCTGGGGGGATGCTGGCGTTACCGTTCCGTATACCATTTGGCAGCGTTACGGAGATATCCGTGTTATTGAAGAAAATTATGATGAAATGGTTCACTGGATCGAATATATGAGAAAAAATAGCTCTGGGCTAATTCGTCCGTCGTCCATGTATGGTGATTGGCTGGATGTGAATGATCCAACGCCAGGAGATTTAATTTCTACCGCTTATTTTGCGTACAGTACAAAACTGGTATCCGAAATGGGGCATGCCATCGGCCGTCAAAAGGATGCCGACAAGTACGAGCAGCTTTATGAGCAAGTGAAAGCAGCGTTTATTAAAGCCTATGTTAGCGAAGATGGAAAAGTTAAAGGAAATAGCCAAACGGGATACGTGTTGGCTTTGTACATGGATTTGGTTCCCGAATCGAAACGTCAAGCTGCGGCGGATCATTTGGTAGAGCTGATTAAAGCGCGCGACTGGCATTTATCAACCGGTTTTCTTGGGACGAGAGATTTATTGCCGGTATTGAGCGAAACGGGACATTTGGATGTTGCTTACCGATTGCTCAACAATGACACTTATCCTTCATGGGGATATCAGATCAAAAATGGTGCGACTACGATGTGGGAGCGCTGGGATTCTATTAAGCCGGATGGCAGTTTCCAAGACATTGGCATGAACTCCTTTAACCATTATGCTTATGGAGCAGTCGGAGACTGGATGTATCAAAATATTGCCGGCATTCAACAGGACCCTGCAAGCCCGGGTTATAAGCATATTTTGATTAAACCTCGACCTGGCGGAGATTTGACTAGTGCCAAAGGATCGTACAATTCTGTTTACGGCATGATTGTAAGCGATTGGAAAAAAGAAGGGGATATTTTTAGCCAGCATGTCACGATTCCAGCAAACACAACGGCTACGGTCTATATCCCTGCTGACAGCAAGTGGGCAGTAACAGAGAGCGGCCAATTTGCATTGTCGGTGGAAGGTGTACAATTTGTTGGTATGGAGGAAGGCAATGCGGTATTCACTGTAGGCTCGGGTGATTATCAGTTTGTAGTTGATCCTATTATTGGAGATTTAGGCAGTGCACTTGATGAGGCGGAGAAATTTCAAAATGAAGTAATAAGCTATTCCAATAATGGAGAGCTCAGCAGCGAACAAACTCAGGCACTTTCAGGTAAAGGCGAGGCGCTTGCAAGCCGAATTGAAGCAAGTATTGAGGCGTACAAAGCCGGTG
The DNA here is from genome assembly GCF_056398745.1 of Paenibacillus sp. 01T424. Classification (NCBI taxonomy): domain Bacteria; kingdom Bacillati; phylum Bacillota; class Bacilli; order Caryophanales; family Paenibacillaceae; genus Paenibacillus; species Paenibacillus sp. 01T424. The sequence goes on along the minus strand of NZ_JBFTPZ010000005.1, from coordinate 141,118 downwards.
ATGATGCACTCTTTATCGAGCAAGTTCATCATGCTTTATTTGAAACAGACGGTTTACAGCTATGGTTGCAAGAACAAAGAGATGCTGGGTCAATAAACGACGCTATTGCTAAAAAATTAGTAAATCTTGTTTCAAACGCAACAACGTTTTTGTCAGCCATTAGTAATGAAAAGCTAGGAATAAAGTGGTTAATTAGCCCTTCCGAGCTATCCGTACTGCCCGGAAATACATTTACAGTTGAAGTGAAAGCAACTAACGATGGCGATGCGAGCATTAATGATGTGCGTTATACTCTCCAGAAGCCCGAAGGATGGGAAGTCACTTCGATAGGAGATAACCAAATAGCTGTCATTAAACCAGGTGAAACGTTTGCTGCTGCATTCCTAGTGAAAGTGTCGGAGCAACAGAAACCCACTAGCCTATTGAGTATAGTTGGCAGCGGAAGCTACAAAATAAATGATGCAACAGTGGAAGTGCCTTTGAAGACGACAATAAAGATCGATTCGCCAATTATTATCAAAGCATTAAAGGCTGAACCAGCAACAATCGAGCCTAGCGGTACAGCAACGGTTAATACAACCATTCAAAACAAAGGAAGCTTTTCCATTGAAGAAACTATTGAGCTCAGTGCTCCTTTAAACTGGACGGTTTCCCCTGCACGCCAAGCCTATAGCCTTGAAGCCGGTGAAGAAAAGAATATTAGTTTTGAGGTGAAATCACCGCTTCTTGCCGTTGAAACGGCTGCTGAGCTGCATGCGATTGCTTCGTTTAATGGAGCTGAAGCAGCCAAGAGCAGTACGGCCATTCAAGTGCGATATAAAAACCCGCCGATAGACTTTTACGATCATGTAGACGTTGGCGAACAAGGCTCTGAACAAAAACATAATGTAAAGTTTTCCGCTCAGTCCGGTGCAAATGTTGAGGAGGGATTAACGAGAAGATATGTTAATCATGGAGACGCAAATGGTTATTTCCAATTTGATATGGCCGTTGAGCCAGGCAAACCTTTCATCATTAGGGCAATCGAAACGTATGATCGGGCACAAATGAAAGATTATTATGTATTGGTAAACGGAACGAAAGTGCTCAGCCGCGTGAATGAAAAAGATAGCCGAGGTATTGTAACCTATCAATTTGTTGTAGACGATATCTCTTTAACAAAGAATGGCAAGGTGACTGTTCGGTTCCAAGAAGATGAGGAAGGACGCAATTATGATCCTTCGATTGCCGACGTTTGGACGATGCCGCTGAACGCAGAATATGTCTCATTACAGGATATTCCTGCTAGAGTAGCTGGGGACTCCGTAACGATAGCGGGGTATACGACACTCGATAAAGTGGAGGTAAAGGTACTAGGGCCGGATCAAGCAATGTTGTTCAATAAAGAATTGCCTGGCGGTGTATTTAGTGAATCCTATTTAATAGAAAAAGATGCGTCTTCGGGAACTTACACAGTGGTTGCAGGCAATGGTATGACGCAAGCAATCAAGCGTTTCGAAGTAAGCGCAACTATTCCTGTTACTGAACTAAAGCTCGATCGTTCTTCCATCGAATTGAAGGATGGTGAAAGCATTGAAATTTCTGCTACCGTCTTTCCGGCGAATGCAACAAACAAAAATGTGCATTTTGTATCTAATCATGAGAACATCGTTGTCACGAATGTTCATTATGATGAGGCTAGTGCAGTAACCAAAGCAACCGTTACCGCAACCAATAAGGGAGCGGAAGCATTAACAGGTCTCATAACGGCGAAGACGGAAGATGGAGCAAAAACAGCTGCACTGAATGTCAAAGTAAGCGCAGTTGCTTTAGAAAAAGATATGGCCACACTGTCAGGTCCTGCAATGGTTTTAGCAGGGCAGTTGGCAGAGTGGACAATTGGAACGGACAATATAAGTTCGAATTTCACGGCTCTTGATGTTATTTTTCATTATGATCCGCAGAAGTTTGAATTCCAGACAGTGAAAGAAGGCATATCTCAAGCGTTAGATCCGTCAGCCATTCAATCGTTGAAGCCGAATTTCGCTGTATTCGGGAGTGCGGTTAAACCAGAGCTTGGCCAGATTCGAATCATTATGGCAACCACGGGTGAGCAGCAAGGCGGCATCGACGGTGGTCCTTTGTTCAGCCTTCACGGTAAGGTGAAGGCAGAAGCGAAGGCAGGCAACACGACCGCATCGTTGTCTGATTTCGAAGTATCGATGAATGGCAAAGGAACGATAATGAATGTGTCCGAAGCTTCGCTATTAATCGAAGTGAATCTTGCTGATAAAACGGCGCTGAATACAGCAATCCAGCAAGCGGAGTCCGCTCATGAAGCTGCGGTGGAAGGAACTTTACCTGGTCAGTATCCAATTGGAGCTAAAGCAGTATTGCAAGCAGCAATCAACAGCGCGACAGCCGTCAAGAATGATGCGAATGCGACAGGTGAGGAAGTTGCTGGTGCGCTTAATGCTTTGAATGCGGCTATGAAACGGTTTGCCGACTCGGTCATTCCATCGATTCCTGTGGACAGAACCGTATTGAACGCTGCGATTGCAGCAGCACAGACGAAACATGACAGGGCGATTGAAGGGACTAAGGTTGGAAAGTATGCTGCAGGATCAAAAGCGGCGCTTCAAGCAGCTATTAATACGGCCAAAAATGCTGGCAGCAGCCAGTGGCAGGTGGATGAAGCTGTAACGTTGCTAAACAAAGCTGTTCAAGTATTCACAGCGAAGATCGTGACATTAATCGAGGGACAAACGAAGGTTACGATACGAGATCTATCGATTATTGCGAAATTCTACGGTGTAACCTCAGCAGATCCGAACTGGTCTGAAATTGAGAAAGCGGATGTGCTAGGCATAAAAGCAATTGATATTCGTACTTTAGCAGCAGTTGCCCAAATGATCCTCGACGAGTGGCGCACAGAATAGCATTTTTGTAATTGATTAAGAAAAATAATGGTTATGCTTAAAGTTAAGACACAGGGCCAAAGAACAAGGAAAAGAGCAGGTTATCGAAAAGATAACCCGCTCTTTTTTTTTGCATTCCATTTGTATTCCAGATCTTATCTCTGATTTTCTCGCTCTATATTTGACAAAATCGCTTATAAGTGCGCAGAATTCTTATTGATCTTTTGGAGCAAAGTAACCAATAGTTCTATCTCTTCTGCTGATAATCCTTCGGCAAGCGTGTTATTTATTTCCGCAAGAATCGCTTGGAGCACCGGAGCAAACTTAAGTGCCTTCGATGTCGGGTAGAGCAGGGAAGAGCGGCGGTCCTTAGGATCAACTCTCCGCTCGATATATCCGGACTCCTCCAGCTGCTTTACTGAACGAGCCGTTGTAGCCTTATCAAATTTCAACTCATTGGTCATTTGATCCTGTGTTATGCCAGGTTGTTTCAGAATCAGCTTAAGGAAGCTTGGCTGCCCGCCACTGCCGATACCATAGGGCAAAAGCTCACCAGCGAGCTTTTTTTGATTTTGGCGATGAAGCTGAGAGATCAGCTTGCCGATCGGTTCCTGGTTCGATTTCATCATGCGCACCTCTTTAAATAAATTTCAAATCGTCGATTAGCCTTTCCTCAAACACTACATGAAATTGGTTGCGCGCGCAACTACATTGTAGTACACTGGGTGTATTATTTGGTTGCGTTCGCAACTATATATCAATAAAGAGGCATGAGGTGCTAGGTATGAGTACAATTGGTGCAACTTATCAAGAGGATGAGGCGATCCAGAAAAAACGTTGGATGATCCTGATCGTATTAAATTTATTCACGTTTATGGCGACGCTTGATGGCAGCATTGTCAATATTGCTTTGCCTGTGCTGGTCAAGCAGCTGCATCTGCCTCTAGCGCAGGTAGAGTGGGTGACGACCATCTATTTAATGTCGATTTGCACGGCCATACTTTTCTTTGGAAAGCTGGGGGATATTGCTGGAAAAATAAAAATCTTCAAAATTGGCATGGTCGTTTTCATTTTTGGATCACTGCTTTGCGGACTAAGCTCATCCCTACCCTTCCTCATCGCTTCACGGGTTATACAGGCGATTGGGGCTTCGATGACCATGGCCAACAGTCAGGGCATTGTCACCGATATTTTCCCGTCCACAGAGAGGGGCAAAGCGATTGGGTTGATCGGTACCTTCGTTTCGTTAGGCAGTATTGCGGGACCTAGCTTGGGCGGCATTATTGTCTCGACCTTAGGCTGGGAATATATTTTCTGGGTGAACGTTCCGATCGGACTGATTGCCATTATCCTCGGATGGAAGGTATTGCCTTCGGACTTTATCAAGGTAAAATCTAAAATCGATATTCCCGGCAGTCTTTTGTTCGCCGTGTTCATTATCGCGCTGTTTGCTGGACTGCTGCTTGGTCAGCAATTAGGGTATGGAGACAGCCTGATTATTTTATCACTGATCGTAGCAGGCGCTGCTTTCATCGCTTTTATAGGAGTGGAGCTTCGCAGTCCTCATCCGCTGTTGCAGCTTTCGCTATTTAGAAATTCTTTGTTTTCACTCAGTATTCTTTGCGGCTTTCTTGTGTTTGCTGCTAACTTCTGCTTTAACATTATTGCACCTTTCTATGCGCAGAATATGCTGGAGCTGTCCCCCTTCTATGCAGGGTTCCTGCTTATGTTATTCCCGATCTGCATGGTCGTCATCTCTCCGATAAGTGGTGCATTATCGGATAAGATCGGCTCTGAAGCACTCACCTTCGCTGGGCTAATCGTGATGGTCATCGCACAATTTGGGCTAGCCCGCCTGCATGACGGCAGCTCTGTTGTGCTCGTGGGCGTTTGGATCGCTATGCTCGGCATCGGCAGCGGTTTATTTCAACCGCCAAACAATTCTTTAATCATGTCCAAGGTTCCACGCACACAGCTCGGCTCTGCCGGCAGTGTCAACTCACTGGTTCGCAACGTGGGTATGGTTGTCGGCATTACGCTTGCCACTACCATCTTGTTTCACGAAATGAGCAGCAAATCCGGATACCGGGTAACCGATTTGATTCCAGGCCAACCCGCTATTTTCCTTTCAGGCATGCATCTTGTATTCATGACATCGTCGGCCATTTGCTTAGTATGTGCAATGCTGACTGGCTGGAGACTTGTCATTATGAAAAAAGCAAAAAGAGCAACAGCCTAAAACCGCATGACTTTAAGTATCCTTCCACGTTCTTGACTGAACAGTCAAGAACGTGGTAAGGTTATCACATGAGCAGACCAAGAGAATTTGATGTCGATCGTGTTTTGCACCAGTCCATGGAAGTGTTCTGGTCCAAAGGGTTTAAGTCCACCTCTTATGAGGATCTAACCCGTATGACGGGAGTTAAGAAGCAAAGCTTATACTGTGTATTTCATGACAAGAGAGCCTTGTTCCTGAAGGCTTTAGCACATTATCGCGAACAGAGCATTTCGTTACTGAAAGAGCTGGAGGAGCAGAACATTTCTCCACTGGAGAAGCTCGACTCATTACGCAGATCTCTTCTAAACGATGAAGCCATGTGCCGAGGATGCTTAATGGTCAATTCGTCTCTGGAGTTCGGAAAAGAGGACGAGCAGGTCACTCGCGAAATCGAGCTCATGTTCCTCGAAGCCGAACAGGTTCTAGAGAAAATCATGAGCAGCGGTCAGCAGCAGCAATTGATCACCTCCAGTTTTTCCAGCAAAGAGCTTGCAGCTTATTTGAACAACGCTATTTCTGGCGCTAGAATTTTAGAGAAGTCAGGCGCAGCTCGTGAACAAATCGAGGCGGTCTTGCATACATCTTTTGCAATGATTTTGCCTTGATTTTTTTTGCCAAGATTTTGACCGATGAGTCAAGAATATGAAATAAATTCAGATGATAAACAAACACTACAACCTTAAGGAGGTGGTGGGCAGGTAATTCCCTTTGGATGAACATTCACATTAAAATCGCGCAGATTGCTGCAGGCGACTGCCTGTTATATTACGCAACATTATAAAATTAATTTTGGAGGCTATTATGAACTATACTCAAACCGTAGAACCGCTGTTTAAACCTTTCAAATTAGGAAATTTGGAATTAGCTAATCGGATCGTCATGGCACCGATGACCCGTCAATTTTCACCTAATGGCGTGCCAGGTGCAAATGTAGCTTCCTACTATCGTCACAGAGCAGAGAACGGTGTAGGACTGATTGTGACTGAAGGAACCATTATCAATCACCCGGATGCATCCAATCAGCAGAACATTCCCCATTTTTACGGCGAAGCAGCCTTAAATGGCTGGGCAAACGTGGTGTCTGAAGTACATGAAGCAGGCGGTAAGATTATTCCGCAAATTTGGCATATGGGAGCACGCGGACATGTTGGCGATTATACGGAAGCAGAAATTGCAGATATCGTCCAATCATTCGCACATTCAGCGCTGGAAGCCAAGCGGATTGGATTCGATGGCATTGAGCTGCACGGCGCGCATGGATATTTAATTGATCAATTCCTTTGGGAGAAGACTAATCCGCGCACGGATCGTTATGGCGGGGACATGCTGGCACGTACTACCTTTGCGGTAGAGGTTGTCAAAGCTTGCCGCCTGGCAGTCGGAGCAGAATTCCCCATCGTACTGCGATTATCCCAATGGAAATCGAATGAATACACAGCAAAATTAGCAGAAACCCCGGAACTGCTGGAACAGTTCCTTGCCCCGCTCGTTGAGGCAGGCGTAGATATATTCCATTGCTCCACTCGCCGTTTCTGGGAGCCTGAATTCGAAGGCTCTGATCTTAATTTTGCCGGATGGGTCAAAAAGCTTACAGGCAAACCAACGATTACCGTTGGATCTGTTGGCCTTGATGGCGACTTCATTAGCCTTTTCCAAGAAGGAAAGGGTGCCACTAACGTCGGGCTTGAAGGATTGATTCAAAGGCTCGAGCGTGAAGAGTTCGACATGGTAGCCATCGGCCGAGCGCTATTGGTTGATCCGGCTTGGGCAGCCAAAATCCGGGATGGCCGGACAGACGAGCTGATTCCATTTACTTCAGAGGCATTAAAAACACTAAATTAAGTCAGGATATTAATCGCTATTTCAGGTGGAAATAATAGGTGAGTAAGCATGCTGCGTAATGCAGCATGCTTTTTTACATTTCATTTAAATCATGCATACATATTATTGGTCTATTGATGTGAAATGGGATAAAGCTCCATCTCCATGCATAATTGGGCGCTTCGAGGGTAATTATACCAAATGAAATATTGTCCGGAAAATGGAGGTGAATAACAGTGGAAGTATCCTTTTCTAGACTTCAAATCATTTTTTTATTGTTGTTATCGCTCGGAATATCGAATCATGTACTAATCATTCCACATCTGTTAAAAGCAGCGGGACGCGATGCCTGGATTAGTATTCTGCTTGCTTATGTTGGATTGATTGTTTGGAGCCTGATCTTATATTGGATTTTAAAATCGATGAGTACTTTATCATTTCAAAGCTGGATTGAAGGCCGAATCGGAAAAATCGGTTTTAATGTCATTGGCGGTGGATTCGCTCTATATTTACTGGTAGCCGGCATGATGATTGTTTTTGATACAACAAAAAACGTCAATATTTATTTCCTCCCGAGAACACCGAGTGCTATCGTTATCCTCAGCTTTATTTTCTTGGCTTACTGCGCTGCTAGAGGGGGACTCAAAACCATCGTATATATGTCTACCGTATTATTGCCTGTCGTTTGGATATTGGGAATCGGCGTAGCTATTATGACAAAGAACAGCAAAGATTACGGCATGCTGCAACCCATTTTGACAGAAGGAATAGGTCCAGATCTGAGAGGAATAGTGGTCGTTTTTGGCGGGAGCATAGACCTCATGGTGCTGCTTCTATTACAGCATAAATTGAAGAAACCTTTAAATTATAGCACCGTTTTTGTGCTGCTTACCTTATTAGTGGGATTGATCATGGGACCTACTATAGGATCTTTAGCTTCCTTTGGGCCGATCCAGGCTGAAAATTTTCGGTTTCCCGCTTTTGAGCAGTGGAGGCTGGTGATGATCGGAAGACATATTTCGCATGTAGACTTTTTTGCAGCTTTTCAATTAATGGCCGGAAGTATCGTGAGAACGGCCCTTATCATCTATTTTTTAGCTCAACTTATGGGACGTGGTTCTGAGAAATATTCAAAAACGATTATGATTTGCATAACAGTTGTCATTTCTATACCTTCGTTATTAATGATTAGTGATATTAGCATGCAGGCGTTCATTCAGCGCTACTTCTATACCTATTCACTGTGGTTTGGAGTAGCCATAACGGCGATACTCTTTATGATCACCTATATGCCACATCGAAGAGAGGAAGCCCAATGAATCAGCTGCTTGAAGAATCAAAGCTTTTTGTTGATCTGGAAACTAGCCTGCATAGTGGAAGCCTAAGGAAGAGCCAATTGATAGATGTATTCTCCAATTACTCAGATGTACAATTTCCCCCATTGCCGCAACTGGAGATGCAGGATAAGCTGACGGCATTTTATTGTGAAGGAATGGTTGATAAAACGGAGTTGAACATCTATTTCACCCGCATGTGCCAGTATATAAACGCCATGTTATGCGGTACGGATGAAGTACAGGCTCAAGTGGACGAATTACCCTTATTCGCAATAAAAACGACAGCTGAAGATATGGTGTCTCATTTATTTTGCGGCAGCTTGATTATATATTGTGAAGGAGCAGTGGACTTTTGGGTTGTTCACATTTCTAAGATTCCACAGCGGTCGTTGCAGGAATCGAATACAGAAATTTCAATTAAGGGGCCAAAAGACGCATTCACGGAAGATTTGTTTACGAATATCTCACTCATTCGGAAACGGATGCAAACGGGTTTGCTGTTCAGTGAGCAGTTCGTCATTGGAAACATTAGCAAAACCGAAGTATCTTTGCTTTATCTTAGTCATAAAGCGAACCCGGTAATGATAGCCGAAGCACGTAAACGATTGAGTAACATTGATTTGGAAAGTGTGGTAAGCAGTGGGCAGTTGGAGCAATGGTTATCGGATCGAACCTTCTCGCTGTTTCCATTAATTGATTATATTGGTCGTCCTGATTTTGTTATCGAAACACTTCTGCGGGGGAGATTTATCATTGTTGTAGACGGATCACCAATGGTACTGATCGGACCGAGCAACTTTTTTGAGTTATTAAAATCACCTGAGGATGTCCACTTCCCCTATTTTTATGTCATGTTTCAAAGAGCCCTTCGCATTATAGGGCTCATACTAAGTATTTTTTTACCTGGCTTCTGGATTGCCATTGCGACCGTAAATCTGGATCAAATCCCTTTCTCCTTATTATCAACAGTAGTCATATCTCGTGAAGGTGTTCCTATGCCATCTTTCCTTGAAGCATTGCTGCTGTTATTTCAATTTGAATTGCTTAGAGAAGCAGGCGTTCGGCTGCCTAAAGCTGTTGGACAAACCATCGGTATTGTCGGCGGTTTAATTATTGGAGACTCGTTAATAAAGGCTGGGCTTGCTTCACCCACATTGCTTGTTGTTATTGCAATTTCGGTGGTAGCTACATTTAGTTTGGTCAATCAGTCGCTGTCAGGAACAGTGAGCCTGCTCAGACTTTTTATTTTGTTAATTTCCTCTATGCTTGGCATTTACGGTTTCTTCCTGTGCATGTTTCTGATTCTGATCTATTTATGCAGGCTCGATTCGTTTGGGCTTTCCTATCTAGAGCCGATATCCTCATTGCGAATGAAAGACTGGTTATCTGCGTTGCTTGCTGATCCGTTCAGAAGGTCACGTTTCTCTTCGGCGATGTTAAACAAAAGGAAAAGGTGAGAGAAATGATGCGTAATTTACGATTGACTTTTGTTCTGATAGTCCTCTCGTTATGTATCTCAGGCTGTGCTTCAGATGTTAAGGATATTGAGAAATTGAATTATGCATCGGCAATTGGCGTGGACTACAAGGATGGAAAATATCACGGTTATATCCAGTTTGTTGATTTTCAATCGATCGCTAAATCGACTGAAGGAAAGAAGCAAACAGCGAAAATTTGGGTGGGCGAGGGGGTAGGAAGCTCTTTTGAAGAGTCCTTCTTTGCTCTATATCAAACCGCACAAGAACGAATTTATTGGGGGCATTTGACTTCTGTTATCGTGAGTGAAGCGGCTTTCAAAAGAGGATTTGGAGAAATCTACGATAGTATTGTTCGATATTATGAATTTCGTTTAACGCCTTGGGTATTCGGGACAAGAGAATCGGTAAAGGATATTCTCAGCACAGGTGGTTTTCTAGGACAGTCTCCGCTGAGCACCATTCTCCATGAACCGGAAGGAATTTATGCTCAAAGCTCTACTATAAAACCGATTAAGCTCCACCGATTAATCGGAGAGATATATGAACCTGGCTATACTTCTTGTATTCCAGTACTAGCTGTAAACAACAAGCAATGGAAGGAAAAAAACAAAAACGAGCCCAAACTGATGATTGATGGGGCTATATTTCTCAAAAACGAAGCTTATCAAAGCTACATCCCATTAAAAAAACTGTCTGGACTGCGCTGGATGCAACAGGGGACAATTCGTGCAGGTGTATCTGTACCTAAAAATACGCAGGAAACCGTTCAAATTGTTGTAGAAAATCCTAAAACCAAGTTGAAGCTTGTAAGTGCGGAAGGAAAACCTAAATATAATATTGAGATAAAAGCGAAAGCTTATATCGTAAGCCAGACCAAGAACAGCTTTCTTGGGATGAAGCAATTAACTGACGAGACGAAAAAAACAATCGATCAAGAAATTGTTGAGTTATACCGTACAGGAAAAGAGACGAAGACAGATGTCTTAAATCTTGAACATGATTTATATCGACACCATTACCGTCAGTGGAAAGCTAGCTCTCCGGCTGGGGAACTGCTGTTAAAAGAAAATCCAATTAATGAAGTCAAAATTGACTTGAATATTGTACATTCGAGTTCTGAAAAATATTCCGTTTCAAACCATAAAGACCCTTCGAAATAATACAAAGCGATGCTGTGTTCATTTCAAATAACCAAACTGCCGTGAAATTTCTTTAGCCGTTTTTAAGACTTTATTCGTATAGGAGATAATTCGATTTTCATCCATACGATGTATGGAGCTAATTAAAGTAAGTGCGGAAATAACCTGACCGTTCGAGTCTCGAATTGGAGATGAAATGGAAACTAAGTTTTCGTTGAATTCCCCAATTACGACGCAATAATCCTGTTTCCGAATTCGTTTCAGTTCCTCTTTCAACAGGGAGGGGTCAGTAATTGTTTTTGAAGTAAACTTGCTAAGAGGTTGGTTCAACATTTTGTTCATTTCAAGCTCATTTTGAAAGGCTAAAAGCATTTTTCCGGAACTCGTGCAATGAAGCGGATTTCTCCCTCCCACAAAAGAACCAATGTCTTTTTTACTTAAACCCTCTCTTTGATAAATATAAGCTACTTCATTTTCCTCCAATACAGCTATTCGGAGTGCTTCGGAGGTTTCTTGCGCGAGACGCTCAATGAAGGGGCTTGCTGCTTCAGCTAAGTCCTCAAAGGACATAACCATAACATGATATAACGATACGATGCGTTGGCCAAGTCTGTATTTATGAGAAACTGGATCTTGAAAAACAAAACCTTCGCTCAGCAAGGTAGACAGCAGGCGGCTGGTTGTGCTTTTACCTAGACCTAATTCTTTGGCCAGCTCCGTTAGTCTTTTATCAGGCGTTTGCACAGTAAACAATTTTAATAAACGTAGTGCGTTTTTAACAGAAGAGAGCGTCTGCGGATTTGTATTCGGCACGAGTTGAAACCCCATTCTCCGATTTATATTTTAATTTTATAATTCCGTATACAGGAACAATTGCATTGTTTGCGTCGACTTTGCTTATTATTATACATACATAAGAGCTCTTATCCAATCACGTTTTTTGAAGGAGGAGTAGTTGACGAGTGGAACAATTTTGATTTTGAAATCAGACTCAATCATGATTTGATAACGCTTACAAATTTGCGTGTGGAACGAACGTTTGAATGAACTGCTTGATAAAATTAAACAGACCATAGCGTGAGTCTGCACTATGAGGGAATGAACAAAGCTGAGCAGTAAAATGGAATATGAAAGCGCTATATATTTAAATGTTTTCGTATGTGTAAACAAGAAAAGGGAGCTGAAAAAATCATGGTTATGGATGAAGAGTACAAAAAATTAGTTTCTTTGATGGAACAACGAGTTGAGGTCAATAAGCATAAAGGGCTTGATATTGTCATTAAAAAAATTCCGGATTCCGATGTAGAAGGGGATCTGGACCCAAGGGTGATGAATGTTACTTTGGATATGCTGAAGGCGATGGCTTCCGGACCCCAGATGGATTTTGGTTCACTCGCTGCGGATAACATCGGTCAACTCAGAGCTATGATGGGATGGCCAAACGTAGATGTTACCGTTACCGAAATTGAAACCGAACATAAAACGATTGATGGCAAACACGGTCCGATTCCGATCCGTATCTATTCGCCGCAAAAGAGCGGGCCTATGCCTGCAATTGTGTTTTTCCATGGTGGAGGGTTTATTGGAGGTTCTGTAGATAGTGTTGAAAACCCGTGCAAGTGTTTGGCAGAAAAAGCAGGGGCTGTTGTGGTGAACGTTGACTACCGCTTAGCGCCGGAGAATCCTTATCCTGCCGGACTTACCGATTGTTTTGATGCGGTCAAATGGGTATATGAGCATGCAGCTGAAATCAATGTCAACCCGGAACAAATTGGAGTGGCAGGCGACAGTGCAGGCGGGAATTTGTCAGCCGTGTGCTCTCTAATGGATAGGGATTTAGGAACCGGTATGATTAAATATCAGGCGTTGCTCTACCCTACGGTTAGCATGAGCGGCGTTGCTACCGATGATTTTGAATGGAATTTGGAAGAGTATACCGTTAACCACAACCACGAACTTATTCAGGGAATCATACGAGCATTAGGCAGTTCTACGGGGCTTGAGAACATTTATTTGGATGGAAATACTAAAGTAACCGATCCTTATGTATCACCGTTGTTAGCAGACGATTTGTGCGGTTTGCCAGCAACCCTTATTATTGAAGCGGAATATGATTATCTGAGATTGGAAGGCGAGGCTTATGCCAGAAAATTAATCAGATCAGGTGTCAAGACGAAGATGATCAGATACAACGGTGTAGACCATGCTTTTATGGACAAAATAGGGCTATATCCGCAAGCGGAAGATTGTATGAACGAAATCGCAAAAGGATTAAAAGAATTGTTTGCTTAACAAATGATGCCCGTAACCTTATGTAGAGGCTGTTTCAAAAGTAGAACTAATTACTTTTGTAGCAGCTTTTTTTGTTTTGTGAACAGATGTTTATGCACTATAGATGACTCTTTCGAGTCATTTGGTTAAAAGTATACGTTGTTAGAATAAGAGAAGTACTTTTAGGAGAGTAGGTGAACCATTGCGAAAAATAATTATAGCAGCGGGGTTATTGTGTTTCATTCTAGTTTGCTTAGCAGCTTGCTCTGCTTCGGCTCCAGTGACAAACGACCCTGCAGCCATTGAGGTGGACTTGAGGACAGATCCTGACAAGCCAGTATCAGGCTCGCCGATAGAACTTATGGCAGATTTCACGGGAGCTGAGCTTACCGAATCCTCAGGGATGACATTTGAAGTCCGCGTGAAAGAGGAGCCTGTGTTTTTTGAGGCAAAAAAGGAAGGACAAAATGTATTTAGCGGCACGTACACATTTCCAGAGCCGGGTACATACGAGGTCTACATGCATCTGTATACCGACGATATCCATGTGACGAAAAAGAAGCAGGTAGAGGTGCAATGAGAGCAGCTGTACAGAAATTAATGTTTGGTTTAATTGTGGCAATGCTGCCTATTTTGATTGGGGCAAGCAGTGTAAAGGCTGAAGCAACGGTGAAATCGTTGCAGATGTTGATTAATGAGGCCCAGGCAGGCGATACTCTGCTTCTTTCTTCAGGAACATATGAAGGGCCCATAATTATTGATAAACCGTTACAACTGGCAGCAGAGTCTGGCGCAGAGGTTACGATTAAAAATACATCAGAAAAATCAGCCATACAAATAAAGGCTAATAACGTTTCGATCACTGGAATTAACATTTTGGATGAGACGATTAAGACAGACCCTACTATTTTAGTGCAAGCGAATGGCGTTTTACTGGATGGTTTGCAAATACACACTGGCTCCTTTGGTATCAAGATGAGGAAAGCAAATAACGGTGAAGTTCGAAACACAAGAATTGATTGGGTTGGCGTAGCTCAGAATCGTCCATTGAAACTATCTGACAAAGGAAATGGAATAGATCTGTATGAGTCGAATGGGAATAACTTCAATGGGAATACGATTTCTTCTATGCACGATGGTATTTATATGGAGAACAGCGATGATAATGTAATCGAAAATAATCATTTTGAGCTGCTGCGCTATGGTGTGCATTGCATGTATACAAAAGGGACGGTCATTCGCAATAATTACGGCAATCTGAACATTACTGGAGCAATGATTATGGCTGTTCGCGATGTCGAGGTTTCTGGAAACCGATTCAATAAACAAAGTGAAAGTGTTAATTCCCAAGGCATTTTATTGTTTGACGCACATGATACATCAATCATAGGCAATCATGTCGAGGGAAACCGCGTCGGGCTTTATGTAGAACAATCCACGCAAAACAAAATAGAAGACAATGCTGTAATCGGTAATTTTATTGGGATACAGCTGCTTGATGCTAAAGATAATGTGATTACTAAAAACCAGTTTGTAGGTAATGTGGCAAGCGCAGAAGCAAAAAATAGTATTGGCAATGCGCTAGACGGTAACTACTGGGATTCCTTCCAAGGCATTGATACGGATGGCGATGGCAGAAGCGAAATAGCCTATGCATTAAATCCTTTTTTTCAAAGTCTTGTTAAAGCGAAGCCCGGTTTTCAATTGTTTTTTCAGTCGCCAGGAATGATCTTTCTCGAAGATCTCTATCAGTCGGATAGACAGCTCTGGTCAACAGACTTTTCTCCGTTGATGCGGCCAACTGGGGAACTGAAATCTATATTACCGACACAAACGCTTCTGCATTCTGCGGTAGTTGGCGCTGGACTTTTGATTTTGGCGTTTTTTATCATTTATATGGGGGTAAGAAAAAGATGAAAACGGGACGATTAGGTGCAACAATTTTTTTACTTGTTATTTTGATGCTGGCAAGCGCTTGTGGAGCCACGGAATACAAGCCGCAAGCAATTAACGAAGAAACGGATAAATGCGTCATCTGCAATATGGCGGTAAAGGATGATCCTTACGCAACCCAAATCATCACGACGGATGGTCAGTCTTTAAAATTTGATGACATCGGATGCATGAATAAGTGGAAAGTTGAGAACGGAACCGAAACATTAGGTGCAGAGTTTGTTAGAGATCATAATAGCGGAGATTGGGTTAAATATGAGAAAGCTTATTATGCTTACGATGCTGAGTATATTACCCCGATGGCTTATGGAGTTATTGCCTTTGAGGATAAAGCGTCTGCGCAAGCTTACATCGATGAGCAAGGTAAGGGACAGCTGCTGAGCTCGGATGAGCTTGCTCATCATAAATGGGAAGTTAACCGAGAAATGATGGATATGGAAGAGATGGAGAAGCACAATGAAAGCATGCATTCCGATGGAAGCAAAGATGAGATGGACATGGGCCATGAGACGGAAGGTAACCCGTCGTGATTCAGACGCTTTATATTTCAATAAGGGAATTGAAGTTAGGGTTTCGCAATCCGTGGGCCTATTCTTTTATGGGTCTTTTTGCATTATTTATGCTCTGCCTGCTCTTAATTAACGCGCAAGGTTATGTTCAGGGCTATTCTGGCATTACCGGAACAACGCTTAATCTAGTCTTATATTTATTGCCATTGATGTCCTTGCTGCTCGGCTCGTTTTCTTTGACCGCAGAGAAGGAGGACGGAAGCTGGGAGTTATTATCGACTTATCCTATCAGCACCTGGTCATTTATGCTCGGAAAATACTTAGGGCTTGCAGTTGTGCTGCTAGTTATCGTGTTTGTAGGTTTTGGCGCTGCGGGTCTTCTTGGTTTAGCCGCTGGATCAGGCTTTGGATTGCAGACATATGTGCAGCTGCTATCCTTTTCCGCCAGCATTGCTTTGTTTTTTCTTGCCATTGCTCTGCTCATAGGTACACTCGCGAAAAATCGCTGGCAAGCTTTAACGATTGGTGTAGCCATTTGGTTTTTTGCTATTATCGGCTGGCCGCCATTGCTTATTTCCGTCCTTGGCTTCATGCCATATCCCGTTATCAAGCCAGCAGTTACTGTACTCACTTTTGTTAATCCTGCAGAGCTTTCCAGGCTTTTTACAGTAGTGAAGCTTGGCGGGGGAGCCATATTAGGTCCGGAATATTATGAATGGATCAAATGGATCAAGCAGCCTGCGGGGAGTATAGGTTTCGCTTTTACAGCTGTTCTATGGATAGGATGCGTGATCACAGCTGCACAGTTCATTTGGGAG
The DNA here is from genome assembly GCF_056398745.1 of Paenibacillus sp. 01T424. Lineage (NCBI taxonomy): Bacteria > Bacillati > Bacillota > Bacilli > Caryophanales > Paenibacillaceae > Paenibacillus > Paenibacillus sp. 01T424. The sequence continues at coordinate 124,617 of NZ_JBFTPZ010000005.1, read as the reverse complement.
AGGAGGCGATCACGTGCCTGATCCTATTGTGAAGCTTGAAGGCGTCAAGAAATCAATAAAGAAACAAGTCGTCATTAATGCGCTTGATTTGAACGTGGAACGAGGTCAAATTTTGGCTTTGTGCGGAGGAAATGGCGCAGGCAAAAGTACGATTTTAAGAATGATCGCAGGTATTTCACAGCCTGACAGCGGTATTATTGCTGTTCAAGGTTTGCGCTGGAAAGATGATCGCAAGCGTTACGCTGAGCTTATAGGTTACATGCCGGATGATTTTCGGTTTGGTACTGGATTAACAGCTTATGAAACACTTGCGTTTTGGGCATCGCTGCGAGGGGTACCAAAACTAAGAGTACAGGAAGTACTGGAGGAGGTAGGCCTTGCGGATACTGGGAAAAAATCAGTATCCTCCTTCTCGAAAGGAATGCGACAACGTGTATTGTTTGCACAGGCTTTATTGGCCAAGCCGCCCATTGTATTGATGGATGAGCCTACTAATGGTCTCGATCCATACTGGATTGAAACCTTCGTACGTATGGTGAAAGAAATCGCAGCGAATGGCCAGACTGTTATTTTTTCAACACATCAACTTCATGTGGCAGAGGCGCTTGCTAACCGAATTGCTCTGTTAAGAGGCGGTCATATTGAGCTTGAAGGTTCTTCTGTACAGATTCGGGAGCAATTAGGCGCGAGAGGACTTCAGGATGCATTCGCAGAGTGGTTTGGATTAACGGGCAGCCTTAACGGATTTTAATTATTCCCTAATACACAAAACAAATCCCCCGACCTGTTTAGGCGGGGGATTTGTTGCATTTCTTCTTTAATGATGATGTCCGCTCTCCACAGGTGCAGGTTCACCAGAATGTTGTGCGCTCTCCAGCATTGCTAGCTTTTCAATCGCATCCTTGCCAATCGCAAAGCGCTTGGCCGGCATAACCTGATCGTTTGCAAAATGAATGCGAGATTGGACAACATAAAGGCCTTCCTTGGCAATTGGATGCGTGACACTATATACGCCAGGCGACAATTGTTCTGCTTGTATGGTCACGGCGGAAGACTGGTCGTCTTCCTGCCAGATGATGAATTGTGCTTGATCTGCGTTTATCATCGGCTTACCGCTCTTAAGGACTTCTACGGAGAAATGGTTTGGTTTTTCAATTTCGAGGTTCTCAGGCAAAAGAAGATTAACAGTTAGATGAGGCGGTAGACCGCTCTCGTCAACTTCAGCAGATTTGGCAGTGCAGCTACATAACAATACGACAAGAAGAAGCGGCAATGCCGACTTATACAAACGGCGGATGGTTACATTCATAAGTACATTCTCCTTAAGCTTAGACCGAGAACCAGTGCCGTAGCGACTTTATTCTGCGGAGGATGAATAAATCGAGGATAAGAACTACAAGAATCGATAAGCCAACTAAGGGCATTAAAGCGCCGCATGCCAACATGATGATCAGTACGCCAATCGTTATTTTTCTGCTCTTTGGTTTGGCTGGAGCGCCAAGTTTGCCTTCAGGCTTACGCTTGCGCCACATTACATAAGAGCTTATGGCTACCAGGATAAGTCCCATGCAGGCAATTAATCCAAGCAGCTGATTGGCTAAGCCAAATAGGGTGCCTTCATGAAAAGCGATGCCATATGAAATCGCTTTGGCCATAATACCATAATCTGCAAAGCGTACATCTGTCAGTACTGCTCCGCTATATTGATCGATGTGAAGCGTTGCATCCTTACCCGGTGTGGGATGCGATGTGGATACAGTAAAAACACCGCTTTCTCCTATAGGGATTGTAATCGTGTAGGGTTTCAGAACATGACGCTGATCAGCAATAGCTTCCATTTCATTTATGCTTAAAGGTACATAACCCCCTAGTACAGAAGCAGGAACGGGTAAACTTTCTGCTGCCCAAGGCAAATCCTCGGCAATATCTTTGGCGACAGTAACGGATTCAGGTTTTGCGCCAAAGATGGACGCGAAGGGAGGCGTATTCGTGTTCGTTGAATTAGCCAGCTTATCGATTTGTCCCCCCATAATCCCAGACCATGGCAGTCCTCCAGCTATAATGACTAACAAAACGAGGGATATCCAGAAGGCAGGAACCGCATGCAAATCTCTCCAGAAAATACGGCTTCCGGGTTTACTGAGCCTTGGAAGAATAGTTCCCCATATGGCAGCTTTATTGCGTGGCCACCAAAGGAATAAACCGGTCAATAACATGATGATCGCCCAGCATGCTGCAAGTTCTACAAGCCAGTTGGCAAAGGTACCGCCTATAACGAGCTCGCTGTGCATTTTTTTGAAAAAAGCGGAAAATGTTTTGTCGCTGTTCATCATGCCAAGTACATTGCCAGTGTAAGGATCCACGTACATCGTTGTGGAGGTTCCATTCCGGCTTACCGCCATTTTGTAGCTTGATTTAGGATCATCGTCGAGCGTAATAGACGATACTATAGTGCCTGGATAAGCTTTTGTTGTTTTTTCAATAATTCCCTCAGGCGGCATCTTGGTTGTTCCAACTTCACGAACAGTAAGCATATCTTTGTACAAATATCCCTCGATTTGCGGTTTGAATAAATAGACGGAGCCGCTGAATGCTAAAACGATCAAGAAGGGTGCAAAAATAATGCCTGCGTAAAAATGCCATCTCCAAACAGACTGATAAATGGCTTGGCGTATTCCTGTTGATGCGCGTTTTTTCATCCCGGGTTCAGATGTGTTTAATTTTTCTACTGGCATATTGCTCATAAAACGTTACCCCGTTCCTGTAATAATAAAATCTCATTTATTATAACGTCATGAAGGATAACATCGGATGACTCGATAGAGCTATCATTTCAAATCTAAAAAAGGTGTAAATATCACAATAGTATACTTTTAGATACCCTGTTCCTCGAAAGTACGTACTTCCATTACCTATTTAAAAGAGTAATAATAGGGTCATAACAAAAAGTAATTAACTTAAATTAGATAAGAGAGAGGTTGATATATAGTGGAAAAATATCGTATTGATCAAAGCAAAGGAATAGAGTTTGGGCTTTACTCTCTAGGGGATCATTTGCCCAACCCGCATACGGGTGAGCGGATCTCAGCACAGCAGCGCATTAAAGAAATCATTGAAGCGGCCAAATTATCTGAACAAGCAGGTCTTGATGTGTTCAGCGTTGGTGAAAGTCATCAGGAATACTTTGTATCCCAAGCCCATGCCGTTATTCTTAGCGCTATCGCTCAGGCAACAGATAAAATTAAAATATCAAGCTCAGCATCGATTATAAGCACTTCCGATCCCGTTCGTGTTTATGAAGACTTTGCGACGATCGATTTGATATCGAGTGGAAGAGCAGAAATCGTGGCTGGCAGGGCATCACGAATCGGATTGTTTCAATTGCTTGGGTATGATCTTCGTGATTATGAAGAGCTGTATGAAGAGAAATTCGAGCTGCTAAATGTAATCAATAATCAGGAGACGGTTACATGGAATGGACAATTTCGTGCTCCTCTAAACGATGCAAAAATATTGCCACGGCCGTTAAACGGCTCTTTACCGATATGGCGTGCAGTAGGCGGATCGCCAGCTAGTGCGATAAAAGCTGGAATGGCAGGGGTGCCAATGATGCTGGCGACATTAGCGGGTCCGTCATCAAGCTTCAAATTATCTGTTGACGCCTACCGAAGAGCTGCTGAACAAAGTGGTTTTGACCCAGCAGCGCTGCCAGTTGCAACCACTAGCTTGTTTTATGTAGCGGAAACCTCACAGCAAGCGATGAAGGAAGCTTACCCTCATGTTAACAAAGGTATGGAATTTTCTAACGGACGCGGTTTTCCGAAGCAGCATTTTGCTCAAGGTGCCGATACCCGCAATGCTTTGATGGTTGGAAGTCCTCAAGAAATTATTGAAAAAATACTATATCAATATGAGCTGTTTGGTCACCAGCGTTTTCTCGCTCAAATTGAATTTGGCGGCGTATCATTTGAAAAAATCATGGAGATGATTGAAACCATTGGCACTGTTATTTTACCCGCAATAAAAAAATATACAGCAGCGAAATAATAGGAGGGATTCATTATGAAAATCGTTGGCTTGTCGGGATCAATCGTGGGCTCAAAAACAAGAACAGCAATAAATTACACCTTGGAATCGGTCAAAAAGCAATACCCTGATGCGGAAGTGACGTTAATTGATTTGGCCGATTATACGATTCAATTCAGCGATGGTCGCAATTATTTGGAATATGAAGGTGATACGGGCTACGTTACGAAAACCATTATGGATGCAGATGCCATTATTATTGGGACACCCGTCTTTCAAGCTTCCATTCCAGCTACTTTAAAAAATATTTTTGATTTGCTGCCCGTTAATGCTTTTCGCGATAAAATTGTGAGTATGCTTGTTACAGCTGGGTCATCCAAGCACTATTTAATTGCAGAACAACAATTGAAGCCTATTTTAGCTTATATGAAAGCTCAGATCGTGCAAACCTATGTGTTTATTGAAGAGAAGGACTTTCAGAGGAAAGAAATTGTGAATGACGATGTTATTTTTCGAATTGAGCGTTTGGTGGAGGATACCGTTGTATTGACCGACACATTTACCAAGATTCGTGAACAGAAAGAAGAAAAGTACGATTTTTAAGACAGCTGCTTGAAAACGTTGCAGTCCCGCTGTGCCATAGAGTAAAAAGATGAACTGCAGAGTTCATCTTTTTTTACTTAAAGGCTAGTTTGATTCTTTTTTTGCATTTTATACAAGGTGTGCTTGGTGCCCCATTCGTGCATAATATCGAGAACAGGTTCTATGCTCTTGCCGTATTCCGTTATGGAATATTCTACTTTTGGCGGTACTTGAGCATATACTTTTCGAGAGATGATGTCCTCTTCTTCGAGCTCACGCAGCTGTTGGGTTAACATTTTCTGCGTTATTCCTGGTAGATTTCGTTTCAACTCACTGAATCTGTTGGTGCCCGAATGCATAAGATGCAACAAAATGAGGGGCTTCCATTTGCCTACTAAAATACTGAGGGCATCATCTACATTACATAACTCGGGCTGCTTGTCCATTTCGATTCGTTCCACCTTACAGTATTTTTTGTATTATATAGTACATGTAAGCATGTACTTACTATGATTGATTTCATTATTCATATTAGCATCATAAAGTGTGATTAGAAAGCGATCATTGAAGTGTGCGCTTTTGCAGCCAAAATCCTCCATACGAATGGAGGTTATTTTGCGTTTATAATTAAGTGCATCTAGTTTCCAAACCGCAGTGTAGATGATATTATCCTTATGGTTGTACAATATAATCAGGACTTTCATTATCATCTCATTTGTATGGTCTGAATACGCTGCAAGTGTTCACTTTTACTATTGGAGGCTTTATTTGTGAAAAAAAATGTTGACTCGGAGTGGGCAGAATCCCACTTTCCATTATATACGGCTGAGAGTATTGATTCGATTTATAGTACAACGAATCGCCCAATGTATGAAATAAACGAGAGCTTAACGGTGCTGATTGCAATTGTTAGCGGCAAAGGCAGCCTTCGGATCAAGGATCAGCTCTACGAGTTGATGGAAGGCAGCGTTATCCTCGTTCCAGCGAACACAGAGGCAGTACTGAGTGCAAATATGATGCATCCTCTTCATATGTACAAGCTTGCTATAAATACCCGAGAGCAGGTGAATTCTCAGTCATCAGGCACAATGATGAGAAAGAGTGAGGCAGCATCAAATTCTAGTGTACATTTTTTTCCTAATGAACCTGCGATTACAGCATCTGTGGAGGAGCTATATATTCACCGATTGCCAGGAAATGAAATCCGCCATGTACAAAATCAAATTGTGTTTCATCAAATTATTCTCCAATTGCTGGAGGGGCAAGAGGCTAAGTTTGCTTCAAGCGAAAAACCATCTATGGAACGCAGCATTGCTTACTTAGAGAGCCACTTTAGTGAAAAGATAACGCGTGAGCAATTAGCAGAAATTGCAGGTGTAAGTCGGTCCCACTACTCCATTCTCTTTAAGCAGTTAACCGGGTTCTCGCCTAGTGACTACTTATCGCGCCTTCGTGTGCATCGTGCCAAGGAGCTATTGATTAGCGGTTCGGGCACGCTCAGGGAAATTGCCCTGAAGGTCGGCTACAAGGATGAATTTTATCTCAGCCGGCGTTTTAAACAGGAAACAGGGGCAGCACCTTCGGCGTACAACCGAGGCACTTTCCAGAGAGTGGCTGTATTGCTGACACCCTATGCGAGTCATCTGCTTTTACTTGGTTTGGAGCCGGCGGTAATCATCTCGGACAGCAGTGAATATGTGAATACGTCCGGACTTCAATCGCCTCAAACCATGATGTTTATAAACGCTGACTGTTCGGCAGAACAAGTGAAATCGTTATTGCTCGAAAACAACATTGAGCTGATTATTGCGGCAAATCAGCATTTGGATGAGTATGGACTCAATGTAGAACAATTACGGGCAGTCGCGCCTATTGTGGAAATATCGTGGATGGAATTAGGCTGGAAAGAGCATCTTCGTCTTATCGCTCAAGTTATACAGAGAAGAGATAAAGCAGAGCAGTGGCTAACAGAGTATCAGAGAGAGGAACAGCACGCGCGTTCCTTGGTGCAGCAAAGCAGAGCCGCGCAAGAAATTGTAACGATTCTCGTCATTAAGCCTGAACATTTGCTCGTTTATGGAGCGCGCAATGTCGGATGTGTGGTTTATCAATCGCTCGGATTACAGCCTCCTGCACGGATCAAGGAGGATATGGACAAGCTTGGCGATAAATTTCATTCCATTCCGATTAAGATATCGGAGCTTGTACAATATGCTGGGGATCGAATATTAGTTATCGTTTTTCCTGATGCGAAAGGATCAACTGCTCATTCTGATGTAATATTCAAATCTAATTATTGGAGTCAGCTTCCTGCCGTACAGCAAGGTAACGTACATCTGCTCAGCCATGATGAATGGATTCCATACAATCCCGTTTCAATTCGTTTGCAGCTTCAACGCGCTGTATCTTTATTCACAAGCAACTAATAGTCCAAGTTAATTTCCCAACAAAAAGGCATGGATCAGAGCATAATGCATCCCTATAATAACGTTATGGTAATGAAAATGATAATTATTTTCAATGCCCAAACATGATAGCAAAAGAAAAGGGAGAGAGTCATCTTATGAAAAAGCTTTTTGTTCCGTTCGTTCTATCTTTAGTTCTTATTCTGAGCGCTTGCGGCGGCAATCAAAACAATAATGCAAGCAGCACGCCTGAAGTATCATCCACGGATGCACCGAAAGATGAGGCGTCACCATCAACAACCTCAGATTCGGGCACCTTTACTTATCAATCAGAAAATGGCCCTGTGGAAGTTCCGACCAATCCACAACGCGTCATTGTAATTACAAGGTTCTTAACAGGTAACGTTATGGCGTTAGGTGTGCCGCTTGTCGGCGTGGATGAAATGTCCAAGGATAACCCAAACTTTAAAGAAAAGCTAGCGAATACAGAAGCAGTTACAGATGAAAGTCTTGAGAAAATCATCGAGCTGAATCCAGATCTTATTATTGGACTATCCGATATTAAAAACATTGACAAGCTCAAGCAAATCGCTCCTACAGTTACTTATACTTACGGCAAAGTAGATTTCTTAACGCAACAGATTGAAATTGGCAAGCTGTTGAATAAAGAGCAGGAAGCTAAAAACTGGGTCGATGATTTTAACGCGCGTACGAAAAAAGTTGGCGAAGAAATCAAAGCAAAAATCGGTGCGGATGCGACGGTTTCGGTTATCGAGACATTCAATAAGCAGCTTTATGTTTATGGTGACAATTTCGGCCGCGGAACTGAAATCCTCTATCAACAATTCGGGCTAGGCATGCCTGAGAAAGTTAAAGAAGCGACGAAAGCAGAAGGATTTTTCGCAGTTTCAACGGAAGTTCTGAAGGACTACAGTGGGGATTATGTCATTTTCAGCAAAAACGCAGATGAAGACAATACGTTCCAAGACACTGAGACGTACAAAAATATTGCTGCTGTCAAAAACCAACACGTTTTTGAAGCGGATGCCAAAGCGTTCTACTTTAATGACCCGCTTAGCATGGAATATCAATTAGAATTTTTCATTCAAAATTTTCTAGGAAAATAAAATAAAGAAGAGAGTCCAATGAAAAGTAAACGACAATCTGTTTTAATTTCATATAAGCTCATAGGCTGCTTACTCATGCTTGTTCTGAGCTTCTTTCTATCCATGAAATTCGGAGCAGCGGATACGACATTTCGAGAGCTGTGGCTGGCTATCACGACCAACGTGAAGGACGATAATATTCTCGTCCTTCGCGAGATCCGGCTGCCTCGTGCGATAGCAGCGATATTGATCGGTGCTGCTTTCGCTGTATCCGGCGCTATTATGCAAGGGGTCACGCGCAATCCACTTGCAGATCCAGGCTTGCTAGGTCTCACTTCCGGCGCTAACATGGCGCTCGCGCTGGCTTTTGTATTCATACCGGGGCTGAACTATTTCGGCATCATGCTTGCTTGTTTCCTCGGAGCTGCTCTTGGAGCAGCGCTGGTCATGGCTCTTGGCGCGACTCGGCGAGGAAAATTGTCTCCGATGCGAATTATACTTGCTGGAGCAGCCGTTTCAGCTTTTTTGTACGCGATCTCAGATGGCGTCAGCATCTTTTTCAAAATTTCCAAGGATGTAACGATGTGGACTGCTGGAGGATTGATCGGAACAACCTGGTGGCAGCTTCAAGCCATTGCGCCGGTCATTCTTATTGGCATTGCGGCAGCTTTGATTCTCTCGAACCAAGTAGGCATACTGAGTCTGAGTGATGAGGTAGCGATGGGGCTTGGACAAAAGCTGATGATGATCAAAGCGATTTTGTTCGTTCTAGTTATTGTACTTACTGGCGCTTCGGTTGCGCTTGTTGGCAATATGGCCTTTGTAGGTTTGATGATTCCGCATATCGTGCGTAGGTTCGTAGGTACCGATTATCGGCATGTCATGACCTTCTCTGCTTTTGCAGGAGCAATCTTCATGCTGCTTGCTGATATGCTGAGCCGGACGATTAACGCACCTTATGAGACGCCTGTAGCAGCTATAGTTGCTATGCTGGGTTTGCCTTTCTTCTTATTTGTCGTGCGTAGAGGAGGGAAAGCATTCTCATGACATTGTCAGCTCTCATTCGCAAACAACGCTTGATTCTGCTAGCCAGTTTTGTACTGATTGTTGTTACGGCTGTCATCAGCATGGGAGTAGGGTACTCAAAACTGTCGTTTGACAGACTGCTTCCTGTACTGCTTGGCCATGGCACCTTCAAAGAGGATTTTGTCCTGTTTTCCGTACGTTTGCCGCGGATCTTGATCACCTTGCTGTCGGGTATGGCTCTTGCATTGGCTGGTTCAATATTGCAAAGCGTCACTCGCAACGATCTCGCAGATCCTGGAATAATCGGCATCAATTCTGGAGCAGGCGTGGCTATCGCGATATTTTTTCTCTACTTCCCGATCGATGTAGGAACATTCGTTTATATTTTGCCGTTAGTCGCTTTCCTTGGCGCATTGCTCACAGCGGCTCTAATCTATTTTTTCTCGTACAGCCGAACACGCGGGCTTGATCCCATTCGACTGGTACTCGTCGGTGTCGGTTTCTCAATGGCGCTGTCGGGAATAATGATCGTCATTATTTCCTCAGCAGAACGCTCGAAGGTCGATTTTATCGCAAAATGGATTGCAGGTAATATATGGGGGGCGGATTGGCCGTTCATCTGGGCTTTGCTTCCATGGCTGTGCTTACTCATTCCGTTCACCTTGTATAAGTCACATCGGCTCAATCTTCTTTCATTGAACGAAGAAACAGCGGTTGGTGTCGGTCTAAAGCTTGAACGGGAACGTCTCGTGTTGATTCTAACCGCGGTTGCCGCATCTGCGTCAGCGGTATCGGTTACAGGAGGAATTGCCTTTGTTGGATTGATGGCACCGCATATTGCGAAAGCATTGGTTGGTCCACGCAATCAGCTGTTCATTCCTGTCGCTGTTTTGCTCGGCGGATTACTGCTGTTAGTGGCGGACACAATTGGCCGCAATATCGTCGATCCTGACGGTATACCTGCCGGTATCATGGTTTCATTGATCGGCGGACCGTATTTTGTTTATTTACTGCTCAAAAAATAACAGTTTTCTAGCTTCATGAAAAGATTATTTGAAGAGAGCATTGCACCATTTTGGGCAAAAAACAGCATCTCGAGGACTTGTGTTAAACGGAGCACAGTTACTCAAATGTGTAATTTTTTCTACTTTTCAAAAATTGTTGTTTACGTTAGAACAGATTTTTGATAATATAATCGCAACATTCAAATGCGATGAAGAGATGAGTAAATAAATGAATTCTTTCACAGAGAGCTCCGTTAGCTGAAAAGGAGTAAGAGTTCCTTATTGAACAAAGACTTAGAGCAGCACATCGGAACCGGGTTACGGGGATGGTGTGACAGGAGCTCCTGTTACAGAGCTAGAGTATAAGCATGCGCTTGCATAGCCGTACTTGAAGAGGTTAATATGGCGACATATTGACGAATCTGGGGTGGTACCACGAGCATATTAATCTCGTCCCTAAGACTTACCATAGTCTTGGGGGTGGGATTTTTTTTATTGGTGCAAAGCTTACTCAATGTACATTGTATATAAGGTATAACAATTTAAAATATTCGAATCGTTAGTTACAGAATGATTAAGCGATATAGAAAGGATTGAATATCTAATGACACAAAAATTAAAAGTAGGTATTGTTGGAGGAACAGGCATGGTGGGCCAGCGGTTTGTTGACCTGCTGGATCAGCATCCTTGGTTTGAGGTTACAGCTATTGCAGCTAGCGCCAGCTCGGCAGGTAAAACTTACGAACAGTCGGTACAAGGCAGATGGAAGCTCACCAGCCCTATTCCTGAAGCTGTAAAAAATATTGTTGTTCTGGATGCTTCGAAAGTAGATGAAGTTGCTAATCAGGTCGATTTTGTTTTTTGTGCAGTCGATATGAAAAAAGATGAAATCAAAGCGTTGGAAGAAGCTTATGCAAAAACAGGCACGCCTGTTGTATCCAACAATTCAGCTCACCGCTGGACGCCCGATATTCCTATGGTCATTCCGGAGATAAATCCTGGTCATTTGGAAGTCATTGCAGCACAGAGAAAGCGCCTTGGAACAGAAACTGGATTTATTGCTGTTAAGCCCAACTGTTCCATTCAGAGCTATGTACCTGCACTTCATGCACTGCTTGATTTCAAACCACAAGTTGTCATTGCATCGACGTATCAGGCGATATCTGGCGCAGGCAAAAACTTTACCGATTGGCCTGAAATGTTAGACAACGTTATCCCTTATATTGGCGGCGAGGAAGAAAAGAGCGAGCAGGAGCCTCTACGCATTTGGGGCAGCATCGAAAATAATGAAATCGTAAAAGCGAACGCACCTTTAATTTCTACACAGTGTATCCGCGTTCCCGTATTGGACGGACATTTGGCAACTGTGTTTGTATCATTTGAAAACAAACCTTCGAAAGAAGAAATTCTCGATCGTTGGCAGCAATTCAATGGTCGTCCGCAGGAGCTTGGCTTGCCAAGTGCACCGAAACAGTTTATTACGTATTTCGAGGAAGAGAACAGACCGCAAACGAGACTAGATCGTGACATTGAACAGGGCATGGGCGTTTCAGCGGGAAGATTGCGTGAAGACTCTGTATACGATTATAAATTTGTAGGACTATCTCATAATACAATACGTGGAGCTGCGGGCGGTGCTGTACTGATTGCCGAGCTTCTTAAAGCAGAAGGCTATATTCAGGCAAAGTAAAGCAACGCATAAGCTTTTTAATAAGATTTAACAGGTTCATTATGATTAAAGACTATCCTTCGGGATGGTCTTTTTTTATATATCGAGTTGATTTTTTTAGCTGCTTTCCACGCCATTAGATTTACAGTAAGTTAATATGTATTTGAGATGGTGAAAACAATTCGTGCCTATAATTGTGGTATGTAGACTGTTTGTTACCGATTCGTTTTGTTTTGTTGAACAATTAAATGCTTTGAACAAGGAGAGATTGCATTGAAACGCATAGCGATTGATATGGATGAGGTAATGGCGGATACTGCGGGTGCGCATTTGGAATGGTACAACAGGGATTTTAACGATAACCTGCTGATTACGGATTTGCATGGAACAACCTTGTCGCAATTGAGGCCTCAACTAAAAAAAGAAATAGACCGTTGTTTTGACAATGAAGTTTTTTTTCGTGAACTAAAAGTTATTGAACATAGCCAAGAAGTCATACGCGAGCTCAGTCAATTTTATGAGATTTATATTACGACTGCTGCGATGGAGGTTCCGGCATCATTTAAAGCCAAGTACGAGTGGTTACTCGAGCACTTTAGTTTTCTGAACAATATGAATTTTGTGTTTTGCGGAAATAAGAGTGTCATTCACGCTGATTATTTGATTGATGACAATGTAAAGCAGCTTGAACGTTTTCGAGGTCAAGGCATTCTTTACGATGCTCCGCACAATATTCATAAGACCGGGTATGTTCGGGTGCATAACTGGGGTGAGGTAAGGGACTATTTTATGGACAAGGAACGACAAACAGACGATCTTAATGTAGAGAAGGATGGTTGAGCACTATGGAACAAGGACGTGTCATGCACATTCCGCAGCGGCAGCAGCCTGTCAATGTGTTGACGCATTGGATATTTGATTCTGTGAACACATTGTCTGGTTCGATTGAGGAAAGGAATTTGGTCCTAAACGATGAAAGTGGCAACGGGAATCATATTAAGATGGTTACGACGCAGGATGTTTTGGAGCAGCCTGATAAGGTTCTGCTTGGATGGAAGGAAAGAAGCCGTGACGAAGCGGGATTAACTTTTCAAAATGATCGATGCAATAATGGAAGCGGTAGTTATTTTCAAACGGTGGAGAATGCTCCCATTAATCATGACCGATTAGAACATGGGTACACGATTGAAGCAATCGTTCAATTGCCTGAGCCATTTCATGAGGATAACCATAGCTGGATGGGGGTGCTTACGAGACAGGGCAGGGGCGCTGACATCGGCAACTCGGGAGAAAATGAGCTGCTCGCGACATTGTCTGTTTCGAACTGCAAGGAATACCAGTGGATATGTCATCCAACGAATCGATCATCCTCGGTAACGAGTTGGTCGCGTTATTTGAATTCAGGACAATGGCATCATATCGCAATTGTGAACGATAAGGAACAAACGCTAATGTATGTGAACGGTATTTGTGATTACAGCAGTCCTGCCAAATCAATTGTCGGCGTTTCTGGAGTTGAAGGCAAAGGATGGAATATTGGAGCATCGGAGTGGGGCGGTCAATTGGATCAATTATTTTCCGGAACCATTCGAGAAATCCGTATCGCTAATGAGCCTCTGGACAGGGCAGATTGGTTGCAAAACATTAGTCCACAGCAAGTTCTTCAAGGTACGAATGAGCATGTTTCACTTTTGCAGCAGGAGACCAACTACAATTTCGCTTTTATTCCAGATGCTCAGAAGCTGGTCTACTTAAATCCGGAAATGTTTGAAGCACAGGTTGATTGGATTGTGAATAATGAGTTGAGCAGCAAAATTGCAATGACTGCCTATGTAGGTGATATTGTCGATCATAGTGATGCCTTAGAGGAGTGGGAACGTTCCACCAGTGCAATCTTTGCTATGGATCAGTCACGAACCCCGTATTTGATGACAGCTGGAAATCATGACTATAATGAGGAAGATACGTATTTGAATTATTTTGGCCCAGAACGTTTTCTCAGCAAAGATTATTATAAGGGCAGTTCACCATCAAGATATAGTTCATATGGCATTGTCCAGGCTGGAAGCTATCATTATTTATGGTTAATGGTAGATATGCAGCATCTTATAAAGGACTTGGCATGGTGTAAAATAGTGCTTGATGAACATAGCGATATGCCAACTATTCTTGTTTCGCATGATATTTTGTATACAACGGGTGATAGTCAGAATCTAATTTCACATGAATCGGAAAACGGGAAAATCATATGGGATGAGCTGGTTGCTCCCTATAACCAAGTGTTCATGACGGCTAATGGGCATTATAACGGCAATTTTCATCAAACAAGGCAGAATAATTCAGGTCACGAGGTTATACAGCTGCTAATCAATTATCAAGACAGCTACCGCGGCGGCAATGGTTGGATGAGATTGGCTCAATTTAACGAGAACGACAATCATATTTGTTTTCAAACCTATTCTCCTTGGGTGGACATGTTAGGGCAAAGCGAATCTTTGACCTATCCGGATTATCGCTATTTAACAGGAAAATATGATTCGTTTACCTTTTCATTTGATTTTAAAAAACGGTTTTCCTTTGTGAATAATAGCTTAAGGCTAGAAATGGAGTGATCTTTGAATGTCTCTTTTATCAGAAGATCGAAAGCAGTATATTCTCGTTCAGCTGGATACCTTCGGGAAGGTGCAGGTCATTTCGTTAGCAGAACAGCTTCAGGTTTCTCTTGAAACGATTAGACGTGATCTGTTTGTGCTGGAGGAGGAAGGAAAGCTTAAACGTGTATATGGCGGAGCTGTAAAGGTGCAATATGAGAAAGGCGAGCCTCCCTATCAGCAGCGTCAAATTCTCAATCTTGAAGCTAAACAGGTTATTGGGCAGCGAGCGGTAGATCTGATCAATGACGGGAACACGATTTATATGGATACCGGTACAACGATTCATGAAATGGCACGAGCTCTGAGAGGTAAAAAAAGGATAACGGTTATTACCAACTCCTTAACGGTAGCGAATCTTCTAACGGAATCATTAACGCAAGGACTGTTTAACGGACGAGTCATTATTTTGGGAGGCGAAATCTCGCCAGAGCAGCAATCAGTCAGTGGTCATATATCACAGGAAATACTTAAAAACTTTTACGTGGATAGAGCTTTTGTTTCCGTAGGCGGTATTTCAATCGAGACAGGAATTAG
Organism: Paenibacillus sp. 01T424; assembly: GCF_056398745.1. NCBI lineage: Bacteria > Bacillati > Bacillota > Bacilli > Caryophanales > Paenibacillaceae > Paenibacillus > Paenibacillus sp. 01T424. The sequence goes on along the minus strand of NZ_JBFTPZ010000005.1, from coordinate 109,611 downwards.
CGATTACGATATGAATGATTCCGTCATTTCAAGAATGATTATATTGAAGGCGAAGGAAGTGATCGTGTTAGCGGATCACAGCAAGATTAGTATACAGGCATTTTGCCACATTGCACCTTTAGAAGCGATTGATGTTGTCGTCTGTGAGAAGGATCATCCTGAAGCATGGGCACAAGAGCTCGAAATAAAAGGAATTACTTGGATTAACGCAAGTCAAATCAATTAAGCGAGAAGAATCGGACGCAGCTCCGGTTCTTCTTTTTTATTTTGCGAAAATGATTAGCTTAAATAATAGGTACTGCTAGATTTTTGGCTTGAAATTGAACAATCATTCAACAAACAACAACATCGGGCTTAATGATACCTTATTATTACGAAAATACCACGATAACAATCTTTAACTACACTATAAATATCACAACAACAGTAATAAGTGCTTCATTAAATACTCATTAGAGAAAATTTGAAATTAGAAGAATAGGAGAATGGTTTATGACTTGTCGAACTTTTCCGCTCATTTGCGCCCATACAGGGAGCGGTGCTGCACCGGATAACACAAGGGCTTCCTTTCTGGAGAGCATAGCTATGCGTGCAGACGTGGCAGAAGTTGATCTTAGGGTGACAGAGGACGGTAAGGTGGTATTGCTGCATGACCATAGCCCGCTGCTTGCCGAATTGACATTCGAGCAATTGAACCGGCCGGAAAACCGCGTAAAGCTCAGCCCTGTTTACGAAAGCCACACCATTACGACACTCGATGAAGTTCTAGGCTTGGCAAGGGAATACGGCATAAAGCTCAATTTGGATATCAAAACAGAAGCGGTAATTGAACCGGCGATTAGGAGCATCAGGAATTTTGAAATGGAGGAGCTTGTATTCATTACGGGGTGCTCGGACGAAATTACGAACCGCCACCGGGGAATTAAGGTTCTTTATAACACGCCGGATGTACTTACTGAACAAGAGGAACTCGACTATATCGGATGGGCGCGAAACGTTTGCGAATGGGCAAATGTAGGCGGATATTACGGCTTAAACCTGAATTACCGAACTTGCCGCAGCGAATTGGTGGAATACGCACATAGGCTGGGTTTGGCAGTATGGGTCTATACCGTTGATGATAGGGAATCTCTTAACGAGATGATTGATTTAGGTGTCGATGAAATAACGACAAACGAGGTTAATCTGCTGAAACAATTAAAGATGGAAACAGGTTAATTCAAAAATGATAACGAAGGGAGAAGCCCTCATTGCAAACCAAAGTGGCTTTAGTTCCAACTGGAAATCGAAAAAAACAGCGTTTTGTTTATTTGTTGAAAAAAATATGGTTATACCGCTATTTGTACTTCATGCTTCTGCCTTGTCTAGCGTCCTTCATTATTTTTTCCTATATCCCAATGGGCGGATTGCTTCTAGCGTTTAAGGAATTCAAATTTAATCAGACCATACTTGAGAGTCCGTGGGTCGGCTTTGAATATTTCGCAAAGTTTTTCAACGATGTTCAAAGTATGACGCTGATCAAAAACACACTCATCATCAGCTCAATGAAGCTGTTTCTCGGTTTGCCGTTCCCGATTTTACTTGCGCTAATGTTCAATGAAATTAAAAACCGTGCCTTTAAAAACATCGCCCAGAGTATTTCGTATTTACCGCATTTTATGTCATGGGTCATCGTTATTGGTTTAGTACAAAGAACATTGGCGCCGGATACTGGCTTGCTTAATGAAGCGATCACCTATTTTGGGGGAGACGGCAGCACATTCTTTATGAATGAAGCCAAATATTTTTATCAAATCATGTTCGGCAGCCACATATGGAAAACAATCGGCTGGGATTCCATCATCTATTTGGCAGCCATCGCTGGAATTAATCAAGACATGTATGAAGCGGCCAAAATTGACGGGGCAAGCAAATGGGCGGAAATATGGCATATAACCCTTCCGTCGATTCGTCCGACCATTCTCATCGTGTTTATTCTATCGCTTGGAAGCATTTTGTCAGCGGGATTCGACCAGTTATATTTGCTCAAAATGCCAGGAAACAGTGATTTGGTAGATATTCTGGATACGTATGTGATCCGCGTGGGCTTGCAGCAAGGACAATACGGATATGCAACAGCAGTCGGTATGATGCAAGGTGTTATCGCTTTAGTTCTTGTAGTCACTGCCAATCGTTTTGCACGAAAAGTGTCCGGCACTTCGGTTTGGTAACTTGTTCGATAGCAGCATTTTTCCTTGAAGAGAGACGCTTAACCGCGTTTTTCCATATAAATTAAAAAGAGAAGGTAGGAATGGAGATATCATGTTTAAGAACAAAAATTGGGCAAGACTGTTGACGGTTCCGATTATAGCTTCCTTGTTAATTACTGGCTGCGCGGCCAAAGAAACAAATTCAACAAATTCAGGGAACAAGCAGGAAGGCGTAAATGATAACAAAGATAAACCTGCGACTTGGATTGCCGACCGCAAAATTAAAGGCTTAATCTTTATGGGGGCAGACGATTATACGGAAGAGATGAACCCGGAAGTATTAAAACAAATTAAAGAGAAAACGGGAATTGATTATCAAATTAATATAATGCCAGCCAATCGTTCGCTTGACGGCTTAATTGCTGGACTTGCTTCGGGTGACTTGCCTGACTTTATCGGATTTTATTTGAATCATAGCGGTCGACCAGAAATGCCGGTTGTACTAAAAGCTGCGCGCGAAGGCATGTTCACAGATCTGACTCCGTTTATGAAGGATACGAAAGTATACAGCAAGTATCTAGAAGATGGCTATCTGCCGCTTGATACGAAAAACGGCGTCATGTTCCGTCCAGAGTTTAACGGCTCAGCCTATTTCATGCACATGAATATTTCGAGAGAAACAGGCTATGAAACGCGGAAAATGTTAGGCGGACCATTTATTCGCAAGGATATTGCCGAAGCGCTTAATATCGATCCAAAAACGATTACAACTTCCGAGAAGTTGTATGAGGTGGCACAAAAAATTAAAGCTGGAAATTTCAAAGACAACAATGGAAAAGACATTGCCAGCGTTATTGGTCCAAGATACTGGGGCGGAACAGAAGTTAAAGCGTTGTATAGTGACTTGACTGTAAATGTGAACCAAACTTTTGTACGGAATAAGGAAGGTAAAATTGTTCACGAGAGTCAAACGGAATACCCGCTCAAGCGTGTAGCGTTTGTTCAAAAGCTGCTGAAAGAAAAGCTGATGAATCCTGAGTTTTATACGATGGAAGAAAATCGTGCAACAGAAGGCATTTTGAACGGCTCCTTCGCGATTATTGCTGATATGCATAACTACCTTGAATTTAATAAAGACATGCATTACTTGCCGATTGGTCCGTTAAATGAAGCGGATAAGCCTTACCAGATGAAGCTTAGCTATAAAACAGCTGGCGGTGCTTGGGCGATTCCATCTTCAACCAAAAATCCCGAAGATATCGTCAAATTCGCTGACTTCTTGGCGAGCCGCGAAGGCAAGCTGCTCTGGCAATACGGAATTGAAGGAAGAGACTACACACTTGATGGTAAGGGCAACCCGATTGTGAAAAATGAAGTATTGGAATTGAAAGATAAAGATTCGAAAGCCGCGAAAGCGCTTGGGTTTGCGGGGGTAGGCAACTATTGGGGCGAAATTCTTGGCAATACAGACGTTGATCGTATAGCGGATTTTGGTGAAACAGAATACGGTAATGCTGCCAAACCTAATATCAATGAGGGACCGCTCAAGATTGCTGAGTATTGGGAGTGGGATAAGAAAAGAGCGAGTGCAATAATCTCAGATACGTATGCTCCAACGGCTTTCCTTGGCGAGTTTGCGAAGGAAACGGAATTAAAAGCTGCACTTGATAATTATGACGAGAGCCTCAAACGTGCTTATTATGCTAAAAGCCAGGATCAAGTAACGAAAATATTGGAGTCAGCATCTGAACAATTAAAGGCTGCAGGCTTGGATGATTACTTAGCATTGCTTGAGAAAAAAGATAGCGATCCAAATACAAAAGTAGAACTATAACATTCATTAAAGCTGCTGGTGGTCTGTTTCATTCGTACATGAAATGTAATGCGATGAGACGGACCACTAACGCTAAGGACATGCTTCCGAGGCTGTTTTGCTTCGCAAATGTTGAAGGAGTGCAAATAACGTGGATAAACCATTTTATAAGATTTCTACAGGAGAAAAATTAATTCAGATTGCCATCTATGTATTGATCATTCTTTTATGTTTATCTATCATTCTTCCGTTTCTGAACATCTTTGCTTTGTCCTTTAATTCAGGCAAAGATGCGGAAAGAGGAGGCATCTATTTGTGGCCGAGATTATGGTCTATTGAAAACTATAAGGAAGTTTTCTCATCCTCCAATATTGTAAGTGCATTCGGCATTTCGATGTTCCGAACGATTGTCGGGACATTAGCGAGCGTCTTTTTGACTGCGATGGCAGCTTACGCATTAAAGAGAAAAGCGATGCCAGGCGTTCGGTTTTTTACCATGCTTATTTTTTTCACCATGTTGTTTAGCGGCGGCATCATTCCATACTATTTGTTGTTGAAAGACTTGCATTTGACGAATACAATCTGGGTTTATATCATTCCGGGCTTGTATAGTGCATGGAATTTAATAATTATGCGGACTTTCTTCCAAGAGATCAGTCCAAGCCTCGAAGAATCTGCAAGAATTGATGGATATAATGATTTTTCAATTTTCATGAAGGTGATCATGCCGCTCAGCAGGCCGGTTGTTGCTGTCATCGCGTTATTTAACGCAGAGGGGCATTGGAATGATTGGTTTACAGGTGCCTTCTATGTTCGAGAGAGCAATCTGCGGCCTTTATCAACATTGCTGCAGGAAATGCTGACCCGGGCAGATGCGCTTCGAAATACGCTCGAGCAAGCGGCTGGTTCGACGCAATATGAAATGCTGGACAAAATTCAGGTGACAGGAAACTCGCTGAAAATGGCGACGATTATTATCGTCATCACACCGATTATTATGATTTATCCATTTATTCAGAAGTATTTTGCCAAAGGCGTTATGATCGGTTCGGTCAAAGAATAAGGCAGGAACGGAGGAACATAGTGAATGACACAAGTAATCATTTCAAATCCTTATGATAAACAAGAGGGCATGTGGCTGAAAGGGAGCTTCCATAATCATACGACAAATAGTGCTTGTGGCTCTCAAACGCTTGAGACGGTTTACCGGATGTATGGGCAATACGATTTCCTCGGCATTTCCGACCACGATTTCATTACCGTTCATGAAGGGAAACGTTCAATCACGACCGTATTCGAAGCGATGGAGGTTAGCAGTCCGCAAAGGCATATGCTTCTCATTAACCCTCCGCGCTCGATGATGGACAGCTATTCCAACGAGTTTTCGGTAGAACGGTATCAGCAGTATTCTGACCTTTGCACGAAGCAAGGAGGAATGAGCGTACTCGTTCATCCGAATCGTTATTATTCGCAGTATTGGCCGATTGAAGATATGCTCGCGATGCCTTGCTACACCGGAATCGAGATCGTAAATGGCGAAGGAAATCCAGCGTTCGACATTGCGTTTGACAAATGGGATGCGCTGCTCTCAGCTGGGCGAAAAGTATGGGGGTTTGGCGGAGACGATTTTCATGTATATGGGCAAGAGAAACGAACTTGGAATATGGTGCTTGCTGAGCAAAACACCAATGAGAGTATTACTTCAGCGATGAAATCCGGAAGTTTCTATGTTTCAACAGGCTATGGGTTTGAGTCGATTCATGCAGCCGCTGGGACGATCGAGTTTAAGCTGCTTGCGAGTGAAGGATTGGACCGGATGTACAAATATGCAACTTTGTTCGGCAAAGACGGAAATGTACTATTCGAGACTTCCGGTCGTTTCAATAGCGTTAGTTACAAGTGTCGTGGTGATGAAGGTTACGTAAGGGCGGCAGTTTATTTGGAAGGCGGTTTTGGCGCATTCTCTCAACCCCTATTTGTTGGATAGGGTGTACTCTCATACATGATAACAGTAGTCTGACGATAACAGCAGGGTAGTACATGAACAGGAAGAATGTGAATTTGAATGAGTAAACAGGTTGATCCGCGCCAAAAGAGCATCATTTCGATAACATGGCCTATCTTTATTGAAGCTTTATTTGGGATGCTGATTGGAACGGTCGATACGATGATGCTAAGCAGCTACTCTGATGGAGCAGTGGCAGCGGTTGGGATAGCTAATCAGATTTTAGTTGTAGTGGGCTTGATGTTTGGATTTGTTACGGTGGGTACAAGTGTCATTCTCAATCAATGGCTCGGCGCAGGCAACTTGCATGGCGCCGATCGAATCGGGAGAACGGCGCTTACTTTGAATGTTATGCTCGGTTTAATAGCTAGCGTAGGATTGATTGTCTATGCCGACGTGTTTTTAGCGCTTTTTAAAGTGCCCGAGGATGTGATGGCAGAAGGAGTCAGCTATCTATCGATTGTTGGCAGCTCCGTCTTCATCACAGCAATAAGCATGACGTTAGGTACTATTTTACGATGCCGCGGTATTGTGAAAGAAATGATGTTCATCGCATTGGGGATAAATGTACTGCATATTACTTTAAATTATCTGGTGCTGATGGAGCCCTTCGGCTTACCTAATTTAGGCGTAGAAGGAGTAGCAGCATCTACATGGATAACCCGTACCATAGGGATGATCGCTTATTTGATTTTATGTATTCGAAGCTTGGAGTATAAGGTTGGCTTGATTAGTCCATTTAAGTTTCAAAGAAAAAATATTGGCCTTATATTTAAACTAGGTATTCCTTCGGCAGGTGAGCATGTTTCTTATAATCTTTCACAGGTTGTAATCACATATCTAGTCACGCTGATCGGTACGGCAGCGTTAACGACAAAAATTTATTCGCAGAGCATAACTTCTTTTGTTTTTGTTTTTTCAATGGCAATAGGTCAAGGAACGCAAATTATTGTTGGACATCTGATTGGAGCCCATCAGAAGGATGATGCTTATCGATCCAGTATTCAAAGTTTGAAGCTGGCGTTCGTCATTTCGCTTGCGCTTGGTATTTGTATTTATAGCTTCTCAGGTCTATTGCTCAGCCTCTTTACTAATGATGCGGAAATTATAATGTTAGGCAAGCAGCTCATGTTGTTATCGATTATGCTGGAGCCGGCTCGGGCTTGCAACATGGTGCTTATCAGTTGTCTAAATGCGGCTGGAGATGTGAAATTTCCAGTTGCTGCCGGGTTAGTGTCCATGTGGGGGATTAGTGTGCCGCTGGCATACGTGTTCGGGATTGTGTTCGACATGGGGTTGGTAGGAATATGGCTGGCCTTTTCAATCGATGAATGGATAAGAGCATTACTGATGTTCTACAGATGGAGGAGACGTTCTTGGCAGAAGGTCGATATTTTGGCGAAACTTGCTTAACTAGAAAGAGTAACTGTATGAAAATATGGATACTCTTTTTTTGTGTTTAAACCGTTATATTTTGAAAATGTGCTTGGAAATTCATCTATTTTAATTACAAAAAAACCAGCACCTTTGACAAAAATCATGTTGTGAGCAGCTAAATAAATAATAATAATGAAGAAAAATGAAAGTATTCTAATAAACCAATTGCAGGATTATGGTAAAAAAAATCGAATTTAACGATACTATAAGGTTTATTGACATGCCGAGTTCTGTATATCGGAAACGGGGGAACCACCCAGGGTGAATTGCTTAATGTATGTTTTTAAGCATAGGGATCTTCAACCGAACCCATAAGCTAACCTCGTAGGCACCGAAGGGAGAAGTTGTTTTGAAGAAGGGTTTTATTTTATTGTTATCCTGCTTGCTGCTGCTTACTGGAGGAGGAAGCGTGCTTGCAGATAAGTCGGACAAGTCAGTGCTTACGGATTCCATAAGCGAGGTTGTTGGAACTCCTTATAAATGGGGAGGCACAACGAGCAAAGGGTTTGACTGCTCGGGTTTTATTCTACATATCTTTAATCAATTTGATGTAAAGCTGCCTAGAACATCGCAATCGCAATCAGACACAGGCACAGAGGTTAATAAAGATGAACTACGCGTGGGTGATCTTGTGTTCTTCAACACAAGCGGCAAAGGCGTTTCTCATGCGGGCATTTACATTGGGGATGGGAAATTTGCTCATTCTTCTACAAGCAAAGGGGTTACGATTACAAACCTTAACGATTCTTATTATGCAAAACGTTATGTAACAGCAAGGCGTGTCGTAACGGAAGATACATTTGCTGCGATGATGGAGTCTAAATAAAGCGTAATGATTTTAAAAACCACCTTACGAGGTGGTTTTTTTTATGTAACCATTTATTAAGTATTTGTTAAAGGGTTGTAAGCCAATAATTCGCAAGCTTACAATGTAAATAACATGAGTAATGGAATGAGGTTATAGGATTGAAAAGAGGAACAATCGCATCTTTGGTAGAGGTACTAGCTGTATCTACTAAACTAGGACTTACCTCATTTGGGGGTCCGATAGCCCATTTGGGTTATTTTCACAATGAGTATATTCGTCGCCGTAAATGGATGGATGAACGTAGTTATGCAGACCTCGTTGCTTTATGTCAGTTTCTACCTGGACCAGCCAGCAGTCAAGTTGGGATCGGTATAGGGATAGTTAGGGCTGGGTTATTGGGCGGACTAGTGGCTTGGTTAGGGTTCACACTGCCATCGATCATTGCATTAGTGGCCTTTGCTTTTTTGCTGCAAGGATTTGATCTTGGAAACACAGGCTGGATTCATGGATTGAAAATTGTAGCGGTGGCCATCGTTGCTTATGCCGTTCTAGGGATGGGGCAGAAACTAACACCGGATCGAAACAGAGCTACGATAGCAGTCATCGCTGCTGCGATAACGTTATATTGGCAAGCGGCCTATAGTCAAGTAATCATTATTGCTGCAGCTGGACTGATCGGGGTATGGTTATATCGTATGAAAACAGTCGAGGGAACTCCTGATCTGAACATTCGAATTAGCCGTTCCCTTGCGATCTCCTGCCTCGTTATATTTCTCACGCTGCTTATTGTTTTGCCATTTCTAAGACAATGGGAAAATATGGAATGGATTGCGATGTTCGATAGCTATTATCGTGCAGGCTCACTGGTGTTTGGAGGCGGACATGTTGTTCTGCCGCTTCTTGAGAACGAAGTTGTCTTTACCGGGTGGGTTAATGAATCGGATTTTTTAGCTGGTTATAGCGCTGCGCAGGCTGTGCCTGGTCCACTTTTCACATTCGCTAGTTATCTTGGTACTCTCTCTGGTGGATTGACTGGAGCCATTGTTGCAACAACTGCAATTTTTTTGCCGGCATTTCTTCTCGTTGCTGGAACATTGCCGTTTTGGAATGTGTTGCGAAATAACTCAAAAATCCAAGGTGCATTAGTTGGCGTTAACGCCGCTGTAGTTGGCATATTGCTTGCTGCACTGTATGATCCGCTTTGGACTAGCGCGATAGTAGAGTCCGGTGATTTTATGCTGGCTGCCGTATTGTTTATTATGCTTGTTTTTTGGAAGCTTCCACCTTGGATGATTGTTGTGACCGGTGCATTAGGTGGAATGGCCCTTGAACTTATTTAATAATTAATCAATTGATAAAAACCTCTAATCCGCGATAACGGATTAGAGGTTTTTTTATATGAATTGAATCTGCCTACATAACGGATTTTGCACCAATGCTCAATTGCTCTTTAATGAGGTCAGCGGTGAGTTGTCCGGATAAAGTGACCATCGGGACGCCGCCACCGGGATGCGTTGATCCGCCAACGAAATAAAGATTATCGAGCAGCTTGCTTTTGCTTGGAATTTTGAAGCCGCCGTTAAGCTTGCGGTCCGTTACAATGCCGTAGATGGAACCGCCATTAGAACCATAAAGGTGCTGGATATCATCTGGAGTGAAGGTATATTCAAACTCAATATGCTGTCTCAGCTCCGTTAGTCCCATACGTTCGAGCTTATTCAGAACCAGGTCTCTGTAAGCCGCTTTCTGTGACTCGAAGCTTTCTCCAGGTTTGAGCGCCGGCACATGAGTAAGCACAAATAGATTTTCTTTGCCCTGCGGTGCCTGTCCAGGACCGGTTTTGCTTGAAACCCCGATGTACACTGTTGGATCATCTGTAGGTTTGCCTTCGACAAATATATCGTTGAACTCTTTATCTGGATCTTCAGAGAAGAAGAAATTATGGTGAAGAAGCTGATCATAAACTTTATCCACGCCAAGAAGCAGCACAAGTCCTGATACAGTAGGCTCGTATTTAGCTAAATCCTTTACGCGGTCGGCCGATTTCGGATGATGCTGCAGCAGTGTCTGATGCGCTGGAATAGCCTCAAGATTTGACACAATCAGATCAGCTTCTATTACGCTGCCATCTTCTAAAGTTACCCCTGTTGCGGTTTGGCCGACTGTATTCATTTGAGCAACTGGAGCTGAAGTGCGAACCTCCGCACCGAGCTCATCAAGCAGCTTAAGCATACCCTCCGCAATTCGGTACATACCGCCTTCTACATAATAGATGCCAAGCCCCATTTGTACATAGATTAATTGTGACAGCACAGCGGGAGCGGCATAAGGCGAGGAACCGATATACATGATGAAAAAATCGAACAATTGACGCAAATGCTTGTCCTTCAGAAAGCGGTTTGTCGTCTGATGCATCGTCTTCATCGGGTCCATCGCTAACAGTTCCTTCATACTGTGGTGACGCCGCAGGTCGCTCAGACCACTAAGGCTCTTGTTATAAAAGCTTTTTGTGTTGAGCTGATACATTTGCTGACAATAATCCAAATAAGAGAGGAATTGCTGTGCATCAACCGGTGAGATTTGTTCGAATTGCTTGATTAGGTCAGGGAAGTCACCTGTTATATCAAGTGTTACCCCATCTTCGAAAAAAGTTCTCCACTGAGGTTCAACACGAACCAGCTTCATATAATCCTCTAGTTTGCGGCCAGCACTTTCAAACAGCTGTTCGAGCACCCAAGGCATCGTCAGAATAGAAGGGCCCGTATCGAAAGTGTAGCCTTGCCCTGATCTTACGTTTAATTTGCCGCCAACGCGTTCATTTTTTTCTAATATGGTCACTTGATGCCCATCTACAGAGAGGCGAATAGCAGCTGATAGTCCGCCGAGACCGCCTCCGACGACAATAATCTTTTTGCTCATAGGAGCACTTCCTCTCATCATTGGTCATTTAGCCGAAACGATGCAGATGACAAACTATATACACAATCGTATAATCGTTGTAGAACTAACGTAAAAGGTTAATGCGATAAGCTGAATGCGGGATATGCATTTAACCAACACTTTTTCATTTTCAGTATTAACAAATTTTACCTATAACATGCAGCTTTTGCAGGATCAAATCTTCGGATAGCTCCTGCTATTTCGTCGTTAAGCGACGAGAATGAGGCTATAAAAAGAGCGAATAATGGCTCGTATAGTTTGAATGCCATCATTTTCACCAAAGATAGGGCTGTGGTTGTAAGTTTGTATAACCATTATCAACTGCCAAATTGAATGACCTAATCAGCCTGGTGAAAGGTGGTACACAACTTTGGGGAAAATGAGCTGTTTGTATAAGAAAACATGGAATAACGAGTCATATAAGGAATTTTGGTACCTTTTGTACAGAGGATTAGATCTATGATTGGAAATGTTGTGCTGTTGCTTGGCGGACTTATTTGTGGTGCTTGGCTGCTGAACAAAATCCGACCATTAGATGAGGATTTGGTGCCTTTCTCAAAGAACGATAGAAAGAGTCTCCCAAGCATTTCAGTTATCATTCCAGCTAGAAATGAAGAGAGAAACCTGACACAGTTATTGCCATCAATAAAGGGGCAGCAACTCGCTCCATTTGAAGTGATTGTAGTAGATGACGGATCAATTGATCGTACAGCAGCCATCGCTGAATCATTTGGTGCAATAGTTGTAAACCCGGGCGAGCTGCCGGATGGTTGGCTTGGTAAAAGCTGGGCGTGCTGGAATGGCGCGCAGGCAGCAAGCGGTCATTTACTTATTTTCCTTGATGCAGATACTTGTTTAGAGGATGCTGGGTTGGCGATGCTGGCTGAGGCCCATTCCAAGCAGAACGGGCTGCTTTCGATCCAGCCTTACCACAAGATGAAGCGGCCCTATGAATGGTTGTCAGCTTTCTTCAACATCATCGTCTTAGCTGCGGTTGGAGCACCTCAAACTGCTGCCGCAACAAATAAGAAGGCTGTAGGCGCTTTCGGTCCTTGTATAGTCTGTACCCGAGAATCATATTTTCAAACAGGTGGGCACGAGGCTGTTCGTGAGCGTATTCTCGAAAATTACAGCTTAGGCCTTCTATTTGCTGAGCAGCAAACGGTTAGAAATTGTTGCGGAAAAAGCGTTATTGCTTTCCGAATGTACCCGGAAGGCATTCGGCAATTGTGTGCAGGCTGGAGTAAAAGCTTCGCATCAGGTGCATCATCTACGACACCGCTGCGTTTACTAGCTATAATCTGGTGGCTAACTGGTTTGATTACGGTTGTTACACAATGGTTGAATCCTCAAATTTGGCGATCAAGCGACCAAATAACGATAGGAATAATCAGCTACCTTGCTTATGTTTTGTTAATAAATATACAGTTAAGCCGAGCTGGAAATTTTGGTTTCCAGACCGCTATCCTGTTTCCTATTCCGCTTCTCTTTTTTATGGGGATCTTCGCTAGTTCAACGCTGCAAACCTTTTTTCGCCGCAAGGTCACATGGAAAGGTCGCTCGATTTCAACTATGAAGGGAAGCGGGCGGAAGTGAGAATTTTTGAATTTTCACCGTTTTGGACATTGGTTGTAAATATTTTTGCATGGCTGCTTGTGCATATGGGCGTGTCCTATTTGTTTTTGAAAATGCCTGATGTTTGGTTCAGCCGCACTGCTGATCGCATGAAACCTCAGACAAAGAGGCGCGGAGAAGAATTGGTCTATGAACGATTGTTATTCATTCGTGTTTGGAAAGACAAACTGCCAGACGGAGGAAGCTTGTTTCAAGGAGGCTTTGCCAAGAAAAAATTAGCTGTCCTTGAGAAAGCTTACTTGCAGACCTTTATACTTGAAACGCGGCGCGGAGAGTGGACTCACATTATATCGATGCTGCCTGCGCCGCTATTTTTCCTATGGAACGAAAGCATTTATGGCTGGATCATGATCGTTTATGCCATTGTCGCCAATGTCCCATTTATCATTGTACAGCGCTATAACCGTTTTCGGCTGCAGCGCATTTTTTGGAAACTGAAGGAAAAGAGTGAAATGTAATGATGTACACAATCAGACAAGCTTCAACACTGCTAGGTATTCCTGCGGTTACGATTCGTGCTTGGGAAACAAGATATGAAGCGATTAAGCCCATTCGCACAGAAACAGGCTATCGCCTCTTTGATGATAAAAATATGGAGGATTTACGCTTCCTCAAAAATCAGACGGATGAGAAAGGGATGACGATTTCACAAGCTGTTCGGCTGCTAAAGGAGCAGCAGCTTTTGCGTGAACGGATGTTGGAAGCGAAGACAGAGACCCATGCTAAAGTTGGGGCAGAAGAGGCTCATCAAGAAATGGTGGAGCGCTTGTATAACACGCTTTGCAACTTTCGTACGGAACAAGCAAAAACGATGGTTGATTTAGGATTTTCCATGTATGGCTATGACATTATGATCTATCAAATCTTATTTTCAGTAATGATTAAAGCCGGCACGGAGTGGGAAGAAGGCAGAGCTTCTGTTGCGCAGGAGCATTTTATTACACAGTTCGTGATTCAGCGTTGTCTTAGTTTCTTTCAACTTTTTCCGATTGATAATCGAGTGCCCCGCATGCTTGCTTTATGTCCATCTGGAGAACATCACCAAGCAGGACTACTTTTATTTTCTTTATTTTTGCGTAAAAAAGGGGCTGACGTGCTGTATCTTGGACCAGATACTCCGGAGGATGGCATTGCAGAGTTGATTAAGTCGCAGCAAATTCGAGTCCTATGTATTTCGTTAACTGACGCAAACTTAATGGAACCCACTTTTGCTTTTATAAACCGTTTATTGGTTCATCATGCTGATCTGCAAGTCGTTCTAGGCGGACAAGGCTTCAAAAACGTACCTGAATCGTATTCTGATTGGGTGCTGCCGAATGGCAATCAAGAAGAATGGGAAAGATGGTTTAAAGATAAGGTTTTAGGGTTAAGTTTCCAATTCTAATGAATAAATTAACTTTACAGACTATTATCAAGTATGTATTATGTTTGTATAATGTTTGTATAGTTAATTTGTTTTTTTTGGAAAGGGGAATTGGTATGGATAAGGGAATCGTGGCCGTTATTGGAGCAGGACCTGGCGGTTTAGCAGCTGCCATGGAGCTGGTTGGCCGAGGTTACCGAGTTACCGTTTATGAGAAACAGCCCTATATAGGTGGGAGAACCTCCAGGCTTCAGCTGGGTGAGTATTTTTTTGATCGAGGACCTACGTTTTTCATGATGCCACACCTGCTTGAAGAAATGTTTCAATCTGTAAATCGCTCTTTGTACGACTATGTTGAGCTCATAGCGCTTGATCCGCTATATAGGCTGCAATTCGGCGATGTTACATTTTCACCGACACGGGACGAGAAGCAGATGGTTGAGAGGATCGAGGCGCTATTTCCCGGCAACGGTAAAGGTTATCTTCAGTTTATGAAAGAGGAGGGGGAGAAATATAACAAGGTTTCCCCGCTGCTGCAGCGGCCTTTCAGCAAGCTAAGCGACTATATTTCTCGGGATGTGTTTCAAGCGCTGCCGCGGCTGAATGCGGTAGGAAGTGTGTATGACAGACTTTCACGTTATTTTACAGATGAAAGGCTGAAATATGCGTTTACTTTCCAAGCAAAATATTTAGGCATGTCGCCATGGGAATGCCCTGGAACATTTACAATACTTGCTTATTTGGAACATAAATTTGGCCTTTTTCATCCCGTTGGAGGCGTTAACCGCGTCTGCGAGGCAATGGCTGAAGTGATTCGCGAGTACGATGGCGAGATTGTTACCTCCTGCGGTGTCCAAAGAGTGCTGAGCCGGAGCGGAAAAGCAGTAGGTCTGCTTTTGGAAAATGGTGAAAAAATAGAAGCGGATCATATCATCATCAATGCTGATTTTGCAACCGCTATGAACCACTTGTTTGAACCGGGTGAGCTTAAGAAATACAGTCCGGCAAAGCTTGCCAAGAAGAAATATTCTTGCTCTACTTATATGCTCTACCTCGGAGTAAATCGTGAAATACATATGCCGCACCATAACATTTTATTTGCCAACAACTATCGCCAAAACGTACATGAAATCATGACAAAAAAGATGCTGTCTACAGACGCATCTATTTATATACATAATCCTGGGCTTAACGATCCAACGCTGGCTCCTCAAGGGAAAACCGCTTTATACGCGCTTATGCCGGTACCGAATCTGACAGCGAATGTCAGTTGGGAGGAGCAGAGGACACTCGTTAGAGAAAAGATGATCGAGCGTATGGAGCAGGAGCCAGAGCTAGCAGGCTTCTCGGCTGACATCGAAGAGGAAGCCATCATTACACCATTAGATTGGCGAAATGATCATCATGTCTATGAAGGAGCAACGTTTAATCTTGCACATTCACTGGATCAAATGATGAAGCTTCGTCCACATAACCGCTTCGAAGAGCTCGCTAATTGTTGGCTTGTAGGGGGAGGAACTCACCCTGGCAGCGGCTTGCCGACGATCTTCGAATCAGCGCGCATTAGTACCCGTCTACTTATGGCGCAGGATGATAGTGAACGTATAAGGGTTGGCGGATCTTCAGCAGTCATCCACTCACAGAAGGAGGCCTTTCGGTGGGAGTAGCTTTTGTCGGTGGTGGAATAGGCAGTTTAACAGCAGCTCTGCTGCTTAGCAAGCAAGGCAAGCAGGTTACTATTTATGAAAGAGGCCCCCGGCTTGGCGGTAGATTAGCTTTTCAGGAAGGCGGAGGCTATCGGATCGATCAAGGCCCTACAATTGTGCTGTTGCCTGAAATGCTGCTTAGTATTTTGGAGGAAGCTGGAATCGAGCGATCACGCATACCGCTCCTCGAATGCGATCCGCTTTACCGTATTCATTATGCAGACGGCACCGTATTTCACAAATGGCGGAATCAGCAGCGCCAGATCGAAGAGCTTGAGCGAATGTTTCCAGAGGAAGTCGATGGTTTTCGGCGTTATATGGCGGACATGGAAGTGGCTTTTAAACAAGGAAAGGAAGCTTTTCTGGAACGTCCATTTTTGCGAAAACGAGAGTTTTATACTTTTCGAAACCTAACGTTATTAACGAAGCTTAAAGCCTACAAAAGCGTGCGTTCCTTTGCAGGACGATATTTCCGAAGTGAGAAGCTGCTTGATGCGTTCTCTCTACAAACCTTATACATAGGTGGCGCTCCTTTTCAATCTCCCGGATTGTATACGTTATTGCCCTTCGCTGAACATGCTTATGGCATTTGGTATGTAAAAGGAGGTTATGCCGGAATCGTTTCCATCTTGGAAGAGGAGCTGCGGAGTAGAGGGGTTCAAATCAAGACAGAAACTCAGATTGAGCAATTGTTACTTGAGAATGGACGCTGCATTGGCGTGATAGACGAAGGCGGCAGGGAAACGCTGCATGATACGATTGTATATAACGGTGATTTTCCGCATCTAGCCTCATTGATGCCAAAGAACACTGTTCCAATGAAAGCCTATAAGCCGTCTTCAGGAACAATCTTGATCTATTTAGGCCTAAACAAACAGTGGGAGCAAGCTTCCGTTCACCAGTTTTTTTTACCTGACAATTTACAAAGTGGATTAAAACAAATTTTTCAAAACAATCAGCTTCCGCGAGATCCATCCTTTTACATATTTTATCCGTCAGCTATGGATATGGAAGCAGCACCTCCAGGTGAGAGCGTCATGTATATGCTGATTCCCGCTCCGCCACACGGTTCTGTAGCGTGGGAGGATGAAGTGCCCGCGTTAGTCGAGCATGTAATTGATGAGGCTGAGAAGAGGGGCTTTCCCGGCTTGAGAGCTGCGATTCAATGGAAGGAAGTAAGGACGCCGCAGGACGCGGAGTCGGATGGACTCTATCATGGGGGCAGCTTCGGCATCGCGCCAACTTTTGGACAGTCGGCAGTGTTCCGTCCTCAAATCGTGCCATATCCGATAAAAGGTTTGTATGCTGTAGGGGCATCCGTGCATCCTGGCGGTGGAATCCCGATTGTTATGCAAGGTGCCAGATTGCTAGCCAACTATTTGTTAAAGGAGTGACCTCATGGAACCCACTGTCTGTTTGGCGCAATGTGAAGCGATGATTCAGAAAGGATCATCATCGTTCTATAAAGCTTTTCGTTATTTGCCTAGCCCAAGGCGCGAAGCCGTTTACGTTATTTATGCTTTCTGCCGCATGATAGACGATGCAGTAGATGAGCCGCAACGTTCTCCCTATACCATTGATGAGCTAGAACAACATTTTTACCGTTTGGATCAGGCAGCGGATCATTTCATATGGGCTTCTTTACGGTGGCTGTTTGATACTTTTCCACTCAGCAAAAAACCGTTTTTCAGACAAATGGAGGGACAGCGCCGGGATTTATCTTTCACCCACTATGAGACGATGGAGCAGTTGGAGGACTACTGCTACTTGGTTGCCGGAACAGTTGGTGAGATGCTGCTGCCAGTCTTGCATGATCAGCCAGATATTCAAGTAATAGAAGCGGGAATATGGCTTGGAAAAGCCATGCAAATTGTAAACATTGTTCGCGACGTTGGCGAGGATCAGAGTAGAGGGCGTCGTTACCTGCCGCTTGAGCTGCTCGCTCGTCATCGCTATACCGAAAGCGACTTCGAAATGGGCGTTGTCGACGAACGATTTCAACATCTTGTGCAAGAGCTGGATACACTTTCACGCAGTTGGTTCGCACGAGGCTTGCGCGGGCTTGAAACGTATCCTTCCAGCAGCGCTTTTTCAGTTGAGCTGGCCGCAAGCTTCTATGCAGCGATTTTGGATGAAGTAAAGGCTGCCAACTACGAAGTCTATAAGAAGCGAGCTATCGTCAGCTCATTAAATAAATTAAAGCTTTATACGAATATAAAAATGAAATATATGCTCGTATCAGAGGTTAATGACAGCAATGCGGTATCGCTATGATCCGCTACCTATTTATTTTTTGGTATTGCATCGGGTTAATCCTCATGCTGACCATTGGCGTTCCAACGTGGCTTTCCTTTTCCAATGGTTTGTTTCTCGTGTTTTTTGCCCTGTATGCCATTCATATTGAAGGCATGATGGGCGAGGAGCGCCGTCGCAGCTGGAGTAGAATAATGCTCGTTGGGGTACTTACGTTTGCTGTAGAATGGCTTGGTGTGACGATGGGATGGCCGTTTGGAGACTACAAATACACATCTTTACTTGGCATCTCGCTTGGCGGAGTACCCCTCGCCATATTTTGTGCGTGGATTGGTGTCATTGTCACTGTGATGCGAATGACTGCCTTCTCGAATCGATGGACGCGTGCGCTTCATACCGGCTTATGGACGGTTGTTTTTGACCTCGTACTCGATCCAGTGGCTTTCGCTAGGCAGTTCTGGATTTGGCATGAGCCTGGTGATTTCTACGGGATACCGGCAGCAAACTTCATCAGTTGGTTCGTTATATCAGCAGCTATATCATTTCTGTTCCCTTTAAGAGAAGTATCGGCGAACGTTCGAATCCAGGCTGTAAGACTCACGCAAATGATGCTGTTTATGTTTGGTCTCTTAGGGGCCAAAGAAGGTTTAATGATGCCGTTCATCATCGCATTGGCAGCTATCGTTGTGGCGGAAGGAGCGGGAAGGATTGATCGCAGCGGGCTCAAGCAAGTGGTTTAAACGAATATTCGCGCAATACAATGAAAACTATTTGTTAAGACGGCATTTTCACTCGTTTCAACTGAGCGGTGAGATCGATCCAGTTCCGCAAGGCCAGCCTGTGCTCTATCTTATGAATCATAGCTCTTGGTGGGATGGAATGGTTGTATATCATGCGATCGCAAACGCTTCAGCGCGTGAACACTATATGATGATGGATGAAGAGCAAATGAAGCGGTATCGATTTTTTCGCAAAATAGGAGCTTTCTCGATTGATAAGAAGTCAAGCCGAGCGATCGTTGCTTCCCTTCGATATAGTGAGAGTCTATTAAATCAAGGATATGGAGTTTGGTTATTTCCACAAGGAGATATCGAGCATCTGGAGCGTAGACCTTTAAGATTTCAAACCGGCGCGGGCTATTTATTGGAGCGCTGTCCGGGAACGATTGTTCAGCCCGTAACAGCATATTATTCGCTAGGACTTCATCAAAAGGCAGAAGTCAGTCTTCAATTCGGTAAACCTATCCACAGAGCATGGCAGCAGCTGGGACGTAAAACCATTACGACAATGCTTGAATCGGCTTTGGAGGATCAACTGAATGAACACCGCCTTGCAGTAATAGCAGCAGCTCGCGGGGAGCTAGCCGAGTATCGATCAATACTGAAGGCGAAACGGTCAACGAACGAGGTTTTTGATGCTTGGATGAACGGGGTGACAAGGTGGAAATCTTTTTTTGGACGGTAGCTGCAGCCCTGATGCTGCAGCTATTATTTGTGTTATGGAACCTCTCGCAAATGCCTTCGTTGGGAGGCAGCGGTATAGGACGAGTTTGGCTGTCAGGAGGAGCTGAGTCCATTCAAGCTGATGCTCCAGATGTTCACGGAATTACACCTAGACCACGGCTGTCTGTTCTTATCCCGGCGCGTAATGAAGCGGATAACATTGCAGCATGTATACAATCGGTGCTGCTGGAGCCTTCCATATTTATTGAGGTGCTGGTGCTGGATGATCGTTCCACAGACGGAACAGCAGAAGCTGCGCGGCTCGCTGCAGCAGGCGACAGCCGTGTTCGCGTTTTGCCCGGTGATGTGCTGCCGTTCGGCTGGCTGGGCAAGTCGCACGCATGTCATCAGCTCGTCGAAGCGGCGCACGGCGAATGGTGGTTATTTCTCGACGCTGATGCGCGGCTTGAGCCGGGTGCGCTCGCGGATGCGCTTGACACCGCTTTAGCGCAAGGTCAAGGGCTCGTGACCGGTTTCCCTAAGCAGGAAACTGGAACATGGCTGGAGAAGCTCATCGTCCCGATGATGAGCTTCTCGATTGCCTGCCATCTGCCGATACGACTCGTTCGGCAATCGCCAGATCCAAAATTCGTCGCCGCACACGGTGCTTTTCTGATGATTTCAGCAGAAAGCTACTGGGCGACAGGCGGCCATGCTGGCTTCAAAGGTCATCTCGTCGATGATATGCAGCTGGCTGGTGCTGTCAAAAAAGCCGGGCTTCCCGTCACTTTAGCCTACGTTTGCCCCCAAATTTCCATGCGTATGTATCAGAACGCTGCCGGGGTTTGGAACGGCTATAAGAAAAATATATTTGCAGGTGTAGGTCGCAGCAGCTTATTGCTTGGAATTATGTTGTTTATGTACACCTTGCTTTATATACTGCCTCCGATAATGATGATCATTAGTTTAGCTGGGCTTCTCATGCATGCATATCCGGAAGGATGGCTTACAACTGTTTTATTGCCAAGCTCGCTCTGCTATCTACTAGGCGTTTGTCTGAAGAGAATCATTGATAGGAAAAGTGGACAGCCCTGGTACTTATCCTTCTGTTTACCTGCAAGTATATTTCTGCTGTCAGCGATTGCGTTGGCCTCGTGGCGGGCGAGCTTAAATGGCACTGGTTATGAATGGAAGGGGAGGAGGTATTCGTGAAGCGAGTCATGGTCATTGGCGGAGGTTTAGGCGGATTATCTGCAGCGATTCGATTGGCATATGCGGGTTATCACGTCACTGTGCTTGAACAACAGGCAGCACTCGGCGGAAAGCTTCAGCGCATTGAGCTTGGCGGTTATCGCTTCGATCGTGGACCAAGCACGATTACGATGCCTCATGTATTTCAGCAGGTATTCGAGAGCGTTGGTCGAAGAATGGAGGACTACGTTACTTTTTATCCGCTGAACCCGGGCACGCGGAATCATTTTGCAGACGGAACGACGGTTGATTTATGCTCTGATTTCGTTCTAATGGAAGCGCAAATTGCAGCATATAGTCCAGAGGATGCGAAGCAGTATCGCTCATTCATGAAAGAGGCTGCTGCGTTATATCAACAAGCTGATCAGCTATTCATGAATCGGCTGCTGCTGTCATGGAAGGATAAAGTTGACTTCCGACTGCTTGCGGGTTTGCTGCGGATTCGTCCATGGCTGACATTGGAACGGCTGCTTCGCCGTTACTTTAGGCATCCGCATACACTTGCACTCTTAGGACGGTATGCGACCTATGTTGGATCGGCTCCTCGGACGGCTCCGTCTATTTTTGCAATGCTTGCTCATTTGGAGCTGCAGTTAGGTATTTATGGAGTGAGAGGCGGCACCTACCAGATTGTGGAGGCATTCGGCCGCCTTGCTCAGGAGCTTGGTGTAACGATTCATACGTCCGAGAGTGTTCAACAGATTACATCAGTAAACGGTCGCATCACAGGTGTTGTTACGAGCAAAGCGGACTATAAAGCTGATATCATCATCGCAAATGGTGATGTGCTGGCTATTTGCAAAAACCTGCTGGAAGAATCAAAGCGACCAAGCATGAGCAATGCCAAAATCTCATCGTATGAGCCATCGTTATCAGGTTTTGTTTCCCTCATTGGCAGTAAGAAGACCTACAGCCAGCTGCTGCATCATACTGTGTTTTTCCCAGAACACTATGGCAGTGAGTTTGACGACATCTTCCAGCAAAGAAGAGCACCTCAGAACCCTGCAATTTACATTTGCCATTCAGGTTACTCAGAGGATGGGATGGCCCCTGCTGGAGGCAGCAACCTGTTTATCCTGACTAACGCTCCATACACTTCTCCGCTGTTGAACTGGGAGCAAGAAGCCGAATCGTATCAGAAAAACATTTTAACGAAACTTGAAGCATATGGCTTGTCTGGTTTAATTGATGATTCAGAGTTTTCAGCAGTCTACACTCCTGACCAAATGCAAAAGCAGACATCGGCATACCGCGGAGCTATATATGGCATTTCCTCCAATACAGCGCGGCAAACCTTTGCCAGACCCTCCAATCAAGCTGATCTAAAGGGTTTATGGTTTGTCGGAGGTACGACGCATCCAGGCGGGGGAACACCGATGGTAACCCTATCGGGGCAGCTTGTAGCAGAGGCTATACTTTCATCGTGAATATAGATCTTAATAAAAAACGCGTCCAATTCCAAAAGGAAAAAGACGCGTTTTTTAATGAGATTATTCCCTAGGCGAAGTTTGGCCTTTAGCACCCCATACAAATAGGAACACAACTGCAATGCCTATTATGAGAAGAGGGGCAATCATAATTAAAGTAATTTCCAATATCGTACACCTGCTTTCGTTTACGGTATTTATTTGCCTTTGACGTATTTAGTGTTAAATAAAAACAGACGCATCAGCAAGTATAGTGAAGGGATCAGAAGCAGCAAGCCGAGTACAAATGCTATGATTAGCGCAATAGCCATCGAGTCATTGGTGAAATTATCGTGTATGGTCAAATAGGGATACAGAATGTAAGGCAGATGAGCTGAGCCGTATCCATAAAAGGCGAATGCAAACTGCAAAATGACGAAGATAAACGATAATCCAAGTCGCTGGCGCTTCCACACCAAGTAAACCGCTAACATAAAAAAGAGAAAGGATAAAGCGAACATCCATGATCTATCCAGCATTTTCTCATAGTGCTCACGATTATGGTCATGGATGGCGAAGAAAACAAGAAGGCTGCTAAGTATTGTCGGTAAGCTCCATACGAGCGCGTATGTTCGAACGATCTTAAATGCAGGAGCATCGCCTGCTTTATGGGCATAGAAGCTTAAGAACATAGCCGATATGTACAGCACGCTTACAAGGGCGAGCAGAACAACGGACCAGGAATAGCTGCTTCTAAACAGTTCGTTAACGAGAAATACTACTTTTCCTTCGTCTGTAACCTTGATGTATCCTCCTTCTGAGATCGTTAGTACTGTTGATAAGGCAGCTGGAATAAGCAAGCCGCTAGCCCCGTACATGAGTGTATAGATTTTCCGACTTCGTGAGCCGTAATGATTAAAAGCATAATAAGCCCCTCGAATAGCTAGCAGCACAATGGCAATGCTTCCCGGTATAAGCAAGGCAGTTCCATAATAATAGGCGGTATCCGGAAAAAATCCGATAAACCCGACAAAAAAGAACACGAGAAAAACATTCGTGACCTCCCATACTGGGGACAAATACCGATCAATGATGGAATGGATCAGATGCCTCGTTCCAGTAATAGAGCTGTAATAGCTGAAAAAACCGGCGCCAAAATCAATAGAAGCGATAATGAGATAGCCAAACAGAAAAGTCCAGAGCACGGTAATACCAATGACTTCATAACTCATAATGGATCATGAGCCTCCTTCTCGTAGGCAGCTATTTCATCTTCAGCGTGATTATTTCGGAACATTTTTATTAGAACTCTTACAGAAGAAATGCCGAGCACAAGATAAAGCAGAGCAAATAGCAAAAGCATCAAATCGACATGATCGGATGTCGTTGCACCTTCCGCAGTACGCATAATGCCTCTTAAGATCCACGGCTGCCTGCCAACCTCTGAGAAAATCCAACCATGCTCAATGGTGAGTATCGCTACTGGAGCAGCAATAACAACGGCGCAAAGAAGCCAGCGGCGGTATGTATTCCCTTTTTTTCGAACCATTTCAATAATAAACAGAAGGGAGACCAGCACCATAAAGGCTACATAAGCCATCTTAATGTCAAAGAGGTAATGAATCCATAGAGGCGGATGCTCATCCTCAGGAAATTCATTTAATCCAGTAACCTCAGCAAACGGATTGCTGTGAGCGAGAATGCTTAGGCCAAACGGGATTTTTAGTCCGTATTTCACTTCATTGTCTTCGGTAAGGATACCTCCGAGTATAAGCGGCGCTTTGCCCATCGTTTCAAAATGCCACTCCGTTGCAGCCAGCTTCTCGGGTTGATATTTTGCAAGATATTTTCCCGACAAATCTCCGATAAGCGCTGTAGAAATCATAAAAACAAAGGCACAAACCATTGTGAGCTTTAAAGCTTTCTTATAGTAAATATGGTTTTTTCCTTTAAGCAGCGACCAAGCCGTAATGGCTGCGAGTATGAATGCGCAGGTTAAGTAAGCTGAAGAGAGCACATGTGCTACCTTAGTCGGCATGGCCGGGCTAAGCATTGCTGCAATAGGATTAACGTCCGCGATTTCACCATTAACTAAAGTAAATCCAACCGGGTAATTCATAAATGCGTTCACGATCGTAATGAAGAAAGCTGAAGCTGAAGAACCAATAACGACGGGAATCAACAGCCAAAAATGCGTCATCCTACTTTTAAAGCGATCCCAAGTGTAGAGGTAAATACCGAGAAAGATGGCTTCAAAAAAGAATGCAAAGGTTTCAAGGAAAAGAGGCAGGGAGATAGATTGTCCAGCAACTCTCATAAAGCTTGGCCATAGCAGACTTAGCTGCAGGCCAATAGCTGTTCCTGTCACGACGCCTACTGCAACGGTGATTACATAGCCACGAGCCCAGCGCCTTGCAAGCAGCAGGTAATGAAAGTCATTTCGTTTAATGCCGATCCATTCGGCTAGTGCTATCATCAGCGGGATGCCGACACCTATCGTGGCATAGATGATGTGGAAGCCAAGGGTGAGAGAGGTTAGTATACGACTGAATACAACGGGATCATAGCCGTTAAGCAGCATGGAATTCACTCCTTAGATGATTGATTCTTGTTTGAACTAGCTCATAAATTTTCGGATGATCGACAGCAGCATGAGCAGTGTCACAACTGCACATAACATAATTAATTTTTTTTCCTGTTGTTTTGGACGATTTTGTTTGTTTTCTTTCATGATTTCACTCGCTTTCAAACTATGTGATGTATTTCACAATGAATAAATGATTACAGCTTCCAATTGGGCTGAAATCAGTATGCCCTTTATGAAGTGAAAATAATATGACTCGATAGAGCTATATGGAGGGTGAAATGTAACGAATCGATGAACAATGCAGGAGTAGGGGAGTGTAATTAATAAAGGCCGTCCAATCATCTAAATGACTTGTTGGACAGCCTATTTTCAAACGTTAGTTTTTTAAAAACTGTTTTCGAAACGCATGAACGACTAATAAAATCAAAGGAAGAATGAGTCCGTATGTCGAGACATAAGGTATCCATGCTCCTTTGTTGAATTCAATTCCATGAAGGACATTAGGATGTAAAATGAGGGAAAATACGACCATGATCATCCCTAAAGGTAACGTAAGTGAGCGGTAGTCTTTTAAGTTCAACGTTTGTGCAAGACCGATTACAGCTGCGTAAAAATACAGTGATGTTCTAAAAAAAATCGTGACAAACCATATTCCAGCCATTATGGCTTCAATACGTATAAAATTTCCTGTGTTTATTTTTTTGGCTAGCGCAAAACTTGGATACATATGCCTTCCTGTTGTATCAGGACCGAGAACTAGAATAGCCAAAGCGATAATAATAATTAAAATGATTCCCCCTATAAATGTGCCTATCAAAAAAGCTTTTTGTGCTTTTTTAGGTTGATTCACTGAAACAGGGAAAATCATTAAAAAAACAACAGGGGAAAGAGAGAAAATACTTGTGAAGATTAAAGTAGAACGAATCATCGGTTTTATTCCAGTATCAAATACGGGTTGAATGTTGTGATTGTCGATTTGCGGCGAGATGAAAATGACTAATATGATAAATAATAAAACGAACCAAGGGAAAAAAAACTCCGCTGTCCGAGCTAGATTTTCAAGACCAAGACGAACTCCCATGATGACTATGCAAGCAAAAAGAATATGAATAGCTTGCGCTGGTGTGTCGGCCATGATCTGTGTAGTTATAAAATCCGCCATATAATACAAAAGATCTGCCGCTGTAATGAATGCAAAAAAAACAAAGGTAATAGAAACGGCCTTTCCCAGCCAGCGTCCGAGAAGCTTCTCATTTTTTTCAACTAGGGTCATTTCTGGATAAATATTCCCTACGGCATTGTACAATAATACGAGTAACATCCCTAATCCCACACCGAGAACAGCCGCGATCCAAGCGTCTTGTTTGACGATTTCAGCTAATGTTGATGGAATAATTAAGACAGCAGTACCAACGGAATACAATATGACTAACACGGTAAATTGACGCACATTTATTTTGATGTCTCTTACCATTTTTGGCCTCTTTCTAAGTTATCTGCATTATATTATATAGTCCATAAAAACCATTCCCCATTAGCTTTGACTAGAGCATTGCAGCATCTTCTCATTGTTACCTTTTACTTTGTTAGATAAACACTTGTCCTAGTCACTCTCTTCATTCAATGAATGTATGAATCAACGAAGTTTGGTTAACAAATGTTAAAGATATTTTCAAAAAACTTACCCTATTTCAGAGCAGAGAGGAACATAGGCAAATGGGGTTTTTCAATAATCAATCAAAAAACAAGATGGATCTTCCAGCAAGCAAGCGTATAGATTCCAACAAAGCTGCCCAAGAAAAAAGGTTGAATTTATGCCTTGATGATAATATCCAATATGTAAAAAATATGCTAGGTCATAGCAGCGATATTGTGATCAGAGAAATTCAGATTGGAGCAGGAGAGAAATTTAAAGCCGGGATATTTTATACAGATGGTTTAACGGATCTGCAATCTGTGCAGAAATTCATCATCGAATCGCTTATGCCAAGCATCCCTAATACGGAGCTTGACCCAAACGAATCAAGCCCAGATAAGATCCTCCAAGTTGTGAAGGATCAAATTCTAACGGTAGGAGCTATCAAGGATGTTTCTGAATTTGGTGCTTTGACAACTGCTTTGTTGTCTGGAGATGTCATTCTTTTATTGGACGGTTGCGCCCAAGGGTTCATCATCGGCATGCGAGGCTGGAAAGACCGTGCAGTCACGGAATCCACGACAGAGACCGTCATTCGGGGACCGAAAGAAGGCTTTACAGAATGTATTCGAACCAATACGGCGTTAATCCGCCGCAAAATAAAAGATCCTAATTTATGGCTCACAACAACGTCAATTGGGAGAGTGACAAAAACCGATGTATCGATCATGTATATCAAAGGAATTGCAAATGACAAGATAGTAGAAGAAGTGCATCGTCGTCTCGATCGGATCGATATTGATGGCATATTGGAGAGCGGCTACATTGAAGAATTAATTCAGGAAAAAACCTATACTCCTTTTCCTACGTTGTATCATTCGGAACGTCCGGATGTCATAGCAGCTGAGCTTTTGGAAGGGAAAGTAGCCATTTTGGTTGACGGAACGCCGATTGTATTGGTCGTCCCAGCATTATTTATCTCGTTTATACAGGCTGCTGAGGATTATTATACGCGCGCGGATATCAGCACGTTGATTCGTATGCTTCGTTTTCTTAGTATTTTTATTTCTCTGTTAGGTCCGTCACTTTACATTGCTGTCACTACATTCCATCAGGAAATGCTGCCTACGCAGCTGTTAATCGGTTTGGCTGCTCAACGAGAAGGGGTACCTTTTACAGCGTTCATCGAGGCCGTGATGATGGAGGTAACATTTGAAATTTTACGGGAAGCTGGCTTAAGAATGCCAAAGGCCATTGCACAGGCCGTCTCCATTGTAGGAACATTGGTTATTGGAACAGCGGCTGTTGAGGCGGGGATTATATCTGCCGCAATGGTAATCGTCGTTGCACTAACGGGGATTGCCAGCTTTGTGCTTCCGGCCTTCGACATGTCCATGACCTTTAGAATGCTTCGTTTTCCTTTGATGATACTTGCTGCTTCTTTTGGGTTGTTCGGGATTATTATTGGGATTTTTGCACTCGTACTTCACTTGTGCAGTTTGCGTTCATTCGGAGTTCCCTACCTGAGTCCATTTGCACCATTTAATCTTGAAGAGCAAAAGGATACCATATTCCGATTCCCCCGATGGGCAATGATTGCGCGACCTAGATTGATCAATAAAAACAACATCATTCGCGAACAAAGTAGTCATTCTGAACCGTCGCGCGATAATGCAGGTGGATAATCGATGATGCATAAAAGATATTTACTCTGTTTAATTGTCATCTCGCTTATATTCGTCACAGGTTGTTGGAAGGGCCGTGAGTTGAATGAGCTCGCAATCGCTGTAGCTTTGGGGATTGACAAGGTCGGAAATCAATATAAGGTTTCCGTTCAGGTCGTCGAGCCGACTGAAGTTGCAGGGAAGAAGGGCGGTGACAAGACACCCGTCACGACGTATCAAATCACGGCTAATACCATTTTCGAAGCAATACGCAAAATGACTACAGTAAACCCTCGTAAAATCTATCCTTCCCATCTGCGAATTGTGGTTCTTGGCGAATCCTTAGCTAAGGAAGGAATCGGTCAGGCGTTAGATCTCTTGTCAAGAGATGAAGAAATTCGTACTGATTTCTTTATCGTTGTTTCAAAGCATACGACTGCCGAGAATACGCTAAAAGTATTAACAAAGCTGGAAACGATCCCCGCGGTCAGTCTGTTCTCTACTCTTCAGACTTCTGAGCAGCAATGGGCTCCAACAACAACGGTTACATTGGATGAGCTTATTACTACACTCGTGAGCGAAGGAAGAGATCCTGTATTAACAGGTCTTGTTGTTTTGGGAGACGAGCAAATAGGGCAAGAAAAGAGAAATATGGAGAAGGTTCTGACCCCAACTACATTGCAATATTCGGGACTCGCGGTATTTAAGAAGGATAAGTTGATTGGTTGGCTAAATGAAACTGAAAGCAAAGCATACAACTATATTAGCGATGAAATTAAAAGCACGGTTGGTTTTGTTGCTTGTCCACAAGGCGGAAAAATTACGTTCGAGGTCATTCGGTCTAAGACAAAGGTCAAAGGCAGCGTAAAGAATGGACAACCTCAGATCGATATTGAAGTACGAATAGAAATTAATATAGGGGAAGTACAATGCTCCATAGATTTGTTGGAGACGAAAAATATTGCAGAAGTAGAAAGGCTAGCAAACAGCAAAGTGGAAGGTTTCATTGACGCGACAGTAAAAAAAGTGCAGAAAAAATACAAAGTTGATATTTTTGGATTTGGGGATGTTATTCATCGTTCGAATCCTAAAGATTGGAGAAAGCTCAAAAAAAATTGGGATCACACTTTTGAGACGATGCCAGTAAATGTGAAGGTAAATCATAAGATTCGACATTTAGGTACGGTGTCTAATTCCTTTCTGGAAGACATGAAGAAAGAGGAGTGAAGATGCACATATGGTACCTATCATAGTGATCCTTGTAGCGGTCGCTTTAATTATTGCCATTGATGTTCCTGCGCTATTAAGAGGAAAATCAAAAAAAGAATTATGGATATTTTCCATTCTTCTGCTGTTTGGGACTGTAATAGGCATTGCTCAAGCTTTACATATTGGACTCCCCAACCCTTTGGATGGGATTATCTACATATATAATCCTGTTTCACACTTATTGGACACATGGTTAAAATAAAGCTGTCTAAAATATAGAATGTCATCTGTTAGCCACGTCACAAGGACGTGGCTTTTTTGCTGTTTTAATTATTAAAAATGAAATATTTTAGTTTAAACCACTAAACCTTCAGTATAAAAAGCTTTACCCTTTTATCGTTAAAATAGGTTCAACTTCTGCAACAATTTGTGCCATGCCGTGTTCTTCATGTGATTCGATGATGGCATTGATATCCTTGTAAGCGTAAGGAGCCTCTTTCTTCAATTCTTCTTCCCATTTCTTGAGTATATCCTGTCTGGATTTAATATCGTTACGGTTCGGATCAATAGGTGTAACAATATTAAACTTGGAAATAAATTCGCGAAACAAAGCATCATCTACTTTTACTGAATCTCCTCTTGAAAGGCTTCGACCAGCACCATGACTAGCGCTGAATAAGCTCTCACGATTGCCTAGTCCTGCAAGAATGTAGCTTTTCGCTCCCATGGATCCAGGTATAAAGACCGGCTCACCCGTAAATTGAAAAGGGGTGTTGGCCATTTGTTCAGCTGACTTTGCTGTGCAAGAGCCTTTGCGATGGATAAAACCTTCGCTGCCATCAATCGTTTCTTCCCATACAAAGTTGTGAGGGGCATCGTAGAGCAATTTATACTCAAAATCTTTTAAGCTTTTGGACAAAGACTTTTGAAGCATAAGCCCCAGAAATAAGCGATTCGCAAAAGCGAAGTTTGCTGCGTTATGAAGGAGGTTCCAATAACGATTCCATTGATATTCATATTGTTCGGAATGAGGCAGGACATAGATCCCATTGCTTGGATGCTTAAGAGAGGCGGGGTAAATTTCTTTAAGCATTTCTTTGATGTTCAGACCTGCCTGCGTGATGCCCGATAGATACAGAGCCTGTATGAATCATAACGACGATTTGGCCAGCTTTGATATTCCATTCCTTTGCCAAAGCATGATTGCGTATATTCACTACTTTCTGAATTTCTACAAAATGATTGCCGCCGCCGATCGATCCAATCTGACTATCATAGGACAAATCATCGCTGCCTAAATAACTATCCAGTCCAACTACTTTATCCGTAATAAATGAACCAAATCGATTTACCTTTAAAAGGTCGTCCTCTTGCTGCTTAGCATCATAAAATTCCCACAAACCATTGCACTTAATCGATTTCTGTGTCTCGAGAATACCCATTAATCCTTCTTTGAAAATAGCTTCACGCTGCACCCTTGTCATTGGTATATGACGTCCGCCTTCAAAGAAAATATGACGAATATCGGATTCGATTTGTTTAAGATTTGACCGGATATCATTTTCCTTCAGCGATGTCGTGTATAACCGCATGCCACAATTAATGTCATTGCCTACAGCTTGAGGGATGACAAATCCTTTGGTGAAGATGGTTGTACCAATCGGAATGCCACTGCCTTTGTGGAAATCGGGAGTGATCGCTACCTCTTCAATTTTTGCATTTTCGTTCGTAAAATAACCGCTAGTGTGCTGTTTCAGGGTTTCTACAGATTCATTGACGGTGAGGAGTTGATCAAGTTCTGCTAAAGCATTTTTTTCAAGCTTAATTTTGTCGTTTATGAAAAAACGGACAGGAATATTTTTGCTATTGTTAATTTTCAAATAGGACCATCCTTTTGATTTATAGGTAGATTATTGACATTAGTAATATTGAAGTATTCGAAAAAGATGCATAACATCGGCAATCATCCTTTCCTAGCTAATGATTTCAATATATCATTTCAAAATTTGAAAAGCATTACCTAATTCGGGCTTTAGCGCAACAAATGGATAGAGAATTACGTTTTATCCATAAATGCTAAAAAAGGAGTGTTTGTTAAATGATGAGAAAATTAATAAAATTGACCATTGCGGGTGTAATGATGTTCTCCATAACAGCTGTCAGTTATGCTGCACCCAAAAAAAGTACACCTGTTATTTTGAAAATGAACAATTATTATGTGGCATATACCTATCCAAAGGAGCCTTATGTTGATAAACAGAATCGATTGATTTTACCATTAAGATCTGTAAGTGAATTGCTGGGTGCTACAGTTTCTTATAATAACCAAACGAAAACAGCTGAAATTAAAGAAGGGGAGAACATTGTTCAAATTCAGGCAGGCAATAAGACTGCAAAGGTTAATGGTCAAAATGTAGAGATGGACACTAAAGCAGTAGTGGAGAAAGGTTTTCTGCTCGTTCCAGCTCGAATACTTTTTGATTCCTTCTCTTTTAAAGTCACGAATGAAAATAATGTGATCACTTTGAATGACGAACGATTATTAAAGCAAGGAAAACTGAAGTATCTTTCTGATGATGACCGAGTAGGGATAGCAAGAACAGCAGACCCCAATGCGTTCCAGCCAATAGAAATTTCATATAATGTCTTTGTGAAAAATAAAGTATCGCTCATTGATCTAACCGTAACTGCCAAAAATAGTACAGGGAAAGATATACCGGAGGGACAAGAGGATCTGCATACTATCGTATATTTTGAACACTCATCCATCATGGATGCAGATGATTCTACAGTGGATATTAAGGATAGGCCAAGACCAGCTGTTAAAAAGGATGCCATCATCAAAAAACAATTAAACGCAGGTGGAGGCACGATCATTCAGCCAAATGAATTACAGTACATACTCATCGCGGGCAGGACGTTTAAACCGTTAAATGAAAGATAAGGTTTGGATTAACTTTGAGTCATCCATAAAAAATGAAGCTTGACTTTCCATCTTGACACCATTATTAATTTAGTAAATAATTTAAAAATAAATTGGAAAAAGCTTATGGGGGCTCATAATGGTATGAGTAATGACGATAACTTTCAAGGAACGAATATAGATCACTTAACGAAGGAACTTGCGCTCGTATTCGGCCAATTGAAGCGTGTCGGGCATGTGTTTAGTCCTTCTAAGGAGCTCCGGCAGAGCGAATCAAACTTGCTTGTTTACTTGACGTATTTATGTCCGCCGGGTTCTAATGGCATTAAAGTTTCCGATCTAAGCAAACAGTTGAAAATAACCTCAGCTGCTGTGACGCATGTCATACAATCGCTTGAACAGATCGGGTATATTACTCGTACGATGGATGCAAGTGATCGACGATCCATTCTTGTTACAGCAACTGAAGCTGGACATGAATTTGTTGGAGCAAGGGAGACAGAGCTATTTGAACGTTTTCAGCACTTGCGAGAACATCTAGGTGCAGATGACGCCGAGCAACTCATACGAATATTAGCTAAATCCATAAAATTTCTGAATACTTATGAAGATAGCGAAGCATCCAAACGATAGTCCGGTAACGGACTATCGTTTTATTTTTGCCAGAGCTTGGTAAGAACCTTCCTCCATTTCTTTGACGATCGAGTTGGCAGAGGGGCTCCATTGCAGCTGCTGTTCAGCACGCAAACCAGATATTCTTTGGTTAATGCTCGCTCCCCAAGCAGCAGGGCCCAAAACATGAACAGCTTCCTCATAACTACACGATTCAATTTCAGCGACGCCGGCAATTTTGCCAATTGCTATCATGAGCTCTTTGGTCGTAATGAGTTCCCTGGAAGCAGCGTTATATAACGCCCCAGGAGATACAAATGTATAAGCGCATGCATAAAGGTTTGCCAAGTCGTCTACGTCAATGGTTGACCATGCATTTAGTCCATCACCAACGTATTTGGCGAATTGAGTGAGCTTCGTTCTTTGAATAGTCGCCCCAACTAAACCGCCACCACGTCCGTAAACGAGAGCTGGTCGAATAACGACAGTACAAATGTTTCTCTCAGCAGCTGTCAGCACTTTTTGCTCCTGATTTGCTTTCCATTGCAAGAACGGCAATGGCTTTACAGCCGAATCCTCATCAACGACATTATG
Organism: Paenibacillus sp. 01T424; assembly: GCF_056398745.1. Taxonomy (NCBI): domain Bacteria; kingdom Bacillati; phylum Bacillota; class Bacilli; order Caryophanales; family Paenibacillaceae; genus Paenibacillus; species Paenibacillus sp. 01T424. Next base: position 76,138 of record NZ_JBFTPZ010000005.1, on the reverse strand, counting down.
AAGCGTATCGTTATAGATTAACGTTCCGCTCGTATATACGAATGTTTTGCCAGTGCCCTCCAAACCGTCTAACATGGCATCAACTGCAAGAACATCTAGTTTTTCCATGTCAGAATTATGCGAAATAGCAGTATGAATGACAGCATCAGCAGCATGAGTACATTCCGCCAGCAAAGCCTGATCAGCAAGATCGCCTATGACAGGGGAGATGCCTAATTTTATTAAATGCTTAGCTTTTTCTTGTGTTCGAACTAATCCGGAAACTTGATAACCTTGGGATAGGAATTGTTTAGCTACCGCGAAGCCGATATACCCAGTAGCTCCTGTAATGAACACTTTCAATAAAAAACCTCCTCAAATTAATTAATTTACTAACTAATGTATTTATTTTATTATTTAGCGGTTTTACTATTTTGTCAATACTTTCATAAAAAAAGGTAATTCAATTAAGGGCTACATCTGAAAGAGCATGTGTGAACATTTTTTTGACTATGTAAGCAAGGATTAGATTCAAAATTAAAAAAAAAAGAAGACCCACATAATGGGTCTTCTGGAGAGGCTTAAGTGTATTCAGCATTTTGAATGCGTGAGAGCAGCAGTAAGCCCTTCAATTATTATTTATTAGTAACCACCACCGAAAATACCGCAGCTGCAAGAGATAATCACCAACAAAATAAACAGTACCAGAATAAAACCAATATTATTATGAGCACCACCAACGAATCCTGACATTAAACATCCACCTCCTTGCGACTTGAATACATTGTAAGGTATGCATAGCAAAAGCTTAGTGACTGGATATTTGTCATGGGGTGACATATGCCCAGTATCATTAGCCTATAATAGGGGATTAGAGGTTTTGTATAGGGAAGACCGTTAAGGATACTCTGTAGTCTGTAGGACAAGTGAATAAGTCATATCCAATCGCTAATGATTAGTAGTTGTTACCACCGAAAATTCCGCAGCTGCAAGAGATAATCACGAGCAAAATGAAGAGTACAAGAATAAAACCAATATTATTATTTACACCGCCAACTGATCCTGACATAAAACATTCACCTCCTTGTATTATCTTATAGAGCAAGTTAGTTAAAGCTATAGCTATAAGACAGGATAATGGGTAGATAGAGTATGTTTATCCATCTCATAGAGCGAGCAGAGTGGTGAAAATAGGATTAGTAGCCTCCGCAACAGCCGCCGTAACCTCTGTCGCTCACTCTGTCATTTCTTTTTTCGTTGACACTTTCAACTTGATTTTCATTTCTTCTTTCATTGCGGCCCAATACGCCACAGCTACAAGCAACAATGACTAATAAGATGAAAAGAACCAAGATCGTACCGATATTATGAGACATTATTTTAAAACCTCCTCTTATTTAACTACTATATAACGTATGATTGACTCTCATTTTTTGATTGTGTGTTTGTTACATAGACATAGTTTCAATGTCATTAGACTAGTAAATGAAGATAGAGCAAATAATCTAATGGAATCTTGTTAAACTGGATCTTATATACGACTAGTATCTGCCACCGAAAATACCGCAGCTGCAAGAAATAATGACTAACAAAATAAACAACACGAGAATAAAACCAATGTTATTGTGAGCACCGCCTACTGATCCTGATATAAGAAATTCACCTCCTTGCTGCTGTTTAGAAAGTAAGTTATACATGGATGCCGTTTAGTTATTGGTTGTTTGGCAGGGAAATACAAATTATCCATGTCTGAAGCTAAATTGAGGGATTAATAGCCTACTCCACAACCGCCGTTGTAACCTCTGTCGCTTACTCTATTGTTTTCGTTGCTGCGTACATCGTTGTTTTCTTCTCTGTCATCGTTTCTCTCATTACGACCGAAGACACCGCAGCTGCAAGCGACAATAACCAAAAGAATGAAAAGAACGAGGATAATACCGATATTATGAGCCATTATTTAAAAACCTCCTCTTATTTGACTGCTATATAAGATATGTTTGTATCTATTTAAGTGTTTGTGTGTTTGTTACAGAGGCATAGTTTCTATGTCATGTGACTATTAGAAGGAAATAGGTAGGAGAGGGATATGATAAAAAAGTAAATGTACATATGCGGTTAGAAGGATGAATACCATAGAAAAAACCCATCAATGATTCAATTAATGGCGTCGTTTTGACCTCCACTATTCAACTGAATCAGATCATGGGTTTTAGCTGCTTGCAGATTTGCATATTTTTTTATCGGAGTGCCGTTTTGCAAAAACGACGAGCCGTTCTGAGTATTCTTGATTTTTACGATTGAATTTACCAGTGCATGTAATTAAATTTAAACGAGACTCGTCCGCGGGACCAAAAATTTTCGAAAGTGGAGCCTCGGATGTTTTGAATATTTCAATCGATTCCACTTTAAAATCGATGGTGCAGTCCTCTTTACTTTTTATTGAAATCATGTCACCTAATTTTATGTTCTTTAATCTGTAAAATACGGCTGGTCCTGTATGGCTGTCAACATGTCCATCTATAACTGAATTGCCGACCATGCCAGGAAGAATGCCATTAGATAATAGCCCTACCCTCTTGGTGCTTGATGGAACATCCATTTGGCCGTTTTCTGTTATGCTGACTGGATCTATGATCGCATCGATTTCTAGAGCGGGAATGGAAAGTTTAATGGGTACGATTCCCTCTAATTTTACTTTAGAAATTGTATTCGGAATGATTTGATTATGATTTGTAGGCGGTGGACTCGGCATGGTTTCTGCTTTTACAATGGGTTCATTATACTCAGATTTTGTTGTTGTTATTTGAGGCTTAATACCATGATCTTGATCATTTGAGTAGCTGCAGGCTGTACACCCGGCAAAAATAGCTGCAGCTATCAATTGCAATATAAACTTTTTCAAAGTTAGTAAGAGAGGGGAGAGTAGATCCCCTCGTTTTTTACTGTTTATTCAGCTTGTTCGCTGGCGCCGCCGAAGCCGGTTTTCGGCATTTTAGTAATTTCTTTTGCTCTCAAGTTTTTTGCCTTCAAAGTTTTTGCTTTCAAGCTTTTAGCATGTAGGTTTTTTTCATGAGCTTTTTTTGCATGGATGCTTTTTGCATGAAGGCTTTTAGCATGCATTTTATGTTTCTTTTTCTCTTCCATTTTCTTTACATGCATTTGATGCTTTTTCTTATCTTCCACTTTCTTCATATGCATTTCTTTTTCAGATACAGGAGCAGCAGCGTACACAGCAGAGCTTGCACTAAAGATTAGACATGCTGAGAAAACGGCGATAATTGTTTTTTTCATAACGGTTATGACCTCCAAATTGTTGTTTAAATGATTGTGCATTGTCATGTTCTCCATTGAAGCCAATAATCATGAATGTGAACCTTTACCAGCCTAAAGAAAGCGATTTATATTGCAAGAACTCTGTAAGGCGAGTAGAATAAAACTTTATTTCCAATACATAGCTATAGATCAGCTTGAGTCCGAAATCTATAATTACGCATCCACATTTGTAAAAATATTGTATTTTATCCTTTTGTCGAAAGAGGCAGGAATTTGCCCTCGAAACACGAATTATATGTATATTCGTGTTTTTTGAATTAATTATGATAAACACCGCAACTTTTCGTTCCCGGGACGGTACAATGATATATAGCGGTCCGGGAATAATCCGCAGGTGGAGGAGGTTCGCCTGTCATGACTGATTCCCAGTTGATACGAGAGATAAAGGATGGCAATGTCGAGCTGTACTCCGAGCTTATGCGGCGCTACCAACGAAAAATTTTAGCGTTTATTTATCACATGCTGAAGAGTGCAAAGCTCGAGCTTATGGCCGAAGACTTGTGTTCTGAGACCTTCTATAAAGCCTACCGCAGCCTTCATTCGTTTCGCGAATTGGATGCTTCTTTTTCGACGTGGTTATATACGATTGCGCGAAATACAGTACTTAGCGAGCTTCGCAAGCAAAAATCAGCGCATGTGTCGCTTGATGAATCGGGATTCGAGCCTGTCGCAGCGCTTGATGCGGTTCCTGAGCAGCATGTGCTAAGAAATGAACGTATGGCGATGGTGCGAGAAGCGATAAACAATTTGCCAGAAAAACAACGCTCAGCGCTTATTCTTCGGGAATATGACCAGCTGGACTATCAAGAAATTGCTAATATTTTAGGACAAACGGTCAGTTCTGTTAAATCACTGCTATTCCGAGCAAGAGCAAGCGTAAAAACGCAGCTGGAGCCGTATTTCGGACAATCGCCGCTGATGGAGGAATTCGAAGGGATGAATACGAGATGAATTGCAACGATGCGCAAGACAAATTCGGCGAATATTGGGATTTAGCTGATCACGATGAAGTGCGGATAGCAATAGACACTCATTTGCTTGAGTGCAAGACATGTGCGGAGCAGTTTGAGCTGTGGGAAGAGAGCGAGGATATCATTCGTTTCTTATCAGAGGAAGATGAGAGCCTCGGTCCTATGGAGCATGTGAATCGAAATGTGATGGATCGCATTTACGCTGAGGAATCTTGGTTAATGCCTGTTCCGCACAAAAGCTATCAGTTTTCGAAGTCGTTTCGCCGTAATATCGCGCTGATCGTTGCAGCTTGTATGGCTTTGTTTGCAAGTGCATTCTTTGTATTCATATTTGATAATGATGGCGGTGTTTCACAAGCTGAAATTGCCGAGCTAAGCGGATTGATGGACACAGCAAATGCGTCTGGTGATGGTTTAATTACAGCAGGATTTTATGCAGAGGTTCCGGTTGCCAGCATTAGCGAGCCATTCGTTCTAAAGGTTATGCCGGCCTTCCCGCAATATTATGTTGCATTGTCCTTGCTTGGTCTTATTATGACGCTGCTGATTTTGAACTGGCTCTCTAGAACACGAAGCTAATGTTGATGTATGATAAAGCTCCCTAGGGAGCTTTTGTTATGTCTACTATATAAAGGAGCTGAATACGGCTTGTTGATTGGATTAGTGCGCCACGGTAAGACGGACTGGAATGAACAAGGAAAGATTCAAGGGCAAACGGATATTCCATTGAATGAAGTAGGTATTGTACAAGCCAAAGCATTGGCAGAGCGATTAAGCCGTGAAGACCAGATATGGGATGCTGTTATATCAAGTGATCTGCAGCGGGCTCATGCGACAGCACAGATTATCGCTTTGAAGTTAAATATTCCTTTGCTTGAAAGTGAGCCGCGCTTGAGAGAGAGGTATTTTGGCGAGGTTGAAGGCACGAGGGAGCAGGAGCGTCACGAACGCTGGGGAACGAATTGGCGAGAAATTGCTGAAGGTGTAGAGTCTAATGATGAGGTCAGAGCAAGAGGCTTGAGCGCAATTAATGAATGGAAGCTGAAGTATCCAAAGCGCAACTTGCTTGTCGTTTCTCATGGCAGCTTTTTGGCTCAAATCATGGAAGAGATATGTTCGGATCTCGAGGATCAATATTTATCCAACTTGTCTTATTCTATCTTGGAGCTGCGTGATGAGAAATGGCATCCGCAGCTGTATAATTGCACGATCCATTTAAATGAAGCATAGGAATCGCATACGAGCTGCGCCTTTATTTATTAAGGTGCGGCTTTTTTTGTATAAACTCCTTGTAATCTAGGTTATAAAACAATAGATATTTTCCCATAATGATATCAACTGACGCTTATTCATTACACAATACCCTTACGAAGCGGGGCGCCCGAGTGATAAGGCGGCTTCTGTAGAAAGGAGAGAGCTATGAATTTATCGGATATGCTAGGGTACGCTGATATTCAACAACTTAGCAGAATTGCAGATGTTTACCGTTGCGAATGCAATGGACATTCCAAAAACGATTTGATCCAATCCATTCTCTCTACCGTAAGTCGAAATGATGTTTTTGAAGCGCAAATAAGCAGCATGAAGATGGAGGATTTACGATTCCTCAACTCTTTGTTATTCGAAGCAAGAAACTCCTTTAGTTTAGAGGATTTGCTCGCTCGGGTGCAGCACAGCAGATTTGGAGAAGAGATCATCAAACCGGAGTTAGACCCGCCGAAAAAAACAAAACGCAGCAAAAAAAAGACAGAAGCAGTCGAAAAGCAGCTTAGCCCGCGAGAAATGATAGCTAAATTCAAGCATCACGGTTGGTTGTTCAATGGCTTCAGTGGCCCAAGCAGATATCTCTTTCAGGTTCCAAACGATTTGAAGACGCGCTTCCGCGATACGCTTGCGAGGAGGTTTGCCGCTGATCTGCAGTATACGGATGAGCCGCCTATTTACCGGGATGAGCAAATGCTTATTCACGACGATATTACACATCTGCTTCATTACACGTACCATAATGAAATCCAGCTAACAGCTGATGGGTCGATGTACAAGCGATTTACGCTGCAGCTGCTTGATCGTTTTGGCGTGCAAGAGGAGCTGCCTGCAAAAGGAGCATGGCGTTTTGGATATGGCAGACATTTTAACCAATATCCGAATCGTTTCTCATTCGTATACGATTACTGTTATCACGCAAAGTATATTAATGAAAATCAGACGCTTTTGACAGTTACGGGTCCAGGTGAAGAGCGCATGAAGAGCAGGCCTTCAAGCGAAGCAGAGCAAATCTATCGATATTGGTTGAAGCTATACAAGGGACCAATTACACATTTACTGTCGCTCGTGCATTGGATTAACACCCTCGCTGTGGAATGGGTTACGGTTGAGTCGCTCAGAACGGTACTTGTTCCGTTCATTAAGCCTTACTTTTACGATGATGCAAATACGATTTTGGAACAGAGAATTATGGCTATGATGGTTCATTTGGGGCTGCTTCGGCTTGGGGAGCATCCGATTTATGGGGCTGTAGTCCGTATGACCAAGGCAGGACGAGCTGTAGTTGCTGGCGTGAGCCTTGAGGAATCAGGTCCGATAGTGGTCCATTGATTTTGGAAATCGTACTCTTGGAGTAAGATCAAATATAAGCTACAGTATAAGAATACGACAGAAATGGCTTGTTATATTTGATCGCTTGGAGAGGACTGAAGAAAATTGTTGATCCCATACAAAGGCGTAATGCCAAAGATTCATGAAGATGTATACATAGCTGAAGGTGCAAAAATAATTGGTGACGTAACGATTGCTGAGAAAAGCACCGTTTGGTTTAATGCAGTACTGCGAGGGGATCTTGCACCTATACAAATCGGTCATAGCTGCAATATTCAAGATGGAGTCGTCGGTCACTTGAATGTGAATCAACCTTTGATTCTAGCTGATGAGGTGTCTATCGGCCATGCCGCTATAATACACGGCTGTACGATAGGCAGAGGCACATTAATTGGAATGGGGGCAATCGTACTTAACGGCGCAGACATTGGTGAATATGCTTTAATAGGAGCCGGTTCGATTGTTACAGAGAACAAAAAAATACCATCCTATACTCTATCTATCGGATCACCCGCCAAAGTCGTAAGAGAGTTAACAGAGGACGATTTACTGCGTATGAAAAAAACGATGGAGAGCTACGTGACAAAGGGAATAGAATATAGGATCTCTTAACGCCGGTTTGGAGGTGTATCCTATGGACAAAATGAAAGTAACGTATGAAGCCATGCTAGGTTTGGCCGCAGAGTTTGTGCTTGACGAAGCGGTATTGAAATTTCAAACCAACCAAATTTATACGGCAATTGACAAAGCATTGGCCGCTGGTGACGAGGATACGTTTTACCGTCTCGCAAAACAGCTAAATGCTTTAAAAAAATAACGCGTATCGTCTTTTTTGTAAAAATGACGATTGAGCGAGGAAGCTTCCCAGTTAAATGCGAACGAATCTGTTCGGTTTTGACACAGGGAGGCTTTTTTCTGTACATTTGGTTTGGCAAGGAGCGGAAATGGAGTTAACATAGAATCAGTGATGTTGATATAGGCTGCAATTATGTTAAGGAGTGAGAATGTAAACGATGAAATTTAGTGAAATAACAAAAGAGCAATGGGATGAGTTAAGTCCATATTTGGATACTTGCCTGCTTCCTGTGACTGGAATGCCGAATGCAGCAAAGCCGTATGAGGCAACAGAATGGCTTGAGCAGCTTAGGGACATAATGGATTTAATTGAAATCCCTTTTAAAGGGAGGGTGGTCACTTATCCTGCATGGCATTACATCTCCGACAGCGAGCGTCTCTCAGAGCATTTAAATGAGTGGTGTGCTGCGGCGAAACGCGGCGGGTTTCGTTATGTTATTGCGGTAACTGCAAATAATCAATTGATTGCCGAGTGTCCAGAAGTGGATTTATGGTTTGGTCCGAATCAAGATGGTGAGTTTCCGCAGCAATCTGATGTTTCTAATGCGATACGGAGTTTATGGAGTGGACAGACTACATGAATTTCATAAAATTGTCGTATAATATAGTTAGATTTCGGGGAAAACAAATGCCAGACAAGGTCAAATGTGACAAAATGATAACAAATTATTGAACGATAATTTGATAAACGTTCAAATATGAAGCCATATTCTTGACGCTCCCAAGCACCTAGGCTATTATAAGTTATGTCCTAGTTCGTCATGTGTTTTTGCCCTGCGGCAAGACGCGAGATATGGTTGGCAAAGGGGGTTAGAACAGAAGATGAGTAACCATGAACAACACGAGACCGCGAATCGACCGGTTCAGCGCAAAGAAATGTCCCGGCGTCAATTTTTGTCATATACGCTTGGTGGCACAACTGCATTTATGATGGGCGGCGCGGTATTACCAATGGTTCGTTTCGCAGTGGATCCACTCCTTAAGAAAAAGGGCGAGGGTACATACGTAAAAGTTGTGGAAGAGAGCAAAATTACGAACGAACCGCAAGAATTCAAATTTAAAATTCATCAGATCGACGGTTGGTACGTAAGTGACCCAGAGCTTGCAGCTTGGATTTCGAAGGATGCAAATGGCAAGATCTTTGCACTTTCACCAGTTTGCAAACACTTAGGTTGTACGATCGGATGGAACACAAAAGGTCAAAATGAATACGATTGTCCTTGTCACGATGCGCGCTACACGAAAGACGGGAAAAACATTACAGTTGCCCCGAACCCATTGGATGAGTACGAAGTGAAGCTTGAAGACGGCTTCGTGTACTTGGGTCCAGTAATGCCGAATACAAGAATGAAATAAGGAGGTCGTATGGCAGATGTTTAAAAGTGTTTACAACTGGATCGACGAGCGTCTTGACATTACGCCTCTGTGGAGAGATGTGGCTGACCATGAAGTGCCTGAGCACGTTAACCCAGCGCATCATTTTTCCGCATTCGTATATTGTTTCGGCGGTCTGACGTTTTTTATCACTGTTATTCAAATTTTGTCCGGTATGTTTTTGACGATGTATTATGTTCCGGATATTATCAACGCATATGCAAGCGTTGATTACCTGCAGCACAAGGTTGCATTCGGACAAATCGTTCGAGGCATGCACCACTTTGGGGCAAGTTTAGTTATTGTTATGATGTTCTTACATACCCTTCGAGTGTTTTTTACCGGTTCTTACAAAGCGCCGAGGGAAATGAACTGGGTTGTCGGAATGCTCATCTTCTTCATCATGTTAGGCCTAGGATTTACAGGTTACCTGCTTCCTTGGGATAACAAAGCTTACTACGCAACAAAAGTTGGTGTCCAAATTGCTGAATCCGTACCGGTAATCGGACCGTATCTCGCTTCATTCCTTTACGGCGGCGATATCGTAGGCGCACAAACACTAACTCGCTTCTTCGCGATCCATGTATTCTTCTTACCTGGCGCTTTGATTGCAATGTTGGCAGCGCACTTTATCATGATTCGGAAACAAGGTATTTCGGGACCACTTTAAGCGAAGGGAGGCATACTTATGGCGCATGGTCATAATTCGAACGAGAAGGTTGTCTATGTAGGCGACTCGCGTGTTAAGAAAAACAACCATCCGAACATTCCTCCGGACTACACGTCTTTTCCAGGTAAATCGGAAGCGTTTATTCCAAACTTCCTGCTTAAGGAATGGATGGTCGGCTGTGTCGTTTTGGTTGGTTTTCTTGTATGGGTTATTGCTGAACCAGCACCACTTGGTTATCCAGCAGATCCAACGAATGCGGCATTTATACCGATGCCGGACTGGTACTTTTTGTTCTTGTATCAATTTTTGAAATACCCATATGTTTCGCAAGATTACATTTTGCTCGGAACAGTAGGTATTCCCGGAGTCATGTTTGGCGCATTGTTGCTAGCACCATTCCTCGACACTGGCAAGGAACGCCGCTTCTACCGTCGTCCGATTGCATCTTCATTGATGGGGCTAACACTTGTAGCTTGCGTTTACTTGACAGTTGTTTCTTGGGATCACTACCAGCATCAGCTTGAAATTAACGGACAAGTACCGGAACATATTGAGCGTGAAGAGAAGGCGCGTGAGGCTGCACTAGCAGGCCAAGAGCGTCCGAACTACACGAAACCAGCAGTAGAAGCATCACTTGTTGATGCAAATGATCCAGCAATGAAAATTGCTGAGCAAGCAAAATGTATCAGCTGTCATGCAGCTGACCTAAAAGGCCAAGGATCTGTTCCTAGCTTGGTTGGCGTTGGTGACGTTTTGTCGAAAGAGCAGCTTGTAGAAGTAGTTACGAATGGTCGTAACGGCATGCCAGCTTTCGCTGATACTTTATCTGCCGAAGAAATTGATCAGCTGACTACTTGGCTGTCCAAACAAAAAGCGGCAACAGAATAAATCATCGAAAAAAACCTGATCGTATTACACGGTCAGGTTTTTCTTCGAATATAAGTCCTTTTTAATGATAAAGCGAAGGAGAAGTGATTCATCATGCTCGCTATTTTTTGGAGCCGTGAATTTTTACTAAGCCGACCATTTTTATGGTTGCTTTTTATTGTTAATTTTTTTGGAACGGTTTATGGCTACATCTGGTACGAGTCACAATTAGCTGAAACGTTAGATAGCCACCCCTTATGGCAAATTGTTTTTGTGCCCGATTCACCCACAGCAAGTCTGTTTTTTACGATTGCTCTACTTTATTTTTTATTTCCGCCTAAGCGTTCAAACGGCCTTGTAACAGTTTTGCGGTACATTATTGAAGGTTTGGCTGTTGTATGCTCAGTCAAATACGGCATTTGGGCTGTGTCGATGATTGTAGCGGGAGCATGGCAGGGGTCTGAGCTGAACTGGCAGCACTATATGCTTATGGCTTCACATCTTGGAATGGCGTTTGAGGCATTGCTTTTTTTCAGATTTATGAAAGCAGGAGCTGTCTCGCTTATTGTAGCTACAGGATGGCTTCTTCTTAATGACACGGTTGATTATACATATGGGATATTTCCATACCTTGCCAAACAATTGTACGATGATTTGGATGCGGTTCGCGCATTTACCTACGGTTTATCCTTCTTTAGTTTGGCAGCTGGATTACTCGTATGGCGTTTTAGAAAGAAGGTATAACGATGGACATCCCTTCATAAGTTGTATTATGGGGGGATGTCCATGAAGATACGTTTTATTATTCCATTCGTCGTATGTATCGTCATGACGATAGGTTATGCTAATTTAGTCTGGGGCAGCGGAGCTAGTCTTCAAGCTTTTGCGTCCCGGTTGACGCCAGATCCAAGTAAACAGGTTCAACGTATGGATAATATTGCAAGCTCATTATATGAAGCAGCTTATACAAATAATCGACAAGCAGCTTATCAATATGTCCAACAGCTTCAGCAATTGGTTGATGGAGAACTTAAATATGAAGCTGGTAATGCCGAAGGGTGGCAAGCTGTTGAACGAGATGCCAATACAATTGAGAAAACGCTCGTTAAAGGCTCACTTGGGACAAGCTGGTTTGTAGAGGCAGCCCGAATTAAATTAACTGCTGATGCTCTTGCAAGGCCTAATAATGCCTTGTGGCTGCAATATGAGAAGATCATGCTGGATGATATTTCGCGTGTGGAAAAAGCTTGGAAGCGCCAAACTGATGATGGAGCTATAGCAGCACGAGCTGTAATGATAAGCTTGGAAAAACATGCAGATCGTATTAAACCTGCTGTCAGTATGATGTACGGGAGCAAGCATGAAACAGAGTTGATGGAGCGAATTCAGTATACGAATCGACTGCTGGAAGCATCTCGCAAAGATAAAAATAATGTCGCCAGCATTAATCGATCAGTGCAGGAACTAAAGGATACACTCACTCGAATGTTTAATCAGAATCAATTAGAAGCGGATGTTCCCGTTGTAGCAGCAGTGCCTATTTCGAATCCTTTGCGCTGGACACTTTTATTAGGTGCATTTATTTCAGCCATTCTTACTTACACAGGCTGGAGAAAATATAAAGAAAATCCTTTTGGAGTCAAGCCTATTTCCTAATGGGTAGATGATAGATCCTAAATGATATGTAAATGCATTGTTTTTTTTAAGCAATGATTAGTATAAAGACATGAAAGTCGATATTGCGCACATTCATTTTTAGCAGCCAAATTAGTTGCTGCAGAATGTTGTAATAGACGACTTTTTTGCTATCTAAAGAAAGCAATTTAAAAACATTGATTTTATTTGCGTCTTTAAGTTAACATATGAATGTATAGCTATCGACAGAAAGGAAATGTACAGATGTCGGAAAAAACGTTATCAGATATTCAGCGAGAAGTTGATGATTATATTTCTCAATTTAAAGAAGGTTATTTCAGTCCTCTTGCTTTGATGGCTAGAATGTCCGAAGAAGTGGGCGAGCTTGCTCGTGAAGTAAACCATTTCTACGGCGAAAAACCTAAAAAAGCCGATGAAGCGGATAATTCCGTTGAAATGGAGCTTGGTGATATTTTATTTATTCTTTCTTGCTTCGCTAATTCCCTCAATATAGATTTAACCGAAGCGCATAATAAGGTTATGCATAAATTCACTACGCGCGATGCGAATCGGTGGACGAAGAAAATAACCGAACAGTAAACAAGCTCCATACATATGCTGTACCATCAACCTGTGTACAAGGAGGATGGGCGGATGGATGGAGAGAGCTGCATGAAAAAGGCTTATGAATTCATCTTTAATAGTGATTTCGAGCAAGCGATATATTGGTTTGAGAAAGCCATTGAGGTTGAACCGGAAAATGCATTCTATTATCATACATGCGCCGTATCTTGCGCACGAAGCGGTAAATGGACAAAAGCGAAGCAGCATGCAGAATCAGCCGTTAGGCTTGCGCCCGAGCTTGCGGAATATAGATATCATCTTCAAACCGTAGAAGCCGGAATTTTGCAAGCGGAGGCTAATTTTTTGCTGGCCAAAGTACCGCCTGAGCTCCATGAGGCAGCACCGTTACTTGAGAGAGCAGCACTGCTTGACCCATTAAGCTTCGATGCATTTTATACGCTTGGCGTTTTGTATGCATCGCTTAGCCAATACGATAAAGCGGTTATTCATGCGAGGGAAGCAATGAGGCTCGATCCCAGCCATTCGGCAGCGAGAAGGCTCTTTGCTGACGTTAATCGTAAGAGGCGTATGCTGCGATTTCAATTGGATGCAAAAAGAAAAAGGAACAGGTGATAAAGATGACGACACAAAAAATACGCGTGGCAGTAGCTGGTGCAAGTGGAAGAATGGGACGCGAAGTTGTAAAAATGGTGCTGGAGGACGAGTCGCTTCAATTGGTGGCGGCCGTCGCTCCATCTGCTGGTCCTGTAGATGCGGGTATATTTGCAGGGAAAGCAAATACTGGAGTTATAGTCAGTGCAACACTTGAGGAAGCACTTCAAGGTGCTCAAGCCGATGTACTCGTTGATTTCACCATTCCTCAGATGGCATATGGACATACGAAGACGGCAATTGAATTAGGAGTACGTCCTATTATGGGGACAACGGGTTTTACGCCTGAACAGATCGTGGAGCTGGACGAGCTTTGCCTCGAAAAAGGAATCGGCGGTTTAATCGCCCCTAACTTCTCCATCGGTGCGATTCTGATGATGAAGTTCGCTGCAGAAGCATCAAAATATTTGCCTCATGTTGAAATTATAGAATATCATGGAGATCAAAAGCTGGATGCACCTTCGGGCACTTCAATAAAAACAGCGGAGTTGATCTCACAAGTGCGTAAAGAGTTCCGTCAGGGCAACCCGAATGAGGAAGAAGTCATTGAAGGTGCGCGCGGCGGCTATTACAACGGATTCCGTATACATAGCGTTAGACTTCCTGGTGTATTTGCTCAACAAGAGGTTGTGTTTGGCGGCCATGGACAAACGCTCAAAATTCGTCATGATTCCTATGATCGCGCAGGCTATATGCCTGGTGTAAACGTGGCTGTGAAGAAGGTAATGACATACAGCGGTTTAATTTACGGATTTGAACATATTATGGATTAGATTATTAGGCAGCAGGAGAGGGGAACCGCATGTTGAATATTGCATTTATTGCGCATGATCGGAAGAAGGAAGAAATCGTTAATTTCGTAATCGCTTATGAGAAAGTATTTGTACCGCATAAGCTATACTCTACTGGCACGACGGGAACACGGATAATGGAACAAACGAACTTGTCCATTCATCGGTTCATGTCAGGCCCGCTCGGCGGCGATCAACAAATAGGTGCGATGGTTGCCCAAAATGAAATGGATTTAATTATCTTCTTACGCGACCCATTAATGGCACAACCTCATGAGCCGGATATTATTGCTTTGCTGCGTTTATGCGATGTACAAGGCATACCGGTTGCTACTAACGTAGCGTCTGCTGAACTGCTGGTTAAAGCACTTGAACGCGGTGATTTTGCATGGCGAGAGCTTGTCCATAAATATAAACCAGGTATTGAATAATGACGACAGAACTCGATATTCTCGTTTTTGGCGCTCATGCGGATGATGCTGAAATTGGAATGGGCGGTACCATCGCCAAACATGTACAAGCTGGCTATAAGGTCGGCATATGTGATTTAACGATGGCAGAGATGTCTTCAAACGGAACGGTTGAGCTGAGGAAACAAGAAGCGGATCAAGCATCCAAAGTGCTTGGACTGCAGACTCGTACTAATTTGGGTTTGCCTGATCGGGGTTTGGAGCCTTCACGCGATCAAATCGAACGTATTGTAGCAGAAATTCGTTATTTTAAGCCGCGGGTTGTATTTGCCCCTTACTGGGTAGATCGTCATCCCGATCATGTGGCTTGCAGTAGATTAATTGAAGAAGCTGTGTTTAACGCCAAGCTGCGCCGCTATATGCCGGAGCTGCCTGCCGTACAGGTATCACAGCTTATTTATTACTATATAAATGATGTGGATCAAGTATCGTTAACCGTTGATATTAGTGATTTTCAAGCAACCAAAAGAAACGCGCTGCTTGCTTACCGTTCACAATTCGATGCGGCAGCAGGCTCCGACCGAGTGGCTACGCCATTAACGAATAATTACATTGAACGAGTAGAAGCACGTGATTCATTGCTTGGACAAGCAAGAGGCTGGGCATATGCAGAGGGTTTCGCAATTAAGCGTCCTCACGCCATACAATATTTTTGACAATTCGTACAGCTCTTGTGTAATACAATAGTTATACGTAACGAACACAGGAGGTGCGACAACAGTGGCGAGAAAATTAAAGATTGGTATTACCTGTTATCCTACCTTGGGCGGATCGGGCGTAGTTGCAACCGAATTAGGTAAATTACTGGCAGAACGTGGTCATGAAATTCATTTTATTACACACAGTATTCCTTTTCGATTAGGACACTTTAATAAAAATATTTTTTATCATGAGGTAGAAGTTAATGATTATTATGTTTTTCGTTACCCGCCTTATGATCTAGCTTTAGCAAGCAAGATGGCACAGGTAGCAAAAATGCAGCAGCTTGACTTGCTTCATGTCCATTATGCGGTGCCTCATGCGGTTTGCGCCTATTTGGCGAAGCAGATGAATGGCGATGGCTTAAAAACGGTCACAACGCTGCATGGCACGGACATAACGGTGCTGGCTCAGGATGAATCGTTAAAAGCTTTAATTCGTCTTGCGATCCATCAAAGCGACGCTGTAACTGCCGTTTCAAAGGATCTGATTCAAGAGACTAGACAACTGCTTGATATTACGACACCAATTGATTTAACCTATAATTTTGTTGATAAACGTGTTTATTATCCACGCGATGCGGTTTCCTTGCGAGCTGATTATGCGGCTCCTAATGAGAAAATTTTGATGCATATATCTAATTTCCGTCCGGTTAAACGGGTTGGGGATGTAGTTGAAATATTTGCTCGCGTTTCCGAGAAGGTTCCTTCGAAACTTCTCTTAGTCGGTGAAGGACCTGAGCTCTCAAAAATTCAATGCCGCATTCGCCAGCTTGGTCTTGAAGACCGTGTCCATTTTCTGGGCAAGCAAGAGGATGTTGCACAAGTCATTTCAATGGCAGATGTGCTGTTGCTTCCATCAGAGAAAGAAAGCTTCGGGCTTGTTGCGCTTGAGGCAATGGCTTGCGGCGTTCCAACTATTGGTTCTAACGCTGGTGGTATTCCGGAGCTTGTTACCCATGGAGAAACTGGATTTTTGTCAGAGATCGGCGATGTCGAAGATATGGCTAAAAATACGGAAAGACTGCTTACGACTGAGAAGCTGCATGAGCAGTTTAAGCAGGCTTGTATGTTTAGAGCAAGAAACGAGTTTTGTAATGACGTAATTACAACACAATATGAGCAGATCTATTATCGGGTACTCGGCATAGAGGCAGATTTGCCAATCGCTGTTTGCAGAGATAGCTAATCATTTCCCCTGCAAGAAGAGGTGTATGACATGCAGCTTTCATTATCAACACCGATCATAGCTGCATTGCCTATCATTGAGCGGCTTCGAGAGCATCATTTCGAAGCCGTTTTTGTGGGAGGCGCAGTTCGTGATACGTATTTAGATATACCAATCAAAGACGTTGATATCGCTACATCTGCTCGTCCAGAGCAGGTGCTTGAGCTGTTTGAGCGATGCATACCAACGGGCTTGCAGCATGGCACGATAACGGTTATACAAGACAACATCACATATGAAGTGACGACGTTTAGGCAAGAATCTGCATATGAGGATCATCGCAAGCCAGAAAGTGTCCTTTATATTACCGAACTTGACGGTGATTTGCTGCGCCGTGATTTTACGATGAACGCGATGGCGCTTTATAGCGATGGTACGCTTTATGATCCATATGGCGGAATTTATGATTTGCAGTCCAAGAGGCTTCGCTCAGTCGGCGATCCGAACGCACGTTTTCAAGAGGATGCGCTTCGTATGTTAAGAGCGGTCAGATTTATTGGCGTCTACAGGCTCACTCCTTCGCTGCGAACATGGAAAGCAGTCATTCGTTATCGCGAGCTGTTAAATTATATTGCGATGGAGCGTGTGCAAGTCGAGCTAGATAAAATGGTAGCTGGAACTGCTCCGCAAAGAGCGCTGCATTTTGTTGCCGCAAGCGGACTTTTGTTTCATTTGAAGGAGTCCTTCCATGAAGAAACATTGTTATCGCTGAAAGAGATGGGACACGGAGACCAAGCACAAACGATTTATTCTCGCTTGCATGAGCTGACAGCTGTTGATTCTCGCTGGGCGGCACTGTCAATAGGGTTGCATTTATCTGTTGAGGCAGCGCAGCAGGCGCTGCAAGTGTTGAAATTTTCAAATACGCGCAGTAAGACCATAAGTACAATTGTAGCGATACATAAAGAAATGCTAGTTGTCTCGACGCAAACTAATGAGCGTGAGCTTCACTCGAGCTGGTTAAGCCTTGTCATTCGTTATGGAAAAGGGATTTGCGGCGAATGGATTCATGTTATGCGAACGCTAGAGAAGCAAGAGCTAGCCTTCACTGCTGCGTTTCTAAGACGTTTGGAGAACTGGATTGATTTATTGACCGTTTCATCACTTAAGCAGCTTAAAGTGACCGGCAAGGATCTAACAAATCATTTGCAACGAGATGCTGGACCATGGGTTAGTGAAACATTAAGCAAATTACTATTGCTAACAGCACTCGGTGAGATTGAGAATGAACGAAATGTTTTGCTTGAGCAAGCGTCGCTCGAGCGATGAACAATAACATTCACAGCAGATTGTTTTGCATTATTTTAGGAGGCACGCGCAGATGAATCAGGAGCTCTTGCTTCAATTGTTTGTAGACAAACCAGGTGAATATGTGTCCGGAGAAAACATTAGCCAAGAGCTCGGCGTCAGCAGAACAGCGATATGGAAGCATATTCGCAAGCTTGAAGCGGCTGGTTATCAATTTGAAGCTTCAAGACGTCTTGGTTATCGACTTCTAAGCATACCGGACATGCTGTCTGTAGAGAAACTTGAAAATCAGCTGCAAGGCAACATATTTGGACAGCATATTCAATATTTTGAAACGGTGGAATCCACTCAAAATCTTGCTCGTGCTGCAGCAGAAGAAGGCGCCTTGGAGGGTACCTTATTCGTTGCTGAGCAGCAGGTTAAAGGCCGCGGCCGAATGGGACGAGGATGGATCTCGCCGCGCGGCAAAGGCATTTGGATGAGCATGGTGCTGCGTCCTTCCGTACCGATTCATTTTGCACCGCAGCTTACCTTATTGACAGCGGTAGCGTTATGCCGCAGCCTGAAGCGTTTAACTGGGCTGCCAATTGGAATTAAATGGCCCAATGATTTGCTAATTGAAGGTAAAAAAATTAGCGGTATTTTGCTTGAATCAGCAGCAGAAGACGAAAGACTTCGATATGTTATTGCAGGGATAGGTATTAGCGTAAATCTAGAAGAAGCTGATTACCCAGTGGAATTGCTGGAGAAAGCAACATCACTTCGCATCAGCGGTCAGCAAAAATGGTCAAGAGAAGAAGTTATTGCTGATTTTCTGAAGGAATGGGAGCAGTTGTATTTCCTCTATCAGGAGCAAGGCTTTAGCCCGATTGTAACGTTATGGGAAGCTTTGTCCGTATCTTTGGGCAAAACGGTGCGCCTTACAACCCCACAAGGCGAATTGGTTGGAGTTCCGATTGGACTAGAAGAGAGCGGAGCTATTCGCATTCAACTGGAGGACGGCTCCATTAAGCCTGTTTTCTCTGCAGAGATGGGCGAACCTCTATAACGCATTACAAGTCGTTTACGTAATGAAGAAAGTTTGGTAAACTAAAGTCATCAGGCGGTATTCTAAGGAAGCTGCACTGATGATAAAAAATACGATGTAAATGGTTGGGAATGCACACTCTGCTCTGAGCCGTAGGGACCGAGACAGAAGGAAGCACAACAAGCAAACGTTTCCTTTTCAGTTTGGGGACCTTTTTGGCAGCGGCTAAAAGGTTTTTTTGTGTTTATCCTATCATTGAACGGGAGGATGAAAGCTGATGAGGAAACGACTGACGATTACAAAAATTAAGAAGATGAAGCAGGACCGCAATGCGATTTCCGTTTTGACAGCTTACGATTATCCTTCAGCCAAGCTTGCTGAAGAAGCTGGAATTGATGTCATTTTGGTTGGAGATTCACTCGGGAACGTTGTACTTGGATATGAGACTACCATCCCGGTAACCATTGATGACATTGTTTATCATACAAGAGCAGTTGCTAGGGGTGCCCAGCAAACGTTTATCGTTGCTGATATGCCCTTCATGACTTATGGCATTGGACGTGAAGCAACACTGCGCAATGCTGCGAAAATTATGCAAGAAGGCGGTGCTCAGGCTGTAAAGCTGGAGGGTGGCGTTGAAATTGCATCTGATGTATCCGCGCTTGTCAAAGCAGGCATACCTGTTATGGGGCATATCGGCCTGACGCCACAATCGGTTCATCAGCTTGGCGGGTACAAAGTGCAAGGTAAATTAGATGCCGAAGTGGAGCAGCTAGTGAAAGATGCGAAGGCGCTGGAAGAAGCAGGTGCTTTCAGTATCGTTCTTGAACTAGTAACTGAACCAATCGCTACAATGATCAGCGAAATGCTTTCCATTCCGATTATCGGAATTGGCGCAGGTCGCGGCTGCGATGGCCAAGTGCTTGTATATCATGATATTTTGCAATACTCATCTCCTTATTTTGAGAAAAAATTCGTAAAAACCTATGCAGATATTGGAACAACCATTAGAAATGCGATCCAATCTTATGTAGACGATGTGAAAACAGGCCAGTTTCCTGAAGAAGAGCATGTATTTAATGCACAACCTGCCCATATTCCTTCTTTGTATGGTGGCTCCTCTGAGAGCAGCAATCTTAACATAACTGAAAATAAGGACCTCGCGAATAAGGAGGTCAAATTGAAATGATCATTTGCCGCACGAAAGCTGAACTAAAGCAGCAGTTAACTGCTGTGCGCAAGGGAAATAAAAGCATTGGTTTTGTGCCAACTATGGGTTATTTGCATGAAGGTCATGCTTCCTTAATGCGCCAAGCACATGCCGAAAATGATACCGCTGTGCTTAGCATATTTGTTAATCCACTGCAATTTGGACCTAATGAAGATTTGGATCGGTATCCACGAGATGAGAAGCGTGATTTTGCGCTTGCAGAAGAATGCGGGATCGACATCGTGTTTATTCCTTCCGTTCAAGAAATGTATCCGAATAAGCCGCTGACAATGGTCATTGTCAATCAGGTAACGGATCGTTTATGCGGCGCTTCCAGACCTGGACATTTTGACGGAGTGGGAACGGTAGTTAGCAAGCTGTTTCATTTGGTTGCTCCTGATCGTGCTTATTTTGGCATGAAGGATGCTCAGCAGGTTGCTGTCATTCAGCAAATGGTTGGAGATCTTAATTTTCCAGTGGAAATAGTGCCAAGTCCAATCGTTCGAGAACCGGATGGTCTTGCTTTAAGCTCAAGAAACGTATTTCTTAATGCGGAGCAGCGTGAGCAGGCAGTCGTTTTGTCCAAAACGCTGCAGCAGGCTTCTGACTGGATGAATGAGCCTGATATGACCGCTGAGCGGCTGGAGGCTAAAGTGAAGCTGCAATTGGTGAAAGCGAGTGAAGCTGTAATTGATTATGTGGAGCTGCTTCACTATCCATCCCTGCAGGTGCTAGATGCAAAAGTTTTATTAAATACGATTCAGCAACCGTTAATTTTGGCATTAGCTGTAAAGTTTGGCGCAACAAGGCTTATAGATAATCGGATATTACAGATAGCGGAGGTGAACCAGCATGTTCAGAACGATGATGAAATCCAAGTTGCACCGGGCAACAGTAACGGAAGCGAACCTGAATTATGTCGGTAGCATTACAATAGATGAAGATTTGATGGATGCAGCTAACATATGGGAAAATGAAAAGGTTCAAATCGTTAACAATAATAATGGTGCTCGCTTTGAGACTTATGTCATAACAGGTGAACGCGGATCTGGCGTAATTTGCTTGAATGGCGCAGCCGCTAGACAAGTTCAGCCAGGCGACCAAGTGATTATCATTTCTTATGCGATGATGACTGACGCTGATGCTAAAGCACACAAACCGATTGTAACGATTTTGGATGCGAACAATCGTCCCTTGACCATTTTAAACGAAGAGCTGCACGCGACAATCCTGTAATTTGATCTTTCACTACGTTAGTCCCTGTATTATGTAACGAATGGGATGCTGTATGAAAAGCGGCGTTGAGACAAAAAATGAACATAACACTCCTTAATTCTTTGGCGAAGGCGGGATGCGGTATGTTCCAGCATATGTTTTCATCCATGAACGAAATGCTTGATCAAATTATTGAACAGTACGATGGTGCAGGTGCAAGTGAAAAGCAGCAGTTCGAACAGCAAATGCTTGAGCTCAAAAAAGTAAGTGACACATTTATTGAACAATGGCTTGAATTTGAAGAGAAGTTTTCTGAGTTCAAGGAGCAGCAAGGCGATCAAGCAGCAGTATCGCAAGTTCAGGAACAAGCCCCAGAAGGGGCGGTTCAATCAAGTGTACCTGTAAGTATCGCAGTCAGCAGTCCAACTTCAGATTTTGAAATCTCGGACGAGCTTGCTGCGGTCATCTCCAAAGGGCAGGGCTACTACAAGCTATTTATGTTTTCGCAAGCAGCAGTGCAATTTCAAGCGGCTATTCTACAATCGCCGGAATGTAATTTGGCTAGACTGTTTTTGGGCATGACTCAGATGCACCTCCAGAACTGGAGTGAAGCTCAGCGGCATTTTCAATTGCTGATTGTATTGACGGACTTCCCCAAATGGCTTGCAATGGGCTATAATGCGCTAGGATGCATTCAAGCGGTGCAAATGAATTTGGCACAAGCAGAGCAATTATTTATGAAAGCTTATGAGGTCTGTCCCAGCTTCAAGGATCCGTTAAACAATTTGAAATCATGTCAAGAAACACCCAAGCACTTATCGTTATATTTCGGAAGCACGGAGCTGTGCTGTTTGTGAGAGGATCGGGGAATAAATGAAATTTGCAGTATTGGATTTAGAAACGACGGGACACAGCTCGGATGATGATATTTTGCAGGTTGGGCTAGTCATCGTTTCAGAGGAGCTTGAAATTATCGATACGTATAGCTCCTTTGTTCGACCTAATATCCCGATACCGGCCTTCATTACACAATTAACAGGCATAGATGAAACGGTCGTTGCGGATGCCCCAACTCTCAAAGAGGTTATTGCAGGGCTGGTTCCGTTATTGGATGATGCCGTTTTGGTCGCTCATAACGTTGGCTTTGACGCCGGTTTTTTAAACCAAGCATTAGCACGATGCGGTCGGCGTCCTTTTGCAGGACGCAGGCTGGATACCATTGAATTATTACGAATTTTATATCCTACAATTAATACGTATCAGCTTGGAGCTGTTTCTGAGCTCTTTGGAATACCACATGATCAACATCACCGCGCGGACAGCGATGCAAATGCAACTGCGCTATTGCTAATTGAAACGGTAAAAAAGCTTCGCAAATTGCCGCTGCTTACTTTGCAGCGGCTTTCCACGCTTGTAGATGACGGCAGCGATTTGAGCTGGTTTATTAAGCATACTGGGCAGCAGATGGAATATAGTACTGTATTCGAATCGAATGAATATGACTATTTTAATCAATTTGCATTGAAGGTTCGCGAATGGAGCGATGAACAGCCTCCGCGTTCAGGCGGCACAAGTGTGCTGCCATTAACAGATGTTTCATTTGACAATTATTTAGCTGATGTAAGACAACGCTTCGAACAGAAATTTGAGAATTATGAGGAAAGAGAAGCGCAGGTAGCCATGTTTCAAGAGGTGCACAGCGCTCTAAATCAGAATCAGCATTTACTTATAGAAGCAGGGACAGGAACAGGGAAGTCGCTTGGTTATTTAATTCCTGCGCTTTATTATGGCATTCAGAACGGCAAAAAAGTTGTCGTTAGTACGCATACAATCAATTTGCAGGAGCAGCTTCGTCAACGCGATTTGCCATTGCTTGAGGAAATACTGCCATTTGAGTTTAGAGCTTCGATCTTTAAAGGCAGAGGGAATTATTTATGCTTGCGCAAATTTGAAGGTAAAATCAACACAAAAGATCTTGTATCGCCGATTGAGGATACGGTTACAGCTGCTCAAATGGTCGTATGGCTTGGAGAAACGGAAACTGGCGATCAGGAAGAGCTTAACTTCGGCAACAAGGGTGCTGAGTTTTGGTCTACGGTAGCGAGCGATACGGATTCATGCCTAAATCGAGCTTGTCCTTGGTTCAAAAGATGTTTTTATCATCGCGCGAAGCATGAAGCAAACATTGCTGATGTTACGATAACGAATCATTCAATGTTATTTACGGATGTTCAAGCAGATCATCGTTTATTGCCTTCCTATACTCATCTCATTATTGATGAAGCACATCATGTGGAAGAGGTTGCAGGCAAGCATCTAGGTATGCAAATTAACTACTTCTCTTTGACGCAGGCTGTTCTTCGGCTTTATAAAGATGCGCGCTCTGGATTATTGCCTGGGCTTCGCCAGAAGCTTATGTATGAGGATGACGCACATCAAGCTTCCTGGTTAGAGACGATTGATACCGTTATTCCTATTTTCCAAGAAATTAAGGAGCACTGGGATAAGCTGTTTGAAATGTTTTATAGCTTTACTTCAACTTCATCGGATGGACCAACTGAGAATGGTCAGTCGGTATGCCGCCTTAAGAAAAACGAGCTTCCAGCAGGCTGGGAGGACGGTGTTACGGTTGAAGGAAATATCCACACTGAACTTAACCGAGTCATTCGAACCGTCGATAAAATGGTTACCGATATTAAAGACCGTGTTGACGATTCCGGTGTTCAAGCGATAATAACGGATTTAAATGGCGCGGTACGTGATTTGTCTCGACTTAAGGATGAGCTTAGAACGTTTATCACCTTAGAGCTTGTGGACTCTGTGTTTTGGATTGAAGCAAGCAGCGTATACCGCTACAGATCTGTGCAGCTATACGGTGTGCCAGTAGATGTAAGCGCTCAGCTGCAAAAATATTTTTTTGATGTCAAAGAAAGTATCGTATTAACCTCTGCAACGTTATCTGTGCAAAAATCTTTTCAATACGCGGAGGAGCAGCTTGGGTTAACTGGATATGAACAGCAGGGCAGGCTTAAAACCGTTCAATTGCCTTCTCCGTTTAATTACCGGGAGCAGGCATTAGTTGTCATTCCACGCAACTTCCCAGTACTCAAGGGAGCAGCTGTAGATGACACCTATTTGGATATGCTTGTAAAATCGCTTTCTGATGCTGCAAAGGAAACGAAGGGCAGAATGCTAGTGCTGTTCACGTCCTATCGCATGCTGAGGCAGGTCTACGAGCCGCTTAAAGAGCTTTTAAGCGTTGCAGGAATTCAAGTACTAGGACAAGGAATAGACAGCGGCAATCGCACGAAGCTTACAAGACGTTTCCGTCAAACGCCAGAGTCCGTTTTACTTGGCACGAGCAGCTTCTGGGAAGGTGTAGATATACCCGGAGAAGCTCTGATTTGCCTTGCCATCGTTCGTTTGCCATTCCAACCGCCTAACCATCCCTTAGTGGAAGCAAAAGCTGAGATGCTGCAGCGGCAGAAACAAAATCCTTTTATGAAATTGTCGATTCCCCAAGCCGTCATTCGCTTTAAACAAGGCTTTGGGCGTCTAGTAAGGACTTCACAAGACAAAGGGATCGTAATCATATATGATACTAGAATAATCGACACTTACTACGGTAAACACTTCTTATATTCACTGCCAGGACCAAAAATCGAAACGATGCATATGGATCAAATGGTCGTGCGAATGAGAGAATGGTTAACGGATGAAAATGCAGCATTGCCGCAGGAAAATCAAGCTGTGTCTAGCGAAGAGGAGGAAAAACGATGAAGCAAACGAAAATATCGGAGGCTGTCGTCAGAAGGCTTCCCGTTTATTTGCAAGTACTAAATGAAATGCTTAATCGTGAGATTCAGACCATTTCTTCGCAGGATTTAGGCACAAAGCTTGATTTAAATCCTGCTCAAATTCGTAAAGATCTCGCTTATTTCGGAGAGTTTGGACGGAAGGGCGTAGGCTACGATGTTGTATATTTAATTGAGAAGATACGTCAAATTTTGAAGGTTGATCAGACGATAAAGGTTGCGTTGGTTGGAGCCGGCAATCTAGGTCATGCCTTATGCAATTACAATAAATACTCCAAGGATAATATGCAGATTACCGCCGTGTTCGATGTACATCCGAGCAAAATTGGAACGAGCATTAATAATTTGATTGTAATGCCGATGAGCGAGCTTGCTGCAACGGTTGCAGAGCAAAATATTCGGATCGGCATCATTACCGTTCCAGCATTTGAAGCACAAAATGTAGCTAATCAATTTGTCGAAGCAGGCATAGAAGGAATATTGAATTTTGCCCCTGCTATTCTACGAGTACCGGATGAAATGCGAATACATAATGCTGATTTCACAAGGGAATTGCTTAGCTTAGCCTATTATTTAGCCAAAGAGGGAGAGACGCAGGATGAGTCAGATTTGGATTGAAAATGGTTTGTTTATAACGATGGATGACGAAAATCCATCATTTAGAGGACATATGGTTGTATCCGATGATCGGATTAGTTATATAGGTACGGCTGTTCCTGAACAGCTTTCTGAAACGGTGCAAAAAATAGACGGCAGCAAGCTGGCTTTTATGCCAGGACTTATTAATACTCACGGACATGCGGCGATGAGCTTGCTTCGCGGATATTCCGATGATCAGAATTTGCAGGTTTGGCTGGAACAGAAAATGTGGCCAATGGAAGGCAAATATGTTGATCAAGATACACGTGCAGGAAGTTCTCTAGCGATCGTAGAAATGCTGAAATCAGGTACAACAGCTTTTGTTGATATGTATGATCGCATGGATCAAGTTGCTCAAATGGTTGAGCAAAGCGGTATCCGCGGTGTTTTGACAAGAGGCGTTATCGGACTATGTCCACCAGATGTACAGGAAGCTAAGCTTGCTGAGGCAATTGCTTTTGCCCGTGATTGGAACGGGAAAGCCGATGGACGCATAACCACGATGATTTCTCCACACGCGCCTTATACATGTCCACCAGCATATATTGAACGTTTTGTACAAGCAGCTCATGACTTTGATTTGCCTTTGCACACGCATATGTCGGAAACGATAGCGGAAGTTGAGCAAAACGTGCGTGATTATGGACTTCGTCCGGTCGAACATTTGGATCGATTAGGCTTTTTCTCACGTCCTGCACTTGTTGCGCATGCCGTACATCTGAATGATGCTGAGATCGAGCTGCTTGCTGCTAAAGGAGTTGCGGTTTCACATAATCCTGTAAGCAATCTTAAGCTTGCTAGCGGCATTGCACGTGTTCCTGATTTGATTCGCGCAGGTGTTAAGGTATCGCTTGGAACAGATAGTGTGGCAAGCAACAACAATCTTGATTTATTTGAGGAAATTCGATTCGCGGCTTTGCTTCATAAAGGTGTATCTGGAGATCCTACTGCTATCCCTGCTTTGGAAGCATTGAAGCTTGGTACAGTGAATGGGGCAAAATCCATTTGGCAAGAGAAGAGCCTTGGTAGTCTAAAAGTAGGCATGAAGGCAGATTTCATCGCTATTGATATTGAACAGCCGCATTTCTACCCTCAGACGGATATCGTATCACATTTGGTCTACTCAGGTTCAGGCCGCGATGTGCGGCATGTATGGATTGATGGAAGACAAGTATTGAAAAACGGCGAATGCACTTGGCTTGATGAGGAGAAAATTCGTTACGAGGCACAAGCGAGCTTTGATCGCTTGCTGCAAGCTTAATGCGAGCAACAGCAAGGAAACGAAAGCCGTTTATGACACTTAAGCGATGGTTGTTGTTAATTACAGCATTCCTCTTGCTGCTTCTAACCGTTTCCTTTATCTATTTCCGTGAAGTTCAGTCCCCTGAGTGGACAGCAATTAATGCGGCGAAGGAACAAGCGACTAAAGCAGCTGATCTTATCGAGATAGAAAAGGTACATCATCATATATGGCAAAAAAACAGTTGGGTCGTTGAAGGTATTAATCAACAGGATGAACATGTATACGTATGGCTGACTGAGAAGCAACAACCAGTTATCATGAGAGCGACGGAAGGCATTTCTGAGAAGTCACTCAAAGATGATTTCATCAGCAAGAGGCCATTGGCAGAAATAAAGAGAATTCAGCCGGGTCTGCTTGATGACAAAACGGTGTGGGAGATCTATTATAATGACGGTGAAAAGCCTGATCATTACCGATATGATTTCTACCGTTTTGATGATGGTGCATTTATTGATTCTTATACGTTACCAGCAAAAACGGGGCCATAAGGCTCCGTTTCCTTTTATTGATGGACGATTCTTGCATAATTTCATGATATACTTTCGTATAGCGGTGTTGATATACGGAGTGTTCATAAATTTATTGCAGGAGGGATTTTCATAATGATGAGACCACGTGTAATACCAATCGTGATTACTGCTGCAATTTCCGCTTCCGTTTTGTTCGGAGGCTGGGCTGTATATAATCAAGTGGCTGTAGCAGCTCCATTAGAGAAAGTTACAAAAGGCATTAAAGGTATTGTTTCTTCAGAAAAACCAGTTATGGATCGCAATAAAGTAGCTATTTCTCTTGAATTAACGCCGGATGCGAATCTCCGGGACATCTATGAAAGTATTGCGGCTAACGGAAAAGATGTAGTTGGCGACCGTAAGCTTGAGCTTAATATAGAAGAAAAATCGAATAAGCAGCTTGAAGATCTGTGGTATGCTTCCATGTTTGAAGTTGCAGAGGCGATGGAGCGCAAAACCTACTCTCATATTCCAGATGCGATGAAAGAAGCAGCAAAATCCATGAAAGATGTCACCGTGACGACTGAAATGGATGATACGAATGTGTATATTACGATTAAAAATAATGAAGCGGTGAAATATATCGTCCTGCCACGCACGCCAAACCAATTGGAGGCATGGTAATATGATGAAATATGGTAAAGAAATTGCGATAGGCTCACTTCCTGTTCTTATTGCTTTTTTTATATATATTGGACAAAATGTTGTTCCCATCGTATTGCTGGGTGTGTTAGGCTTTGCCGTAGTTTATGCAGCACGAGGTAGAGGCAAGCTGACCGCGTTGTCTAGCCAGAAGCGGCGTTCTGAGGAGAAAATGACACCACTCACCTTTGAGGAAATCGGAGGTCAGGAGCGTGCCAAGCAGGAGCTTGTAGAGGCGCTTGATTTTCTCGTTCATCAAGAACAAATTGCTAAGCTTGGTATTCGGCCATTAAAAGGCATCTTGCTGTCTGGCCCTCCAGGAACAGGAAAGACGCTGCTTGCTAAGGCAGCTGCTCAATATACTGATTCGATTTATTTGGCTGCATCCGGCAGTGAGTTTGTAGAAATGTATGTCGGTGTAGGCGCAGGACGTATTCGCGACCTATTCAAAGAGGCGCGTACAAAAGCCAATAAAGCGAAAAAAAGCAGCGCTGTTATATTTATTGATGAGATTGAAGTCATTGGCGGCAAACGAGATGGCGGTCAGCAGCGCGAGTATGATCAAACCTTGAATCAGCTATTAACCGAGATGGATGGTATTTATGCAAATGAATCTCCACGTATTTTGTTAATTGCGGCTACTAACCGTAAGGAAATGCTCGATAGCGCATTGCTCCGTCCAGGTCGATTTGACAGGCACATCGGTGTTGAGCTTCCTGATAAAAAGGGCAGATTGCATATTTTGAACATCCATGCGAAAAATAAACCTATCCGCCCAGGCGTGAATTTAGAACGGATTGCGAGTGAATCCTTTGGTTTCTCAGGTGCACAGCTAGAGAGCGTCATGAATGAAGCGGCGATTTATGCGATGCGTGAGAGCAGTGAAACCATCGCTGAACAGCATTTATCGATGGCTATTGATAAGGTTTTGATGGGTGAAAAAACGGATCGTGAGGCATCAAAAGAAGAGCGTGAACGGATTGCACTTCATGAGCTCGGACATGCAATTATGGCAGAACTAATGCGTCCAGGCAGCGTGTCACAGGTTGCTTTGTCTCCGCGCGGTCAAGCGTTAGGTTATGTTCGTCACAATCCGCAGCAGGATCAATATTTGTACACAAAACAGTTCCTTAACGGTCAAATTATGATTGCATTAGGCGGAGCCGCTGCTGAGGAAATGTTTTATGGTGATCGGAGCACTGGATCAAGAGGTGACTTCGAACAATCGATGAATATAGTCAAAACATTAGTGGAATCGGGATTGACTGATCTTGGCATTATTGATTCTTCGATGATGACAAAAGATGGATGGGCAAGCATCAATCGAACCATTTTGGATGAGCTGATGCTGCAAACAAAAGGTCTGCTTGAGTCGAATAGAGAAGTGTTTATCAAGTCTCTTCAGACGCTTCTGCGTGAGGAAACATTGAGCGGAGATGAGTTTAGAAAGCTCTTTTCTTCCAATACAGCAGCATGAAGCGTTTACAATATTACAATTTGAAGGCGGAGTTGTCGTCCGCCTTCTTTTTTTGATGAAATTCGTTATAATAAGATTGAACTATCTTTGCAGAGAAAACTTCTATTATGTTTTAAGAAGAATTCTCCCCACACTAAAGGAGCTAATACATTGCATATCAAAACAGTTGGAGTTGTAGGAGTAGGCACGATGGGTCAAGGGATCGCGGAAATGCTGGCCTCCAAAGGATTGGATGTTATCATTATCGAGCGTTCGGACGATCGCCTAGATTATGGTAAACAAATGATTGAAGTAAGCTTGGATAAACAAATCGAGAAGTGGGCGCTCACGAATTCCGAGAAGAAGCTGATTATGAATAGAATAGAGGCGACAACAAGCTACGAGAAGTTAGCGGATTGTGAGCTTGTTATTGAAACGATAACTGAAGATTTGGAATTGAAAAAAGCTGTATTTGAACAAATTGATCAAATTTGCGGTCCAAATGTTATTTTAGCGAGCAATACATCTACTCTAAGCTTAACTGAGCTAGCAAGCTTTACGAAGCAGCCGAGCCGCGTAATTGGCATGCATTTTATTTATCCAGTATCCAAGATTGATCTCGTGGAAATTGTTCGTGGTCTGAAGACGTCAGAGGAAACATTTATACGTACGAAACATTTTGTGGAAGAGGTTATTAACAAAAAAGGAGTTATGGTATTTGAATCTCCTGGTTTCGTAACTACACGACTCATTTGCTTATTTATTAACGAAGCCTTGCATGTACTCGAGGAAGGGGTCGCGTCGGCTGAGGATATTGACAGCGCAATGCGTATCGGTTATTCCTTCCAGCATGGACCTTTCGAGATGTGTGACCGTTTCGGTCTCGATTCCGTGTTGGCAGCTCTTGAGAGAATGTTCCGCGAGTATGGCGAGCTGAAATATCGTCCTTCGATCGTGCTGAAAAAAATGGTGCGCGCTGGACATCTCGGAGCCAAATCAGGAATCGGCTTCTTCAAATATGATACGGATGGGGATCGGATTTAAATGAAAGTACTCGTAATTAATGCAGGAAGCTCCTCTTTAAAATATCAGCTATACAACATGCGTGACGAATCAGTTCTGGCAAGCGGACGTGTGGAACGTATCGGAATGGATTCTTCGATTGTTACTCATGAACCAGTTGACAAGCCCGAGGTTCGTAAAGTTAGTGAAATATTGGATCATGTTGCTGCTGTTAAGCAGGTTATCAATATGCTTACCAACCCGGAGTTCGGAGCGATCGCTAATCTGAACGAAATCGAAGCTGTTGGCCATCGTATCGTTCATGGCGGCGAAGCATTTAGCAGTTCAGTGCTTGTAACGCAAGAGGTTAAGCTCGAGATTCGTCGATTGTTTGATTTGGCGCCGCTTCATAACCCAGCGCATATGATGGGTATTTTGGCGGTAGAAACAAATTTGCCTGATGTACCTCAAGCGGTAGTATTCGATACGGCATTCCATCAAAGCATGCCGAACACATCGTATTTATATCCAATTCCTACTGTGCTTTACCGTCGTCACAAGGTTCGCAGATATGGTTTTCATGGCACGTCTCATTCCTATGTGAGCGCACATGCAGCAGAGTATTTGCAAAAACCATTGGAATCAATCAAAATGATTACTTGCCACATCGGAAACGGCGCAAGCTGTACAGCCATTTTGAACGGCAAGTCCTTTGATACAAGTATGGGAATGACTCCACTTGAAGGTCTTATGATGGGTACCCGGAGCGGAGATATTGATCCAGCGATCGTGCCATTTGTAATGAATAAAGAGGAATTGACTTTAAATGAAGTAAATTCTATGCTGAACAAACATAGCGGTATGCTTGCTATTTCCGGTATTAGCAGCGATATGCGCGAGGTAACAGAGGCGATGCTTGAAGGCGACAAAAACGCAAAGCTTGCTTTTGACATGTATGCTTACCGAGTTAGAAAATATATTGGCGCATATGCCGCGGCGATGAACGGTGTAGATACGATTGTGTTCACTGCTGGAGTAGGAGAAAATTCTGTCGCTCTACGCAAAGCGATATGCGAAGGCATTTCATTCTTGGGTATTGAGCTAGATGAAGAGCGCAACTCAGAGCGTCGCAAAGATATTCGTGAGATTACGACGGACAGCTCACGCATTAAAGTTTTAGTTGTTCCTACGAATGAGGAGCTCCTCATTGCAAGAGACACGTATAACTTAGTTAAGCAAAAGGATACGTCTGCACAGGCGTAGTCGTATAGGAGGCAGCTGGCAGTGAACAACGAGATATGGAAAGCTTACTCGCATGGTATGGCTGCTGCGTTGCAGGAAGGCGGCGTTTATGTATCGGCGATGCTGCTGCGAACATACCGCCAGCTGGAATTGTCGGATACAGAAGCGATGCTGCTCCTGCAAATCATGGTTTATATGGAAGCGGACATGAATGATTTCCCGACGCCAGAGCAATTGGCTGAGCGGATGGGCCTGAGTGTTAGAGAAGTTGGACAATCCCTTGGCCGGCTGATGAAAGAAGATTTTCTTACAATTGACGAGTACGTTGACAGTTCTACAGGAATGCAGTCAGAGCGTTATAACTGGACAGGCTGGCTGCTTAAGGCAGCTGCGTTAACTGCGGAGCAGAAGCGTGAATCGCGAAAGGCAGAGCGTCAGCCAGTCAAGCAGCAAGCCGCGCCATCATCGGACTTATTCAGTGTATTCGAGCAAGAGTTTGGACGCTTATTATCTCCAATAGAATGCGAGACAATTTCAGGTTGGCTTGATCATGATCGATATACAGACGAAATTATTCGTTTTGCTCTAAAAGAAGCCGTCTTTGCGGGCAAGCTTAGCTTGCGTTATATTGATCGGATACTTATCGAGTGGAGCCGCAATCGAGTAACGAATGCAGATGAGGCTCGCGCACATGCGCAAAAATTTCGTGGAGGAAGAGGCTAAGCCATGCGGCTTAGCTCTTTTTTTTATGTAAAAGGGTCACATTATTATATATAGCTAAGGTTTGATCGCGTAGAGTAAACCAACATATGGGGTAAGCCGGTTGATGACAGTGGAATATCCACGTTTGTTGAACCAGTTCAGATGTTCGGATACAGAGGAAAGATGCCAGTTAGGCGGTATGGCAAGCTTTGTTTCTATCTCTTCAGAATGTATTTTATCATCGTCAACCAAGTCCACATCCATTAACCCCGTAATCACAAGCCGTCCCCCATTTATTAAAACGCGGTCCATTTCTTCTAGTGCCAGAAGCTGTTGTGAACGATTCAAGTGATGCATAGCAAAACTGCAGCCTATAAAAGAATAACTGGATGGGGCGAGAGGCAGTGCGAGCAAATTGCCTTGTTTTGCATCAATGGCAGGGAGCCTTTCTCTTATGATCGAGAGCATTTCAGTCGATTGCTCGACAACGGTAAGCTTCGTGCCGGCCGCAGCTAGCATGCTGGAGAGATTACCGCTACCTGCTCCTATTTCTAAGCCAAGCTCATCGAACCGCGGATCAAGCCATTCAACGGTTCGCAGCAGTGCCATATTGTATTGCTCCTCCGAAAGAATACCGCTAAGTGTAATGATAGGTGCTTTATATCCGTGCTGAATCGCTATCTCATCGTAATTCCATTGATCGCTCCAAGAGGCTCGCGATAGCCGATTTTGTTTAATTTCCTCAGCAGCAAGCTCTGCTTGTGTCAATTCAGCTGCTCCTTTTCTGTGCCATGCTGAAATCGTTTCATCTAGCGCTTGCAGCGCTTTTGTTGCTGTGATCCATTGCTCATACAGCAATGCACGAGCGCCATCCACACTTCGAATAAAAGCGTCCGGTTCATTGATCACGTTAAGAGCATTCTGTATTGCAGATACGGATAAGCCCAATTCTCTTAGTGATATGATCCAGCGGAGCCGAATGACGTCCTCAATGGAATAGTCGCGATATTTATTCTCTATTGCTTTATATGGATGAATTAGACCTTTTTCTTCATAAAAACGAAGTGTACGCGGCGTGACACCGAGTTGTTTTGCAGCTTCATGCACCTTCAATAGAGCCACCTCCTCTTGCCATTATGAACGTTTACGTTACGTTAAAGTCAATATAGTTGACTCCGTTTTTTATGTTAAATGAAGAATTTAACATGATGGTTATAGACAACAAATTGTTCCGAGTTTACTCATATAAGCAGATAAATATGGTAAAACATTTAAAAAATAGTTTATAGTTAGGTTACGATAAAAGTGATTCGACTAAATCCCGCTGAAGCTTTAACTACAAGGAGGATATTTATGTCAGATAAACATTTATTTTTGTTTGGCGGTGGAGCGCCGTTCAATGAAAGCTTAGCAAAAAAATTTGGAGCTCTGGCATCAAAAGGGTTAAGCAAAGTAGTTATCTTATTTATTGAGCAAGAAGGTTGGCAAGAATACATGACGAAATATACCGATCAAATAGGTTTTCATGATATTGATCAGTTTGTGTATTTCGCCTTGGATGCATCACCATCAACCGATTTATTGGAACAGCTTCAATCAGCTACAGGAGTGATTATAAGCGGTGGTGATACTGAGCTTTATCGAGATTATATCGTGGAAACAAAGCTCGGCACAATAATAAAAGCATTATACACAGAAGGCGTGCCAGTTGCAGGTTTTTCGGCTGGCGCCTTAATCAGTCCTAATGTATGTGTAATTCCACCCATCGACAACAGAGCGAATGAGCATCTTTTCCTCAAAGGTCTTGGATTAATAAATCATTGCGTCATTAGTGCGCATTTTTCAAAATGGGATGAAGAAAAGAACTTATTGGCTGCACTTTCCAAAACCAACTTGTCAACGGGTTATGGGATAGATGATGCTTCTGGCATTTATTTTAAAAACGAACGGATATCAGAGACGGCGGGACAAGTTTATTTTTATTATGGAAAAGAGTGAGTGTGTTTACAACGAAGGAGGAAGATGGTTATTTCAAACGGTAAATCAATGATAGCAGCAAGCTTTATTCTCGGAGTATCTTTTATAGTGGGCTGTATGTTTTTGGAGAAAAACGAAGTGCCTAATAAAGAACAGTCCGACATCACGATAAGCATGGAAAAACCTTTGCTAACGATAGAAGAGGCAGCAAATTATTTGCATTTATCGGAAAATGAAATTAAACAAATCATTCATACAGAGCAAATTCAGCTGACTACAGCAGGGTCCTTTTCTGGCGTTATGTTCCCCTACATAAAAGTTGGTGAGAAATTTTATATTAGCAAAAATGAGTTAATGGTTTGGATTAATGAAACGTCGAGAGAAAGGCGGGAGTATGCTGCAGGATCAGTTATCCAATAACAGTTGATCGGGAAGGGAAGAGCAAAGATTACATATCATTCAGGAAGAGTTATCATTTTGATGGTCATGTTTTTAGATGGGTTATAATCTAGCTGGAAAATCTCCCGCTAATCAGCGCTTTGATACATAAAAAGTGCTGAAGCGGGAGAAAGTCCTTCTAAAAAATGAAATGATCGAGCTGGAAAATGCTTAAGCTTTACCATGCTGCAGCAATTCCAAACGATATACATATTCAAAAATAAATTCAAATGCTTCAAGGTGGCGTTTTGCCTCAAATGCGTTTGCTCCCCAAGCGTAAATGCCATGCTTGCGCAGCACGATGCCAGGTATGTTTTTCAATATACGCTCCGTTATTTCCGGTACGATAGAAGGGATATGTGCAAAGTTCGAAACGATTGGAATATCAATGTGTGCTTCCTCGTCCCAAATGTTAAACCCTTTGATCAGCTCAACGCCATCTACCGGCACAGACTTGCGATCCCAGAAATACTCTGAGATTACGCTGTTAAATACGGTATGCACGTGGAAAATAGCGCCAGCCCCAGTTAATTTGTAAATTTCACAATGGATCAGTGTTTCAGCGGATGGTTTTAAGCGTGTTGTTTCGCATGGCTTGCCATCTTGATCAACAAACAAATAATCCTCTGGTGTATGAATCGTTTTGTCCTTACCGCTTGCCGTAATAGCGAATTGAAATTCGTCGGGGTTATAGTCGCCTACACGGATCGATAAATTGCCGCTGGTGCCAGGGAACCAGCCGCGTGAAGCGAACAGCTCCTTAACGTCGCGAAGTTCAGATAAAGCGCGCTGCTTGTCTTCTAAAGCAATTTGCTCAAAACTCATTTTGTTGACTTCCTTTCATCATTCATAGTGTTGATAATATCGTGGAATGTTTCGTATTCGTGATGCGGCAGTCCGAGCTCCTTGCATTTCACCGTAAGGTGGGAGCGGGAATAGACGATATCAGCAAGCTTAGCGCCTTCAAAGTCGGTTACGCTGTCGCCAATAATGATGCGCTCGAATTGCTCTTCAGGGAAACGACGCATAATGGTTGTTTTACACATGCCGCAGTTGTTGGTGCAATGAGCATCACACGGATTTGGCCACAAAATCTCAATTTGCTCACCGCTGAAATCACTGCCATTGCAATAAATATGATTTTTTGGTATGTCGAAAGCTTCAAGAATAGGATAAACAAAAAAATCAATGCCGCCGCTAGTTACGTAAAAATCAATCTGCTGCTCTTTGCAATAGTTTAGAAATTCAGCGAATCCTTCACGAATGCGTACATTGGAAATACTGAAATCGATAACTTCTTTCTGGATAGAAGCAGGAAGGAGGCGGAACATTTGTCCAACGCCATCCATAATTGAAATCTCTTGCGCAATCGTTCGCTCTGCAATGTTTTCCCAGCCTGCTGGATTAAAATGTTTAATAATTGCGATAATGTTGTCATTAACGGTAATCGTTCCATCAAAATCACAAAACACGATGCGTTTCTTAGTTGTATTCATTTCAGTCATTATTCTTTGATCCCCCATGCTTCAATTGCTGCCAACAGCGCTTCATTGCCCGGTTGCTCAGCGGCATTGCGAAGAGGTACTCCATTTAATGTTGCTGTAATCGCTTGACGGAATGCTTGTCCGCCAGCTGCAGTTCCCATGGCATGACCATGAATACCGCCGCCAGCATTTACAACCACGTCGGTACCGAAATCTTTTAGAATGAGAGGCACCAGTCCAGGATGAATGCCCGCCGATGGTACAGGGAAGCTCGTTTTCAGCCCGTGAAGCGGCGCAAGCAAAGCTTCCTTAACCGCTAAATTCTCTTCCTTTGGCATAACAACCGAGCCGTAAGGTGAAGGGAAGAGCACAAGATCGGCACCAGCAAGACGCATTAACTTCCCAAGAAGAAGAGAAGCGCTAATGCCATAATGAGGCGATGGGTACATCGCTCCAGCCATTGCAGGGTGAGCTGCTATAGGGATATTAATGGATTTGTCACTGCTAAGCTCATGAAGCACATCATAGCCATAAGCAAGAACGTTAAATAAAAGCGCGTTGGCGCCGGCGTCAATCGCTTTTCGAGCATTCGCAGCAAGAGCTGAGGTAGGCCCTGTCAAGTTAACGGCGTAAAGCAGCTTTTGGCCGGTCTCTGCTTCAGCGCGACGCGCTGCATCCATACAAGCTTCGACACGTTTCTCCAGAGGGGTAAGTGGATTCTCAAATAGGATTTCATCATCCTTGATTAAGTCCACACCGCCAAGCGCTTGCTTATAGAACTGATCTTGAAGATTGGCTAGATCATAACCGACAACGGATTTGAAAATACTCATTAGCAGCGGGCGATCATGTACGCCAAGCAAATCGCGAACACCGTTTAATCCAAACTTAGGACCTGGAAAAGCAGATGCAAAATCCTCAGAAACGTCGAGATCCATAAGCTTGATTTTGCCGTCCATGGACAGCTTGCCGAATACAGTTACTAGCAAAGCAGGGAGGTCACGGCTGAAGTTGATGTCTGGGTAAGCAATTCGAATGTCGGCATAGCGCTCACCGGGCAATGCATTTTCGGGCTCATGGACAGTAACGGACAATACTTTTCCAAGATGCTTTTCCATATTCGCCTTTTGCGCTTCAGGAAGCTCAGTCCAGCTGCCGACGGTTAAGCCAACAGCGATCGAAAGCGCCTTTTTATTGAAATCCGCTCGATCATCATAAGAACGATACGTTGCGATACAAACTCCAATCATTCGTTAATGCTCCTCTCGATAGCTTCTCCAAGCTCGCCTGCACGTTCTGCTGAGCGATGGATAGCTTTCTTGATTGTTTCTGAAAAATGATTTTCGGCCATCAGCTCAAGAGCTGCCTGCGTCGTCCCATTTGGCGATGTGACCTTGCGGCGCAGCTCTGCTGGCTCTTCGCCGGTATGACGAACCATTTCCGCTGCGCCAAGAACCGTCTGAACGACAAGCTCCTTTGCTGCTGTCTCCGAAAATCCTAGTTGGATTGCGGTATCGATCATCGACTCCATAAAGTAATAGACATAAGCTGGGCCGCTGCCAGACACGCCTGTGACAGCTTGCTGGAGTGACTCGTCTACGATTGCATTAATGCCAACAGAGCTGAAAATCGCTTCTGTAAGTGCTTTTTGCGAAGTAGTCACAATATCTGAATAACTAATTCCAGTTGCTCCTAGACCAATTGTGCTGGATGTGTTCGGCATCGCGCGTACGACGGAAGCCTGCCCACCAAGCAGCTGCTCGATTGCTTTGATCGATAACCCGGCAATGACCGATATAATAAGCTGTTTAGAGGAAATGAACGGCTTAATGGATGCGATCGCTTCAGCAGCATCCTTAGGTTTCATGGCTAGAAAAATAATGTCTGCCTCTTTTAAATAAGCTTCATTAGAGGAGCCTTGCACGATGGTTTGTATACCGTATAGCTCATTTAGCTCAGAGAGCCGATCTTTATTTTGTCGATTGAGCATTGAAATCTTACTAGGTGCAATGAGGTTTTTGTTAATTAGACCTCGGGCAATGGCTTCCGCCATCGATCCGGCACCATAGAAGCAAATTTGCTGACTGGCAATTGCTGTTTGTGTAAGCTGTGTCATGAAGTATTCCTCCGTTGTTCCATTGATATTGGACTGAATTCGTCCTGTTAGCCCCGTATTTGTCCAGTTCCATAAACCAGATATTTAGTAGACGTCAATGCAGGCAAACCCATTGGACCGCGTGCATGAAGCTTTTGTGTACTAATGCCGATTTCAGCTCCAAACCCGAATTCAAATCCGTCGGTAAAGCGAGTAGAGGCGTTATGATAAACGGCAGCCGCATCAACATCTTGAATAAATCGCTCAGCGTTTTCGGAGTTTTCGGTCACAATACATTCGGAATGTTTTGTACTGAAACGGCGGATATGCGCAAGCGCGGCGTCAAGATCTGAAACGACGCGGATATTCATAATATAATCATTGTATTCTGTACTATAGTCCTCATCAGTTGCCGGTTTAATGCCTGTGAGAAGGGAAGCCGTTCTTTCGCAGCCGCGGAGCTCAACGCCTGCTTGAACAAAACGATCAGCAAGTGCAGCCAAATGCTGCTCTGCAAAAGCTTCGTGAACGAGCAAGGTTTCCATGGAGTTGCAAACCGATGGCCGTTGTACTTTGGCGTTAAAGGCAATCTCGACAGCCATCGTATAGTCAGCGCTGGCATCTATGAAGGTATGGCAAATACCAGCTCCTGTTTCGATGACCGGTACAGTGGCATTTTCAACGACATTTCGAATAAGCGATGCGCCTCCACGAGGAATGACAACATCAAGCAAGCCATTAAGCTTCAGCATTTCGTTAACCGAGGCACGATCTGAATCCTCTATTAACTGAATGGCATCAGCTGGCATTGCCGTATCTGAAAGTGCATTTTTTAATACCTCTACGATTTTACGATTTGACTCGATAGCAGCTGATCCGCCGCGAAGCACGACGCAGTTGCCAGTTTTTAAACATAAGCCAGCCGCATCGACAGTAACATTGGGACGAGCTTCATAGATCATGCCAATGACGCCGATTGGAACTCTGATCTTATTTACTTTAAGTCCGTTAGGACGATCGAAATGCTCAAGCAGCTCACCAACAGGGTCCGGAAGCTCAACAATTTGTCTAAGTCCCTCAGCAATGGATGCTATACGATCTTTATTTAAAGCAAGGCGATCGAGCATGGAAGGGCTTGTGCCTTGCTCGCGACCTCGCTGCAGGTCAAGCTCATTTGCAGTAATAATTGCGTTAGTCTCGGCGATTAATGCATCAGCCATACGAGATAGAGCCGTATTTTTTTGTTCTGTGGACAAACGATTCATAATGGCAGTTGCATCTTGAGCTAAAGTTGCTTTTGTTCTCACTTCACTGATCATAGCGGAATCCCCCTTATTATTTTAATGTAATCCATTCGTCTCGATGAATAAATTCGATACGGGATACATCGACTCTACGTTTAACTTCTTCAGTAGTAAGGCCGGCCACAGCTTGAATTTGCCATGCTGCATAATTGACAACGCCTCTGCCAATGGTTTGGCCTTGTGGATTAATGACTTCGACGACATCTCCGGAATGGAAATCGCCTTGAATTTCTTTTACGCCGGCAGGGAGGAGGCTTTTGCCGCCTTCCAGCAAGGCTTGAACAGCGCCTTCATCTACAAAAACCTTGCCTAGCGGCATAGAGTGAAAGCCAAGCCATTGCTTCTTCATCGGAAGGCTGTTCAGCTTCGTATCAAAATATGTACCGCGGCCATTGCCTTCCACAGCTAGCTTCAGATCGCCTTCTTGCTGCACCTTACCGATAAAAGCATGTACGCCGCCGCGCATGGCGATGCGTGCTGCTTCGATTTTGGAACGCATGCCGCCTGTTCCGACGGAAGAGCCAGCTCCGCCTGCGAGCTTCATAATATCTTCAGATATTTGATCGACGCGCTCGATCTTGACCGCTTGCGGATTTTTACGAGGGTCCTCTGTGTATAAGCCGTCCATATCGGTAATGATGATCAGCTGTGAAGCTTTCGTCATCGCAGCGACAAGCGCTGATAAGCTGTCGTTATCACCGAATTTAGGAACAAGCTCGTCGGTTGCCACCGTATCGTTTTCGTTAATAATCGGTATGATGCCAAGCCGCAGAAGCTCTTCGATTGTCATAAGTGCATTTTGAATGCGGCGGCGATTGGAGAAATCCGCACGCGTAAGCAAAATTTGTGCAGCTACTATGCCATAACCGTTGAAGGCTTCTTGATAGGCTTGCATAAGCAGTGCTTGCCCTACAGCAGCGGCTGCTTGTTTTTCATGAACGATTTTTGGCTTTGCAGCATAACCGATTTGACGAAAGCCAGCTGCAACAGCACCTGAAGTTACGAGCATCACGCCATTTCCTTTTTTATGCAAGGAAGCGAGCTCTGATGCGAAATATTGAATACGCTCGCGGTTTAGACCCCCTTCTTCCGAGGTAAGCGAGCTGCTGCCAATCTTTACGACAATACGTTCCGTCATCATTAATCCCATCCTATGCTTGTTTGGTGACAACAAAAAAGACTTTCGTCCATAAAGGACGAAAGTCTTTGCTTCCGCGGTACCACCTTTGTTGATAATCCTTAAATAGAATTATCCAGCTTAAGCCTATAACAGAAGGCGCTGTCCGGTTCATAGCCGGCCGCTCGGAGGTAGGTTCAGCAAGCGGCCTTCGGTAAATTCTTGCAGCCCATGGAATTTACTCTCTGATCGCGACCCATCTTGCTTAATTGTCCCGTCATCACGTTTCATGTTCAATTCCTACAAGCATATCACGATCCCATGCTGCTGTAAAGCAAGGTAAATGGCGGATATATTCTAAAATAAATTTAGTTTTCCAATCCGTTCAATCGCTTCTTGCAGGCGTTCTTCACTTGTAAGAAGACCAAGCCGAACAAAGCCTTCACCATGGGTACCAAACCCTACGCCTGGAGCGACAACAACATCAGCCTCATAAAGCAGAAGGTCCGCAAAAGATTCAGATGTATAGCCTTCAGGTACAGGCAGCCAGCAGAAAAAAGATCCTCCTGGCCGAGCGGCTTTCCAACCAATTCGGTCAAGGGCAGTAAACAGGGCATTGCGACGGCTTTCGTACATTGCTGTAAGTTCAGCGACACATTGCTGTGGCCCCGTCAGTGCAAGTGCGGCTGCTTCCTGAATGCCACCGAATAGGCTGCAATAATAATGATCTTGGATTAAATTGATTAGCTTGACGATTTGAGCATTTCCGATCGCAAAGCCAACACGCCAGCCAGCCATGTTATAAGTTTTGGATAGGGTATAAAACTCAACGCCTACTTCTTTCGCGCCTGGCGTCTGCAAGAAGCTGATCGGTTGATTATCATCGAAGCCAATTGCGCCATAGGCGAAATCACTTGCAACAACGATACCGTGCTTTTTTGCGTATTC
Organism: Paenibacillus sp. 01T424; assembly: GCF_056398745.1. Taxonomy (NCBI): domain Bacteria; kingdom Bacillati; phylum Bacillota; class Bacilli; order Caryophanales; family Paenibacillaceae; genus Paenibacillus; species Paenibacillus sp. 01T424. Next base: position 34,063 of record NZ_JBFTPZ010000005.1, on the reverse strand, counting down.
CACCGTTTGTGCATAAAATTCCGCATTAGCAACAGCACCTGTTGGATTGTTCGGATAATTCATGAACATTAGCTTTGCGCGCTCGGCTATTTCTGGACTTATGGCGTTATAGTCTGGCAAATAGCTGTTTTGTTCTGTTAACGGCATAAATGACATCTCGGCACCTGCAAGCGCCACCCCAGACCAATAGTCAGGATAACCAGGGTCCGGCACGAGACAGACATCGCCGGGATTAAGCAGGCATTGGCTAATTTCGACAAGGCCAGTTTTTCCTCCGAAGAGGATAGCGACTTCAGTAGTGGGATCTATATCTACGTTATAATCCTCTTTGTACCGCTTCGCCACGGCTTCCTTTAGAAAAGGGTAGCCGCTAAAGGGTGGATATTTATGGTACAACGGATTAGCTGCAGCTTCCTGTAGCTTCGCAACAATATGGGGAGGAGTCGGTTGATCCGGATTGCCTTGTCCCAAATTGATGACATCGCGTCCTTTGGCCGTTTGAGCATTTGCTTTGGCGACCAGCTTGGCAAAAAATTGCGTCGGAAGTACATTCATCCGTTCCGCAGGTTGAATAAAGTGTTGACCGATTTGTGTTTCCATACCTCACACTCCACATGACAAAATCGCTATCTATTTAGGCAATAGCTTTAATGTAGCATGAATAGCGGGAGATGAGAAGCGGCTGGTTATGCAGCCGGAATGCCTACCCTGTCAATAAAGGGTTTAATATCTGCTTTGAACAGGAATAAAAAAGGTCTGCGCTTCTCATCAAACACGAGCAAGAGAGGAGGCTTTTCCTTACAATAAAAGAGAAAAAGATCATCGGATGTAACGGAAACGTCATTTGCTTTGATGGTCACGGCCTTCTCAAGAGGAACACGATACACATAGCTGCAGCTTGAATCATTTGTCATTTGTGGAGCAAGACCAGTGATGGAACCAACCCATGAAGAAGCCATCTCTTGATATTTGGCGTCATTTGGGATTGTCTTTGTTACTTTACCGGCGGCTACATCGAATACTTGAACTGGCTTAAGCCCTGTTTCTGGGTTAGGAGCGCCGCTAAGTGCTTGATGAGCAGAAGCGAAGTTGGCAAACAGGAAAATCGAGCAGCAAGCAAGAAGCATTGCAGCTATTCGTTTTGGAAGCATAACAGACATTCTCCTTTATGTTCGTAAAGTAGTAAATCCCTCGTTGTTACGTTTCCCATCTTGACACAGAACCATGACAGGGTATCATTAGGTGAAAAAAGGATCAACAGGAGGAACGGCATATGAGTAAACCATTGCGGCTTGCATTGCTGCAAATGCATATAGAAGCAGGAAATCCAGAAGCTAACTTCACGAAGCTGGCGAGCATGCTTGAAGAAGCGATGAGCCAAACGAGTAAACCGGATGTCATTATGTTTCCGGAAATGTGGAACACAGGTTACGCTTTAACTGAAATAAAAACGATTGCAGATCGTGAAGGCGAACGCACTCGTGCTTTTTTATCTGATTTTAGCAAGAAGCACAGCGTTCATATTATTGGAGGTTCAATCGCGGAACTTAAGGAAGACAAAGTGCTGAATACAATGTATGCATTTGATCGTTCAGGCCATGTTGTATCCGATTATTCAAAAATTCATTTATTCCGTCTTATGGATGAAGAAAAATATTTGGCTGCAGGAGATAAGCTTGGCAGGCTTGAGATAGAAGGGACAAAAGCAGGCATGATGATTTGTTATGACATCCGCTTCCCTGAGCTAGCTCGCAAGCTTGCGCTGGATGGAGCCAAATTGCTATTCGTTCCAGCAGAATGGCCGCATCCAAGACTTCATCATTGGCGTACTTTGCTTACGGCACGTGCAATTGAAAACCAAATGTTCGTCATCGCGTGCAACCGGATGGGCTCGAGCGGTGACACTAATTTCTTTGGTCACTCGCTCGTGCTTGATCCTTGGGGAGAGACGATAGCGGAAGCGGGCGAAGAGGAAACGATTATATACGCAGACATCGATTTGGATTTAGTTGATGCTGTACGCACAAAAATTCCTGTTTTTGAAGATCGCAGACCTTCTATTTATGAAGCTTGATTACCGATAGCTGCTTATAGTCATATTGAGTGTACGGATAAATGCTTCAGCAGCTTTGGATAAATATCTGCCTTTGCGGCTCGCCACGACTAACGTTCTTGTAGGCTTGGACGACAAGGGAAGGTAAACAGGCATAAAATCAGAGCCTTTGACTCGCGTAAGCATTTGCGGGACAAAGGCTATTCCCATTCCGCCTGCCACTAAGGATTGAATGGTTTCCATATTGCTGCTCTCGAATACGATTTGCGGAGTGAAACCTGATTGCTCACACAGTTCGACTGTAATTTGCCGAAAGCCTTGTCCGCGCTTAAGTCCAATAAACGGCTCTTTATCAAGTTCGGAAATCGAGATTGAGCCTTCTCTTAGTGAAAGAGGGTGCTGTGGAGGGACGGCTAAGCAGATTTCTTCCTCCAAGAATGGTTCCCATGCGAGAGAGTTGTCAATGAGCGGCAGCGAGAGCAGACTTAAATCGGTACCGCCGCTCGCAGTAAGCTGCTCAAGCTTTGCAGTTGTTTCTTCAACTAGAACGACTTCAATCTGCGGATATTGTTCACCAAATACTGGCAAAACAAGCGGGAGTATATGTGAGCCAGTTAGCGGCAATGTACCGACAACAAGTCGTCCGCGCCGCATTTGCGCCATATCGTCCATTTCCTGCTTTAACTGCTCAACAGCGTCAAGAATTGCTTGTGATTTATGAACGAATACTTGTCCAGCTTGCGTTAGTTCTACAGAATTTGTTGTTCGCCGGAACAGAAGTACGCCGATTTCTTGCTCAAGCTTGGAGAGCTGCTGACTTAGTGAGGGCTGAGCGATATGAAGCTTTTCCGCTGCTCTTGAAAAGTTTTTCTCTGAGGCGATTTGAATAACATAATTTAATTGTCTCAATTCCATATAAATTTTCCTTTCAATTGTTTATTATGTAAGGAATCTACTATTATAGTTATTACCTATAGACGTTATAGATATTATATCTTGGATCAATGAAGAAAGAAATGTTATAGTAGTTTCAGTTAAGAAAAGCAGAAGATTCAATGAAACGGTGGGGTTAACATAATGACGAAAAAGACAATGTTTGAAAAGATCTGGGATAATCACGTCATTAATCAAGAAGAAGGCAAGCCAAGCGTCATTTATATCGATTTGCAGCTTGTACACGAAGTAACATCTCCGCAAGCGTTTGAAGGCTTGCGTCTATCAGGCCGCAAAGTGCGTCGTCCTGATCTTACTTTCGCAACGATGGATCACAACGTACCAACGAAAGATCGCTTCAACATTACAGATCCAATTTCCAAACAACAAATTGACACGCTTACTCAAAACTGTAAAGACTTCGGCGTAACGTTGTTTGATCTTGACAGCATTGACCAAGGTGTCGTTCACGTAATGGGTCCTGAGCTTGGTCTAACGCATCCAGGTAAAACAATCGTTTGTGGAGACAGCCACACATCTACTCACGGTGCTTTCGGCGCATTGGCGTTCGGTATTGGTACAAGTGAGGTTGAGCACGTTATGGCTACTCAATGCTTGCAGCAATCGAAAGCAAAAACGCTTGAGGTTCGCTTTAACGGCACTCGCAAGCCAGGCGTAACAGCAAAGGATTTGATTCTTGGCGTTATTGCTCAATACGGCACAGATTTCGCAACAGGTTATGTTATTGAGTTTACTGGCGAAGCCATCACAAGCTTGACTATGGAAGAGCGGATGACAGTTTGTAATATGTCAATCGAAGCAGGCGCACGCGCTGGCCTCATCGCTCCAGATGAAACAACATTCAACTATCTTCGCGGCCGTCAATATGCGCCAGCTAACTACGAAGAAGCAGTTGAAGCTTGGAAACAGCTTACTACGGATGAAGGTGCAGAGTATGACACAGTCGTTCACTTCGACGTTGACGCACTAATCCCGCAAGTGACTTGGGGAACTAGCCCAGGCATGGGTACCAACATCACAGCTAAAGTTCCTTTCCCTGCTGATCTTCCAACGGAGAACGAGCGTAAAGCTGCTGAAGCAGCACTTGAATATATGGATCTTAAGCCTGGAACACCAATGAACGAAATCCCAATTGATTATGTATTCATCGGTTCATGTACAAATGGCCGTATCGAAGATTTGCGTGCAGCAGCTGAAATCGCCAGAGGCTACAAAGTTAGCGATCGTGTAACGGCTATCGTCGTACCAGGTTCAGGCCGCGTAAAAATTCAAGCCGAAAAAGAAGGTTTGGACAAAATCTTCACTGAAGCTGGCTTTGAATGGCGTGATGCTGGCTGCTCGATGTGTCTTGCAATGAACCCTGACGTATTGAAACCGGGCGAGCGTTGTGCATCAACGTCTAACCGTAACTTCGAGGGGCGTCAAGGCCGCGGCGGACGCACGCATCTTGTATCGCCTGCGATGGCAGTTGCAGCAGCAGTAAAAGGTCATTTCACAGATGTACGCGATTGGGAAATTAAATCCGTAGTGTAGAACGAATTGAACGCGAGAGGGGTATATAAGATATGGAACCGTTTAAACAACTTACAGGCATCGTAGCCCCGGTCGACCGGGTCAATGTCGACACTGATGCAATTATACCGAAACAATTTTTGAAGCGTATTGAGCGCAGCGGTTTTGGTCAATTTCTTTTCTTCGAATGGCGTTTTCACGAAAATGGTGAAGTGAACGTTGATTTCGAACCAAACAAGCCGCGTTACGAGGGCGCATCTGTACTCGTTTCCCGTGCTAACTTTGGCTGCGGCTCATCCCGTGAGCATGCTCCTTGGGCAATTCTTGATTATGGATACAAAGTTATTATCGCTCCGTCTTATGCGGATATTTTCTATAACAACTGTTTCAAAAACGGTATTTTGCCTATCAAGCTAAGCGAAGAGCAAGTGGAAGAGCTATTTAAGCGTACAGCGAAGCATGACGGCTACAAGCTTACTGTTGATTTGGAAAACAAACAGCTTTCGGATGAATATGGTCTAACGATCGCATTTGATCTTGATGAGCACCGTCGTCAATTTTTGCTGCAAGGTCTTGACGATATCGGTTTGACTCTTCAACATGAAGACAAAATTACAGCTTATGAGCAAAAACATATTGCTCGTCTTGTGTAATTAAAACGAAATGAAGAGGACGAATCAGCCACTCCGGATGATTCGTCCTCTTTTTTCCTTTAAACGCAACTTTTTCTGACAAGCTGCGTCTATATTTGCGTCTGTTAAAGTCGAATGCACTCATTCGATGCGGGCAATTTCAGTCATCGAGGTGGGAAATGAAAAGATTTGTATCCGTATTAATGTTTATGTCGATTTTTTTCACGATGTTCTCCGCAGTAGGACAAGCTGCAGAGGTCGTACCCAAGCTTTTCTTGAATGGTCAGCAATTGAAATCTGATGTTAATCCGCAAATCATTAATAATGCAACCGTTGTACCTGTGCGGACGGTATCAGAAGGATTAGGCTACCTGATTGATTGGGATAACACGACCAAAACAGCGACAGTAACACATGCCAATAATGTCATAAAGCTAAAGCTGAATGACAATATGGCAGTAGTCAATGACAAAAAGGTTAAAATGGACACGTCAGTTTCTATCATTAAAGGCTACACTTTAGTTCCACTTCGCTTTATTGGTGAGCAGTTTGGATTGGATTTTGAATGGAAAGCTGTTGAGAAAGAAGTACATATGTACGAGCAGAACAAAGAACCAACAGATCCGACAGAACCTATTGATCCAGACCCGAATCTTCCTGTGGAAGCAGCAGGCCAGATAACAGACATTTATTACTCTGGCGGAAGCAGCATGACCCTTAATTATGAAGGAACAGTTAAGGCCAACAAGCCAATGCTGCTCGAGAACCCAAAGCGCATTGTGTTCGATTTTCCGAATACTAACTATTCATCAAACTTATCTTCACAGTTTTTGAATGGACAAGTTGAGGTTAATGTAACAGACAGCACTTATTTGCAAGGTTATCGTTATTCCTTATTTTCGAACACGCCAGCTACCGCTCGCTTAGTCATTCTTATTGGCGATAATACCGGCTATGTGATGACTGAGGAAGCAGGAAAAATTCAGTTTAGCTTAATGTCTGCTGCAGACGTTCCTGGTACTCCGCCGATTACAGATCCAGTAACTCCTCCATCATCCAAAGTCTACAACGTTGTTCTTGATGCGGGACATGGCGGCTCAGATCCGGGTGCAGCGAGTGTTTTGAAGAAACCGGAGAAAGAATTTACGCTTAGTATCGCACTTAAGATGAAGGCGTTGCTTGACAAAGAAAGCAAAATTAAAGTTCATTTAACTAGAACGGGGGATACTTACCCGACTTTAGATGATCGCGTCAAGTTTGCAGAAAGCATAAAAGCTGATTTATTTATGTCTATTCATGCCAATAGCGGTATCAGCTCCGCAACAGGAACTGAAACCTACTATTATCGCGATAACAGTAAAGCGTTTGCTAGTATTATTCACAAGCATCTAATTGCGGCAACCGGTCTTAAAGACCGCGGCGTCAAGAAAGAAGCTTATAAAGTGATCAAACAAACGACGATGCCAGCCGTACTAATCGAAGCAGGCTTCCTATCCAACGCAAACGATGCAAAAATGTTATTTGATGATGCGGCACAAAACAAAATAGCTGCTGAACTGGTTGCAGGCATCAAAGAGTACTTAAATGTAAAATAGAAAGCAGGTGTTCAGTGTTATGAAAACTTTCAAAGCACGCGGGCTGCTTGCTGTCATTATATTATCCGCTGCGCTTGCAGGATGCGGAGTTCAGGATAAGCAGGGAAATCAACCAGGCAGCACGGTATCGCCTACAATTTCACCTTCGCCTTCTCCTGAGCCAACTCCCGTTATAAACGAACTAGATGCTATTATTTATTTAACCGATGCTGAGCTAACTGAAACAGTAGAGCATCCAGTCAAGCTAACCTATGAAACGGATCTTGATCTGGTCAAAGCAGCAATTGCTGAACTGCAAAAAGATGCTGACGAGAATAAATTATCTTTATGGAAACGAATTGAGGTTAAATCCGTACAACTATCAGACGGGCTTGTTACACTGGATATTCATTTGCCTGATGAAGCGCGGCTTGGTGCGCCAGGCGAGACGTTTGTCATTCAGACGCTTCAAAAAACATTGTTTCAATTCGATGCTGTAAAATCAATCGATCTGCTTGTCGATGGACAAAAGGTTGAAACGCTCATGGGTCATGTCGAGCTCGAATATCCAATGAACAAGCAATAAGCAAAAAATATGAATGGCTTCGTTCCATCCTAGCAATAGGTTGGCGAAGCCGTTCTGCATGAGTTATTACATACTAATCAGGGGGAATATCTACTTATGACAATGCAATTTGCGAGCAAAAAGATTTTGATTGGAGCGCTAGCGTTTTCTCTAGTTGCAGGAAGCGGTGTAATCATACCTGCTTCCTATGCCTCAGCAGCCTCCGGATATACAACACCATTTACCGATGTAAGCAGTGGTCATTGGGCAGAGAAGCATATAGCTAAGCTTGCATTGCAAGGAATTATTGAAGGAAATAAGACATCAAGCGGAGCTGCTATATTCCGTCCGAAAGAAAATGTGAGTCAGCAAGAGGCTGTGCTTATGGCTCTTCGATTCGCGGGATTGGATAAAAAGGCAGATAAAGATGCAATTATCGGTTTTCCTAATTCTTTTTCCGTAAGCACTTATTTTAAACCTTATGTAACTTTGGCTTTCCAAGAAGGCCTGCTTGATCAGGTGGAAGAGTTCGGACTCGCAGCTAAAGATCCTAAAATCGCCTGGGGGACTAAGCCAGCTACCCGTGAATGGGTAACGAAGCTTATGGTTCGTGCAATCCAGCAAGAGGAAGAAGCGGTACGTTTGCAAAATACAGCCTCGACTTTCGCGGATGCAGCGCAAATCACTTCTATTTATAAGGGTTATGTGAATGCCGCTTCCAAGCTTGAGCTCGTAAAGGGTGTAACGGCAGACAAATTTGTTCCTAAAGCGAATGTGGATCGTGCGAGTCTGGCTACGATGTTCAGCCGTGCTGAGAAGCTGTTCCCGGTTGCATATGAAGGTCAAGTAAACGGGATTGCAACTAAAATAACAGATACTCAAATTACTGTTTACAGCGACAAGAAGGAAATCAACTATAGCATTAATTCAGATACTTTATTTTATCACTACAATACAGAAACACCTATTACGAGACAGCAGCTTCTAGAATACGGAGATGTAACGGTCATTGCGAAGGATGGAAAGGCGCTTTACGTTGAAGTGAAAGGCGATAAGACTTACACTAAAACGACGTCTGGAACGTTGGATCGTGTTATCGCAGATGAGAAGAAGTTATATGTATGGATTAACAATAAGCCTGTTGAATTTTTCTATAATGATTCAGTAGTAGTCGTTGATACGGATGGCAAACCGCTAGCATTAACCTCAATTAAGAGAGACAGCCAAATAAGCATCGTACAAGACAGCTTCCGTGATGCGCCGGCAACAATAAAAATTATTGCATCGACGCAGGCGTCGGCAACGAGTGTTAAAGGTACATTCTACGGCTCGACAGGTGATTTGATCACTGTCATGGAGGGTTCAACACTTGTATCTAAATTGATGGCAGATACGGTTTCCGTTGAAATTGAAGGCATTAATGGAGCAACAATCGGCGATTTAATTAAAGAAGCAGATCAAGTAGAGCTTACGCTTAATGATGCAGATAAAGTAACAAAAGTGAAAGTAGTTAACCGCAATGTGAAAGTCGTTGCTGGTGCGCAGGTTGCCGCTTTTGTTTACGATAAAAAGTTGTTGACCATTCTTGATGCAAATGGCAATAACGCCCAAGCGCTTTATTTTACGGATAAAACTCGAATTGAATACAGCGGCAACGTTATTTCATTAGCTTCTGCTAATAGCTTACTAACCGTGAACAGAAAAATTGTTATCAGCTATACAGGAAATTCGATCGTATCCCTGCAATTTTTAACTAAATATACAGGTACTTTATTATCAATGAATTCACAAAGCAACTTGATGAACATTAAATTGGAGAACGGCGCTACGTTGTCGCTTCCATATAATACTGCATACGTTGAGCATGCTGCCATAGCAAATGCAACTTACAGCGATCTTAAGGCAGGCGATCAACTTACGCTTGATTTGAGCAGCAACCAAGATCGTGTTGCAACGATTAGAGTCCACACAAATGCTCAATATGATGTAATGTCAGTAGACGTAATCAACAAAAAAATTCGTGTTAAAAATGCAATGACATCCGCATTTGATCTAAATGTGCTAGGTACAGAATTGGTTAATGAAGCAGGAGCGAAGCTTGCGATTGAACAGATTACTCCGGGCTCTATTATTACTGTTAACTACTTAGGAAAAGAAGCCGTTCGTGCACGCACTATTTCTGTTGCTTATGGCAAAGTACAATCCATCTCAGCAAACAGTGTCACTATTGTAGACCTTGTAGGTCAAACTGTTGCTTATAATGGCGATGCTGGGTTCGTAATCGTAAAAGGAGCCACGCAAGGAACAGCAACGAGCCTGCTTACTGTGGGGGACTATGTTGAGGTTCAGAAGCTTGAAGGCAACAAAACACAACTGACTGTAGCTGTTGGCGAGAGCCGCGTATTTACGAACTTCAATGCGACTGCATCACAAGTGTGGACGGAAAAAACAACAGATGCGGATAACCGGAATTATTTTAATGTAAACAGCCAGACCAAATACATTTTAAATGGAAATTCGGTTTCAGTTACAGCTTTCAAGTCAGGCGACACGATTACAATCTATGGCTTTAGAAACTATGCAATTGCAATCGTCAAGTAGCTTTTTAACGAAATTTTCATCAATTATAGGCTGAGATATTCATTTTTTGTGAAAAAACTGCCCTTAGGGGCAGTTTTTTTATAGAATATGCTTGTTTACGGTTGCGAAGCGTGACAAATTTCGCTACACTTTGAACGATAGTGTTTGATTAGGGGAGAGGACGATGGTTGCGAAACAAAAAATGCGTCATGTGCTAGACATTATTGCGGACATGTTTCCAGATGCACACTGTGAGCTTAATCACAGCAATCCGTTTGAGCTTACAATAGCAGTACTGCTGTCTGCGCAATGTACGGATGAGACGGTCAATAAGGTGACGGTGAACTTATTTCAAAAGTATAAGTGCCCCGAGGATTATTTGAGCGTACCGCTGGAAGAACTAGAGCAGGACATTCGCCGCATCGGCTTGTTTCGAAGTAAAGCATCAAATATACAAAAGCTTTGCCGTATTGTCATAGATAAATATGACGGGAAAGTGCCTGAAAGTCATGAAGGTCTGACCGAGCTGCCAGGTGTAGGGCGGAAGACGGCTAACGTCGTGATGTCTAATGCATTTGGTGTGCCTGCCATCGCTGTCGATACGCATGTGGATCGTGTAACGAAGCGACTGGGATTCGCTAAGGCCGAAGACAGTGTCCTAGAGGTAGAGAAGAAGCTGATGAAACTCGTTCCGCGCGAGGAGTGGACATTAACCCACCACAGACTCATCTTTTTCGGCCGCTATCACTGTAAAGCGCAAAGCCCGCAGTGTCCAATTTGTCCGCTGCTTGATTTGTGCAAAGAAGGTAAACAACGTATGAAGCCAGGTTTTAAAACCAAAAATAAGAGTATAAAACCTAAAATAGCCAGTGAAGGATGATGAACATGAACTGTATTTCCGTGTACACAAACAATTTTGAGCTTTTTTCTGATATTTATGAGCAAGTGCTTGAGTCTCCGCCAGAGGAGCACGAGGATATCCTTGTAGAAGGCATTACAGTTAGCGGCTCAGGCGACGTGCCTGATCAATACATCGAGCGTATGCGCATTAAACCTGAGGTTGTTGTGATGAGAGATAAAGAGCGCAACATTATGATCTTGCAACATGGCAACGTATTTGAAATTTGTTTGCCGTCTGAAGAAGAGCAAGCCGTTTAAGGAGAAGCAAATGACAGAAACAACCGTGCAAAGCATAGCAGGAGCTATATCCGAAGCAGCTGGTTTAATGTCAGCTGCAGGAGATACATTACATGCCAAGCAAGCACAGGAGCTAAACAGTAAGCTGACCGATGGTCGGCTTACTGTCGCTTTTTGTGGACATTTTTCAGCTGGCAAATCAACTCTCATTAATCGTTTATGCGGGACTAAGCTGCTTCCTTCTAGTCCAATTCCAACAAGCGCGAACGTTGTGTCTATTCGCGGCGGGGATCGGGCTTATGCAGCTGTTGAAACCGTAAAGAATGGTGTTGCTTCCAAAGCGGAAGTTCCAATCGACCAGCTTGACCGCTATTGTGTCGATGGCGAGCAATTTACTTCTGTATCGATCGTGTATCCTTCCGAGCTTTTAGGAGATCATACCGTGCTCCTCGATACGCCTGGCATTGATTCAACTGATGATGCGCACCGGATGGCAACCGAATCCGCATTGCATCTTGCAGACGTTGTTTTTTATGTCATGGATTATAATCATGTGCAGTCTGAAATCAATTTTTCTTTTGCGAAGCAATTGAAGGATTGGGGAAAGCCCTTATATTTTATTGTGAATCAGATTGATAAGCATCGTGATCGCGAGCTTTCTTTCGCAAGCTATCGTCAAAGCGTTGAGGATGCGTTTCACGCTTGGCACTTGGAGCCGGCGGGGATCGTTTATTTGTCGTTGCGCGAGCCAGAGCACCCTCATCAAGAGTGGGAGCAACTGCTTGAGCTGCTAGATAAACTGCAAACGATCCGCAAGCCGCTTTGTGTGTACAGTGTAGATGCGTCATTGCGCCATGTAGCTGATGGACATTTGAAATGGAGTGAGCAGCTAGCGGAGCCTGAGCGAGAACGGCTTCTTGCTGAGGCAGGCGGCGTTGAGGCTGTTGCCCTTGTCACAACACAAATGGATCAGCTGAAACAGAAGATCAGGCATGTTTCGGAGCAGAAAGAGGTTTACCGGGCGCAGCTTCGCAAAGAGCTGCAAACGCTTCTGGATAATGCGAATATTACGCCAGCGGGACTGCGTGATTTGGCTCAAACGTTTCTGGAGAGCCGTAAGCCTGGTTTTAAAGCGGGGCTGCTTTTTGCGGCAGCTAAGACTGCTGCTGAGCAGGAACGGCGCTTGCTGGCGTTCAGCGAGGAATTAAACAGTTTAATCAGCGCTTCGATCGACTGGCATGTGAAGCATCTGCTGCGTACGGAAGCAGAGCGTAAATCATATAATGGCGAGCTGCTGGAATCGGAGCTCGCGCGGAACTTGGCTTGGCTGCCGGATTCGGAGTGGCTTATCGCGAGAGTGAAACCCGGCGCCGTCATCAGCAACGAATATACGATGACGTTTAGCCGCGATCTAGCCGCGGATGTGAAGGCGGTTTATCGCCAGCGCTCACTTGAGATCATCGATGCGCTGGCAGACCATGCAGCGGCGGTAGGCGAAGCCGCCGCCGCTGAGGCAGAGTCACAGCTTGCTGCGCTTCGCGCGCAGGCTGGTGCACTACATGCGCTTACGGCGCTGGCGAAGCGCGCCGAGGAGCATAAGGCGCGGCTAACTGCCGCGCTGCCTGAGGCGCCGGCAAGGCCGGCATTGCCAGCACCGCGTATAGCTGTGGCTGGCGGTGGCACTTCCGCGCAAGCTGGCGGCGACGCTGCTGAAGCGCGGGGTGTGCTTGCGAGCGAGAGCGGGCGAAGCGCGCGAGAGGGGCAGCATCATGTGGCAGCGGGGCGAAGCGCCCTAGCTGGCGGTGCAGCTTTGGCGCAGCAGCACAGCGCTGCAGCGCGCTTAGCCAGCGCCGCGGAGCTGCTGGCGCCGCATGCTGCGCTTGCGGCTGCTGCGCAAGCGATGAGCGATAAGGCGAAGCGGCTGCAGGACAGCCGCTTCACCATCGCATTATTCGGCGCCTTCAGCGCCGGCAAATCATCGCTTGCGAACGCGCTGATCGGAGAACCGGTGCTGCCGGTTTCTCCTAATCCGACGACGGCAGCGATCAACCGACTCGTGCCCCCTACGGCGGAGCACGGTCATGGTACAGCGCGCATTGTCATGAAGACGCGCGCTGCCATTATCGATGATGTGCGCTATTCCCTAGCGCTCCTCGGTGAAAAAGAGCAGCAGTCTGATGACGCTGCTCTCATGCGGGCGATTGATCGCCTATCTCCGGATTCCATCGGAGCTGGCGGTCGCCCGCATTTCAGCTTCCTGCGCGCAGCCCGCGCAGGCTGGGCAAAGCATGAACCGCTGCTCGGTCAGCAGCTGTCGGTCGATCAAGCGGAATACGAAAAGTACGTCGCTGAGGAATCTCGTTCGTGCTTCGTGAGTGAAATCGAGCTGCATTATGACTGCGCGTTGACGGCGCAGGGTATCGTGCTCGTTGACACGCCAGGAGCGGATTCTGTAAATGCTAGACATACGGGCGTAGCCTTCAATTATATTAAAAACGCTGATGCTGTTTTGTTTGTCACGTATTACAATCACGCCTTCTCGCAAGCTGATCGTCAATTTCTGATGCAGCTTGGCAGGGTGAAGGATCAGTTTGAGCTTGATAAAATGTTTTTCCTTGTTAACGCTGCCGATTTGGCTGCAGATCAGGAGGAGCTTACAGGTGTGTTAAAGCATGTTGAGACGAATCTGCTGCAGCATGCGATTCGCTCGCCTCGCTTATTTCCTGTATCGAGCTTGCAGGCACTGGATAGTAAATTAGATGGAAATGCAGAGCTGCTGCAACGCTCCGGCATTGAAGCTTTCGAGCAATCATTCCTTTCCTTTATTCAGAACGATCTCGGACGGCTAGCTATTGATGCCGCAGAGCAGGACTTGAAACGAGCGGCAGCGACAGTTGCAGGCTGGCTTCAAAGTGCAGAGGGCGACGCAGCCGGGCGTGAAGCTGAGCTTATAGCACTGCTGCAAGCGGTGAACGAAGCGAAGATCGATATATCAGCGCTTCAAACCGGAACGATACCAGAGCAGCTAAAGCAGGAGCTTAGTGAGCTATTGTATTATGTCGTTCAGCGTATCCAATACCGTTTTGGTGAGTTTTATAACTTAGCCTTTAATCCGGCCTCCTTGCAGGATGATGGACGTGACTTGCGCAAAGCCATTTGGACATCTTGGCTGGAGCTGCAGCGGCTCGTCCAACTGGAGCTGTCACAGGAGATGCTGGCAACCTCGCTTCGGATGGAACGAGGCATTCATACTCAGCTGCAAAAGCAATATATTCATACTGCGCAGCGTTTAGAAAATTCAATTTCCGCATATAGTGCTGTTCCTTATGCGCCAGCTGCTTTGCCAACGCCAGATGAGCCGACCGCTTGGGAAGCGGATAACGTTGATGCGAAGCTGCTTTGGAGCCGTTTCAAATCACCGCGTCAATTTTTTGAAGGCGAGGGCAAGTCGATTCTTCGCAAAGAGCTTGAAGCGCTGCTTGCTCCTTCATTAAATGGATGGATGTCCGAGCAAACGCTCTTGTGGACATCGCTTTACGAGCAAATTTGGCAGAAAGCGGCTGATCAAGCTGGTAAACAGCTGCAAGACGATATGCTTGCCTATGAAAGCGGCAAACGAATCTCGTTGTCCGGCAGTGCGGACACGGCTGAGCTGAAGCAGCTGTATAATCAGTTGATTCATATCTAATTGTCAATGAATACGGATTGTTCTATCGCATTAACAGCTGAATGCTTTTGCGAGCGTGTAAAACGCTTGCAAAAGCTTTTTTTAATTTAGTGTGTTTTTGTGCAAAAATTGAGTAATAGGCACATATTTGTCATGATTTGCGACCAATTGGGAGTATTAACCGTTTCCAATTTAGATAACGAGTCAATAAGCGGTTTATAACAGGTATATGCATATTTATACTGTTTGCTCGCATTTGATGATGCTGATAATATTCATTCATGCTTACAAAATAGATACGGGGAGATGGATTTACTTGGACGTACTAAGGCAGTTGAAAGCATTTTATTGGGCGGAACGAAAGTTTATGTTCACCTCGATATTTTGCTTAATGTGCGCTACGGCGCTCGGACTTGTCTATCCGAATTTACTGAAATTCTTGATTGATGATGTCATTACTCCAAAAAAATTCGAGTTAGTGCCAACGCTTTCTTTTACAGTAGTCGGAGTCATTATCATTAAAGGATGCATGCAGTATTTACATGGTTTTTTTGGTGCACGACTTGGTAACAAAGTGGCATTCCACATGCGGAATGCTTTGTACGACAAGCTGCAGACGCTGTCGTTTCAATATTATGACAAAGCAAAAACAGGCGATTTGATGTCACGTTTAACGGCTGATTTAGAAGCTATTCGCAACTTTATCGGTTTTGGCTTTGCACAAATCTTGAATATGGTGTTGATGATCTTGTTCGGCGGCGCAATGATGCTCTCTATTCATTGGCAGCTAACTTTGATTACATTAGTAACGATACCGCTGCTAGGCTTCGCAGCCATTCGTTTTGAACGCAATATTCATCCAGCGTTCCGCGAAATGCGTCAAGCGATGAGTAATTTAACGACAGCGGTTCAAGAGAATATTACGGGCGTACGCACGGTTAAATCTTTTGCACGTGAATCGCATGAGGTATCGAAATTTTCCATACGCAGTGAAGCCTATCAAACGAATCAGGTTGGCGCAGCAAAGATTTGGGCGAAATTTTTCCCTGTAATGGAGCTTGTAGCGAACTTAAGCGCAGTAATCCTGCTTGTAACAGGCGGTATTCTTGTCATTAACGGATCACTGCAGCTCGGTGAATTTGTCGCATTTTTCAGCTTGATTTGGTACATTATCGGTCCGATGTGGGGCCTTGGGTTCCATATTAATAACTACACGCAGTTCAAAGCTTCAGGAGAGCGTGTACTAGGACTGCTGAATGAACATGTTCATGTAAAAAATATTGAGCACGCGATTGAGGTTAGCAGCGATACCGTAAAAGGCCATGTACGCTTCGATCATGTTACGTTCAGTTATCCTGACAAAACGCCGGCGGTAACCGATTTGGTCATTGATGCGCCAGCAGGCTCTGTCATTGGGTTTCTTGGTGCGACAGGCTCAGGCAAATCAACGATTATTCAATTGTTAATGAGAGCCTATAATGTAAAAACAGGTTCAATTACGCTAGACGGCATCGATATTAAAAATTTGGATGTCGCAAGCCTTCGTTCATTAATAGCTCCCGTGTTTCAAGAAACGTTCTTATTCTCGGCATCGATTCGCGATAATATCGCTTATGGCGTGCGGGATGTAACACCAGAGCAAATCGAGCACGCAGCTAAGCTGGCTAAAGCGCATGACTTCATTTTGGAGCTGCCGCTAGGCTACGATACGATTGTCGGCGAAAGAGGAATGGGCTTGTCCGGTGGACAAAAACAACGGATTGCCATTGCTAGAGCACTTATAAAAAATCCTAGAATTTTAATTTTGGATGACGCAACAAGCGCGGTAGATATGGAAACCGAACATGAAATTCAAGCGGGCTTCAAGGAGCTGATGGCTGGCCGCACGACCTTTATTATTGCACATCGGATTTCTTCGCTTAGACATGCCGATGAAATCATCGTGTTAGACAAGGGCCATGTCGTTCAGCGTGGTAAACACGCAGAGCTGATTAAGCAGCAAGGACCATACCGCGACACCTACAACATTCAATATGCTGACTATCCGCTTGATGATGCTGCTATAGCTGCGCAAGCGAATGAGCGGAAAGGGAGTACCGTATAATGAGTACGAGTGCCAAAGCAAAAGCTAGCAATAAAAATGAACGTTTCATATACCAAGACGATGAGCTGATTGAAAAGCCCTTTAACTGGGGCCAATTGCGCCGCCTATTCGGATATATGAAGCCTTACACAAAACAATTAATGCCTGTCATCGTTATGATGATTCTTGGTACGTTGACACGCCTAGGCGTGCCGGCGCTCGTCATTCTGGCAATTGACGAAGCGATTGCTCCTGAGCAAGGTGAAACAAGTGTACCGAAGTTAATTACGATCGCAAGCATCATGCTGGTCTTATATGTTATTCAATGGGCATCCAATACGTACCGGATCAAATATACGAATATCATTGGACAAAAGGTAATATACGATCTCAGAAATCATTTATTCCAGCATATTCAAAAGCTAAGCTTCCGTTTTTACGACAAGCGCCCAGCAGGTTCTGTACTCGTTCGTGTCACGAATGACGTAAATGCGCTGCAGGATTTGTTTACAAACGGTGTCGTCAATTTATTGATGGACTGTGTGCAATTGTTCGGTATCGTCATTATTTTGCTCGTATGGAACTTTAAGCTTGGCCTTGCGGTCATGATAACCGTACCGTTAATGTTCATTGTATCGACGACTCTGCGCAAAAAGATTCGTTTTGCATGGCAGGATGTGCGCATTAAGCAGTCCCGTATTAACTCTCATTTAAATGAGAGTATTCAAGGGATGAAGGTAACGCAAGCGTACGTGCAAGAGAAAGACAATATGAGCTTCTTCGATCATATGAATACAATCAACAATAAATCATGGAACCGAGCGTCATCGCTTAACCAAACGTTCGGCCCTGTAATCGAGATCACTTCAGCAATCGGTACTTTTATTCTATTCTGGTATGGCTCCCACCTCATTCAAGTAGGTGCGATTACCGTTGGATTGCTTGTTGGTTATGCCAACTATATCGGTAACTTCTGGGACCCGATCAACCGACTAGGACAAATGTACTCTCAGCTGCTTATTGCGATGGCTTCATCAGAACGGATTTTTGAATTTATTGATGAAGAACCGACGGTAGCGGAACTAAAGGTTGCAAAGCCGCTTCCGAAAATTGTTGGCGCCGTAAAGTTCGACCATATCGTGTTCGAATACGAGAAGGGAAGGCCAGCACTCAAGGGCATCACGATCGATGTAAAAGCAGGCCAATCGATAGCGCTCGTAGGGCATACTGGTTCAGGAAAAAGTACAATCATCAACCTATTATGCCGTTTCTATGATCCGGTTGAAGGCCGTGTCCTCATTGATGGCATCGATATTCGTGATGTGACGATTGAAAGCCTGCGCTCACAGGTTGGCATCGTGCTCCAGGATACGTTTATTTTTGCAGGCACGATTCGTGACAATATCCGTTATGGACGCTTGGATGCAACCGATGCGGAGATCGTAACAGCAGCTCAAGCCGTTAACGCGCATGATTTCATCATGGGGCTGCCAGATGGCTATGATACGCAAGTTGAAGAGCGAGGCAATGTACTTTCCATGGGTCAGCGTCAGCTGCTATCGTTCGCTAGAGCATTGCTAGCTGATCCGCAAATCCTTATCTTGGATGAAGCAACAGCCAGCATTGACACTGAAACGGAGCTGAAAATTCAAGAAGCTCTTAAAATTCTTCTAGCAGGCCGTACATCCTTTATGATTGCTCACCGATTGTCGACGATTCGTCACGCGGATGAAATTATCGTGCTTGACCACGGTGAAATCGTTGAACAAGGCAATCACGAAGCGTTGCTTGCAAAGCGCGGCGTGTACAACGGCTTGATCGAAGCACAGTACCGTTTTCTTTAAAACGTGAGCACAATTCATTTCAGCAAATGCTTATAAAATAGTTGATTTTTAAGCTTAGAACCTCCACAATGGAAGAAAAAACGAACCGAAACGCTAGTCTCTGCCTTTAGGACAGAGCTGACGATTCGATTTGCTTCCAGGAGGTTCTTTTTCTTTATGTATGGATCACCCTTAACAACGAATGCTCGCAAGTTGCTCCTGCTAGGCTCTGGTGAGCTTGGTAAAGAGGTTGTATTTGAGGCTCAGCGGCTTGGCATCGAGACCATTGCAGTAGATCGCTATGATCAAGCACCAGCTATGCAGGTTGCACATCGCAGTTATACAACAGATATGCTGGATGGGGCAGAGCTTCGCCGTATTATTGAGAAGGAGCAGCCTGACTATATTGTTCCGGAAATCGAAGCAATAGCTACAGAAACGCTGCTTGAGCTTGAGAAGGAAGGACATCGCGTTATTCCTACAGCACGCGCGGCTTGGTTGACGATGGACCGCGAAGGCATTCGCCGTTTAGCTGCTGAGACATTGGAGCTGCCTACCGCGCCATATCGATTTGCAGACACGTTTGAAGAGCTTGCTCTTGCGGCCGAAACGCTTGGTTTCCCATGTGTCATCAAACCAATTATGAGCTCCTCAGGCAAAGGACAAAGCGTTTGCCGATCTGAAGCGGAGCTTGAAGCATGCTGGAGCTATGCGATGGAAGGTGGACGTGCCAAGAAGCAGCGTGTTATCGTGGAGGGCTTTGTAACATTTGAATCTGAAATTACATTGCTTACTGTACGATCGGTTTCGGGTACAAGCTATTGTCCGCCAATTGGACATGTGCAGAAGGATGGCGATTACATCGAGTCCTGGCAGCCGCATCATATGACTGAGGCCCAAATTGCTCAAGCAGAGTCCATAGCGCAACGCATCACCGATGAGCTGGGCGGTTTTGGTATTTACGGTGTGGAGCTATTCATTACAAAGGATGGCGTCTTGTTTAGTGAAGTATCGCCGCGTCCACATGATACAGGCATGGTAACGATGGCGACTCAGGATCTTTCAGAGTTTGCCCTGCATGTAAGAGCTATTTTAGGATTTCCAATTCCAACTATTCGGTTGCTGTCACATGGTGCATCACATACGTTGAAAGCAGACCGTGAATCTTCCGATTTCCGCATTGGCGGTATTGAAGAAGCTTTGTCGGTTCCTAATACACAGGTTCGCGTTTTTGGAAAACCAGAAACGAAGGTTGGACGAAGAATGGCCGTTGCGCTGAGCACTGCTCCTGATGTAGAACAAGCACGAGATTTAGCTCGTAAAGCTGCAGAAGCTCTTTACGTATCGTATACTAACGAATAGAAAGTTTATTTTAAGGCAGGTGCAGCAGCAATGGGTAAAAAACAGAAAAAAATAACGTCTTCAACTCCTAGATCATCATCAAAAAATGCTCCAAAAAATGAGTCGGAAAACGGCTTGACGCTCAAGGATTTATTAAGCAATGAGGTGCTTGGCAAGCTAAAAGCACAAGCGGATGATATGAAGCAGGCTGAAGCATCACGTAAAGAAGAGCTTCGCAAACAGGAAGAAGAAAAGAAGAAGCAGGAGCAAAAGCGTTTGGAAAACGATTTTTCTTATTTGCTTGAGAATAGCGACCCTAACTGGTCGAAGCATAAGTAATAGGAAGAAAGTCGCAGTTCGCATTGTTCTCAAAAAAGCACCTTAGGGTGCTTTTTTTGTTCGGAATATCCTAAATACACTAATTTCAAAACTTTTGATATAATCTTATTTTTTATGATTTTCTTTTGTTTCAAAATGCATGCAGGGTTTGCCAGATGAGCGAAAAACCATTATGCTCGGCAGTACGCTTGTTTTAAATCCAAAAGCTCTACAGCCTTTAGGTGCACTTGGCTCCCATGTAATAAAATAATGTTTGCATTTCAAACAATCAATGCGTTCATTCGTATTCATTCTGCTACCTCGAATATGATTTTGGGTGTGAATTTGAATCGTAAACCATATTACGAAGGTTGAGCATTAAAGTCAATCCTAATCGATTAAATAGGCAAGGCTGTGCCTCACAATCGCCTTTTTTAATACAAATTGTTACCACGCATACATAAATCTAATGATTCTGCAAAACATGCTAACAACAGTTATTAAAGCGATGTATGTGCATTCCATTTTATTTTCAAAGGATTAAGCTAATGTCATTGCAGTAAATTCTACATGTACGACAAGCGTATAACGCAATGTTTCGTGGTCGAAGCTGGTAGAAACGCTCAAACAGTGGATACACACGAATAACTTTAAGTGTTTTATTGAAAATGAGTTGTAGAATTTGTGGAACAAAAAAAGTTTTTTTGTTATTGTGTTAATTATGCTTGCGCTTATTCCGATTATTACATACGCTGAGCTGTAGGTTATGAATAAGTAGTGCTGCTGTTGAAACAAGACAGGAAACTATAGAACCCCTCCAAACTAATCGTTGGAAGGTTCTGTTCAGCAAGGATAGTGTGTTATCCTTATATGTATCTCTTATGACCATTAGCAAAATAAGGCTTGAAGATCGTGTAATTGCACTAATCGTTTTTTTTTGGAGACTTTACGAAACATGACAAATTGAATTAAAATAGCTTGAAGATACGGAAACGTGATTAAAGATAGGGGGACGCTCATGTCTGAGCAAACAGATCTCTTCGCAAATACAGCGGCCGCAGACCGAAATTATGAGGCCGATGATATACAGGTGCTTGAAGGGTTAACAGCAGTTCGTAAAAGACCGGGCATGTACATAGGAAGTACAAGCAGTTCGGGATTGCATCATCTCGTTTGGGAAATTGTCGATAATGCAGTCGATGAGCATTTGGCTAAATTTTGTTCGGCCATTGAAGTGACGCTGCACAAGAACGGAGCAGTAACGGTACACGATAACGGGCGTGGTATTCCTACCGGCATGCATAAGACCGGTATTCCTACACCGCAGGTCGTATTTACGATTTTGCATGCGGGCGGTAAATTTGGCGGCGGCGGATATAAGAAATCCGGCGGTCTGCACGGCGTTGGCGCATCCGTTACAAATGCTTTGTCAGAATGGCTTGAGGTTGATATTTACCGAGACGGCAAAATTCACAGACAACGCTTTGAATATTGGATTGATGAAGCGGGACGTGAGCATGTTGGTGAGCCCGTACGCGGACTTGAGATTATTGGCACTACGAATCGGACAGGCACTAAGGTTACTTTTAAGCCGGATGGCCGCGTGTTCCAGAATGGCACAACATTAAGTTATGATACGCTGGCAGAGCGTTTGCAAGAGATTGCTTTTCTAAACTCTGGTTTAAAGGTAACAATTAAAGACGACCGCAGCGGCAAGCAGGATGTGTTTCATTATGAAGGCGGCGCTCGTCAATTCGTTCAGTTTTTGAATGAAGAAAAGACCGTACTGCATGATGTTATTCATTTTGCCAGTGAGCGCGATGATATTGAGGTGGAGGTAGCCCTCCAATATAATGACGGATACACGGAGACGATCGCTTCCTTCGTCAATTCCATTCCGACACGCGGCGGCGGTACGCATGAAACCGGTTTTAAAACCGCTTATACTCGCGTCATGAACGACTATGCCCGTAAAGCAGCGATGCTTAAGGAGAAAGACAAAAACCTTGAAGGCAACGATTTGCGCGAAGGCATGATGGTCGTTATTAATATCAAAATGTCTGAGGTTGAGTTTGTCGGACAAACAAAAGACCAGCTCGGAAGCTCATCTGCGCGAAGCGCTGTTGACGCAATTGTTTCGGAGAAGATGCAGGTGTTTCTTGAGGAAAACCCTCAAATCGCACAAATGCTGTTAAAAAAATCACTTCAAGCCTCGAAAGCGAGAGAAGCAGCGCGCAAAGCGCGTGAAGAAATCCGCAGCGGCAAGAAGCGGAGCGAGAGCTCTAATCTAAATGGCAAACTAACTCCTGCGCAGTCAAAAGATATTACTCGCACGGAATTGTTTATTGTGGAAGGGGATTCAGCTGGCGGTTCAGCTAAGCAGGGCCGTGACTCGAAATATCAAGCGCTGCTGCCGCTTAAGGGAAAACCGATGAATCCGGAGAAAGCCAAGCTCATCGATATTTTGAAAAACGACGAGTACAAGGCCATCATTTCTGCAATAGGGGCAGGTGTGGGTTCTGAGTTTGTCGCTGAGGAATGCAACTATAATAAAATTATTATTATGACTGATGCGGATACAGACGGCGCTCATATCCAAGTGCTTCTTCTTACTTTTTTCTACCGTTATATGAAACCGTTAATCGATTTGGGACGCGTTTATATCGCTCAGCCGCCGCTTTACAAAATTACACGTAAATCTGGCAAGCTGGAAACGATTCGATATGCGTGGACAGATGAGCAGCTTCAAAACTATTTGAAGGAATACGGTAAAAATTATGAGCTTCAGCGTTATAAAGGGCTTGGTGAGATGAATCCTGACCAATTGTGGGAAACGACGATGGATCCAGAGAAAAGAACGCTTCTTCAGGTACAAATCGAGGATGCAGCCAAAGCAGAACGCAGAGTATCGACGCTTATGGGAGATAAGGTAGATCCGCGTAAACGTTGGATTGTTGAGAATGTCGATTTTATGGAATATGAGGAATAGGGGGATTTCTGCATGAGTATGCTGGAACAGTTTTTACCGGCGTTTTTGGAGGAAGTGGTAGGCGACCGCTTCGGACGCTATTCAAAGTATATAATTCAGGACCGTGCCATTCCTGACGTTCGCGATGGTTTGAAGCCCGTGCAGCGTCGTATTCTATATGCGATGTATGATTCAGGAAACACACCGGACAAGCAATACCGCAAATCGGCTAAAACAGTCGGTGACGTTATGGGTAATTACCATCCGCATGGTGACTCATCCATTTATGAGGGTATGGTTCGGATGGCACAGCCTTGGAAAATGGGACATCCGCTCGTTGATGGACACGGAAACTGGGGTTCTCAGGATGATGATCCAGCAGCAGCTATGCGTTATACGGAAGCGCGTCTATCGCCAATTGCGATGGAGCTGCTTCGTGACATAGAGAAAAGAACGGTACAATTCAAGGATAATTTCGATAATACAACGAAGGAGCCGGTTGTGCTGCCGTCGCGGTACCCCAACTTGCTCGTAAACGGGACCAGCGGCATCTCTGCCGGCTTTGCCACGGAAATCCCGCCTCATAACCTGCGTGAGGTTATTGATGCGTGTATCGCCCTTATGGGAAGCCCAGAGCTGACGCAAGAAGAACTTATGACCTATGTGAAAGGTCCGGATTTCCCTACTGGCGGCATTATTATGGGCGAAGAAGGCATTCGAGACGCTTATGCTACAGGTAAAGGCCGCATATACATTCGTGCTAAGACGGCTATCGAGGATATGCGCGGAGGTAAGCAGCAGCTTGTCATTACTGAAATTCCATATCAGGTCGTTAAATCACGGTTGGTTACCGCAATGGAAAACATTCGGCTAGAGAAAAAGGTCGAAGGCATTGCGGAGGTGCGTGATGAGAGCGGACGCAATGGTCTGCGCATCGTCATTGAGTTTAAGAAGGATGCCGATGCACAAGGTATATTGGCTTATTTGTTCAAGAAAACGGATCTGCAGGTAGCTTATAGCTTCAATATGGTCGCAATCGTGAACAAAACACCGATGCAGCTTGGTCTTAAACAAATATTATCGGCGTATATCGATCATCAGAAGGAAGTAGTAACTTTCCGCACGAAATATGATCTTGAGAAGGCGGAAGATCGCGCTCATGTTGTAGAAGGACTTGTCAAAGCGCTCAACATATTAGACGAAGTTATAGCGACGATCAAAGCATCCAAAAATCGCGGGGATGCACAAGACAACTTGGTTGCGAAGTTCGATTTCTCCGCTCGTCAAGCAGATGCCATCCTTACTTTGCAGCTTTATCGCTTAACGAACTTGGAAATTACGACACTTGAGAAAGAGCTTAAGGAAGCGATGAAGAAGATTGCTTACTTGAAATCGATCTTGGCTAGCGAGAAGAAGCTGATTGGTGTTATTAGGGATGAACTGCTTGAGATTCAAACCAAATATGGCATTGATCGCCGTTCTGTTCTGCGCGGTGAAATCGAAGAGCTGAAAGTTAACCTCGAAGTTCTTGTTACACCAGAGGATGTTCTAGTTACATTAAGCCAGGATGGTTATGTAAAACGGACAAGCATGCTCTCGTTTACGAGATCGGGAGGCGAGCTGCAAAACGCAGGCGTCAAGGAAGGTGACTTCGTACGAGAGTTGCTTGAAGTCAATACGATTGACAATTTGCTGCTCTTTACACGCAAAGGTCAATATTATTTGCTGCCGGTCCATCAAATTCCAGAATTCAAATGGAAGGATACCGGAACAGCGATAGTGAATGTTGTACCTATTCCGAAGGATGATTCGATCGTAAGCGTCATTCCAATTAAAGATATTTTGGCATCTACAGCATCACTTGTTTTCGTAACGAAACGTGGCCAAGTCAAGCGTACGGAGCTTAAGGAATACGCAACTACAAGATCCACTGCGGTTGCAGCCTGCAAAGTTTCAGAGGGCGACGAAGTCATTCGGGTTGTTTTGAGTGATGGTTCGAAGCAAATCATGCTTATTACTAAGCAGGGAATGAGTATTCGGTTTACAGAATCCGAAGTTAATTCGATGGGTAGAGTTGCAACAGGCGTAAGAGGTATTCAGCTTAAGGATGGAGACGAGCTTGTCACCGCGGAATGGGTTGCTGAGGATGAAGGCGAATTACTCGTCATTACCGATATCGGTTACGCCAAACGTACTTTGCTGCTGGATTATCCAATTCAGGGCAGAGGCGGCAAGGGTGTTCAAACGTTCGAATTTAAAGAAGGCAAACGAGTGCGTCCAAACGGTTCGTCACTGATTGGGGCTTATTATTGCAAGGCAGCCAAAGAGATCGTAGCGATTACCTCATCAGGAGCGAAGCTTTCTGCTGCATCGGAGAAAGCACCAATTGAAGATCGCAAATCGATAGGCAAGCTCATATTCCCAGTAGAGAAAACCGACGTTATTACGAGCACGCTTGCACGTTCCATAACAGACACTAATCAAAAGGTCGATTAGGCGGATCAAACCGTTCAATGACTTCCAAAATAGCTTCAAGCATGACCCACAATGGTACCAGCTCATCCGGGCGGTCCAGCCATTGTGGGTCTTTTATAATGCCATAATTTTTAATTTTTTGAATGATTACAGCTTTTCTTTCTTCCACTGGGTGCACGCTCCTTACTGTTTAAGCATGAATAGACATAGCGCTGGGCTTTCGCCTTATTGTATGTCTAACGCTGTCATAATGTTCAACAATATATCGATTAATAGCGCAAATTATTAATTGGGTTAATCTTTTATTCGACAATAAAGACTGCTATAATAAATAGCAAATAGATGGAAATTGACAGAGAGCGAGTGTGGGAGTATGGTGTCTGGAGAATTTACTCGATTATGGACGAAGCTTTCGCGTGAATGGAAAAACAACTTGGAACAATCGCTTGCTCCTTTGACAGAAGGGCAGCTGAATGTATTAGAGCTGATGCTTCAGCACCAACCGATGAAGCCATCTGATCTGCTCCAATATTTAGCGACTACGCCTGCTGCAATTACAACACTGTTGGATCGAATGGAAAGAAATGAGCTCATTGAACGTACTAGAGATGATCATGATCGAAGAATTGTGTGGGTATCTGTTTCGGAGAAGGGCAAAGCTGAGGCGGAGCGCGGTACAACGATTCGGACTCAAATGATCGAACAATCGCTGGACCGCATTTCCTCTCATAACCAGCAACTGCTGGTTTACTTGTTGGGTAAAGTAGCAAATCCGTAATCTGATTTCGCCATTCAACGCTTATTTCATAGAATCGAGCCGATTGCGCAGCATATCGTAATTTTTTTGGAGCACCTCGTAGTCGGCTTGCGTTAGCAAGGTATCATTTGAAGCAGCTAATGTTTCTTCGATTGGCAAGATGCGATATCGAAAGGAACGATCAGGCTTGTAGCGATGCACCCATGTCGGAATGGATTCAACATCAGTAATAGTAACTGTGCCTTCTGTCATATTTTTACGAACATTAACTTTAAAAATAACTCCGTAATCCTTCGATTCGCCCCGCTGATTAGAAATAAAATTTCCCATAGAATAAATAATAAGTCCCTTTTTTACATGACCATTCTCATCGGTTGTTTCGAGCACTTCATATGGCTGGACAACATGGGGATGCGAACCGGCAATAATATCAGCTCCCGCAGCGACAAGCGAACGTGCGAGACGTTTTTGTTCTTCGTTCGGTATAATCTGATATTCAGTTCCGAAATGCAGAGAAACGGTAATAAAGTCAGCACCTGCTTCACGCAGCCGAATGATGTCTGCTTTAATTTTCTCTTCATCAATAAGCGAAACGAGGTAAGGTTTGCCTTCTGGAATTGGAATGCCATTTGTACCATAGGTGTAAGCTAACAATCCCATAACGATGCCATTTTTCTCGGATAGGACAGCTTGGTCTGCTTCTTCTTGCGATGCGGCTGTTCCCTTGCTTGGAAGACCAAGCTTCTTTAAATTCTCAAGAGTGCGAAGCACACCTGACTCGCCTTTATCAAGTGAATGATTGTTGGCATTTGTTATTAAGTTAAATCCAGCATCCTTGATCGCTTCTACAAGTTCGGTTGGCGCATTAAACGTTGGATATCCTGTATAACCATATTCAACACCAGCAGTTGGTGTTTCTAGGTTGGCAATAACCCAATCTCCTTGCTTCAAAATCGGTTTAACCTCTGCAAAAAACGGCTTGAAGTTATATCGATTCGTCTTCTTGTCAAAAGCTCCGGGCAGCTGGGGCGTATGCATCATGATGTCGCCTACGGCCATCCATACGGCATCGGCAAAAACAGGCTCTGGTGGTGCTGTCGGTTCAGGAGATGGTGAAGGGGTTACGACTGCTTGCTCAGTAGGAGTGGGGTCAATTGAAGCTGTAGGAAGCGAGCTGGCAGGTGCAGAAGCCCTCTCGTAAATGGAGGGCATTAAAAATATAACCAGTAAGCCAAGTAAACTTAGTAATAATAGTATAGAATTTGTTTTTCGGTGCCTTTTACGGCGCATTAGTATTTCGTCCTTCCTTGTTACGTATTGCTCAGCATACTGGAGGCGTCTTCAAGCTGCGAACTAGTCCACCAATTCCAAACATCAGAGCTGGTTGGAACGGAACGAAAACTCATCCATTCCTTTGTTATAGGATGAGGGGCTGAAACCGAGGTTGACCATAACGCAATTTCGGATATGCCGCTTGTTGGTTTCGCGCCGTATTTCAGGTCTCCTACGAGCGGACAGCCGATATGAGCAAGCTGTGCACGGATTTGATGAGGCCTTCCGGTATGCAGCTTCACCGCTATCAATGAATAACGGCCAGATACAGCTGCTACCTCGTAATCCAAAATCGCTTCTTTAGCCTCATTCGTGGGTTTGTTATAGACGGTTACTTGATTTTGTTTGCTGTTCTTAACAATATAATGAGTTAAACGCGCTTGAGGTTGTTTTGGCGTACCTTGTACAACACAAACATAAGTTTTGCCAAAATGTCTACTGCGAACCGATTCGGATAATCTGGACGCAGCTTTTGAGGTTTTGGCAAAAATCATAACACCGCCAACCATACGGTCAAGTCGGTGAACGAGGCCGAGAAAGACGTTTCCCGGCTTGTTGTATCGTTCCTTTATATCCTGTTTAAGCAGGGTAAGCATATCAGCATCGCCAGTGTCATCCTCTTGTGAGAGGACGCCAGGCGGCTTAACGACAGCTATTACATGATTGTCCTCGAACAGAACCTTGATCGTCATTACTTAGACTCCCAACGTCCCAGTATTCCGCACGGCAAATTAAGGCCGGATTTCGTAATCGGCAATCCGATTTCTCCACAGTTGATCTCGCCGCCATACTTGGCATTCATTGTCATATGCAGCAGGTTGTGCAGAACAGATTGCGATAATCCAGTTGTATAGGAGTTGATGAGTAGGAACAATGGATTGTCAGACAAAATCGATGTACAGGATTGTAAGAATGGAAACAAATTTTCTTCGAGCTTCCATGTTTCACCATTCGTGCCACGTCCATAAGAAGGTGGATCCATAATAATCGCATCATACTGCTTGCCGCGGCGTTGTTCGCGTTGAACGAATTTGAACACGTCATCCGTAATATAGCGAATTGGAGCGGACTCAAGTCCAGACAGCTGGGCGTTATCTTTTGCCCATTGGACCATACCCTTAGCTGCGTCAACGTGGCATACCTCAGCGCCTGCTGCTGCGGCTGCAACAGTGGCACCGCCCGAATAGGCAAAGAGATTCAAGACACGAATAGGACGTCCTGCATTACGGATTTTGTCCATCATCCAGCTCCAGTTAACGGCTTGCTCAGGAAATAATCCTGTATGCTTGAAGTTTGTCGGCTTGATATGGAAGTTTAGTTCGCCATAAGAAATGGTCCAGCGCTCAGGCAATGATTCGCTCATCGACCATTGACCGCCACCGGAATTGCTTCTATGGTAATGGCCATCGGCTTTTTTCCAAAGACCTGTTTCATTTGTGATCGGCCAAATAATTTGTGGATCTGGACGGCGGAGTGTATAATTGCCCCAACGTTCGAGCTTATCTCCGTCTCCTGTATCTATAACCTCGTAGTCTACCCATTTATCTGCTATGTACATGTTATTCGTAACCCTTCCTTGACCTTGTTTTTGTAATATAATAATGTCAACGATAATTATATCGAAGCTAACACAATGAAGCAATGAAACCGACGCATTTAGAGGCTGGTATTTATTCGTAAGTTATGAAAATGGCTGTTTATTACAGCAAATAAGTAAATGCTGTTGCTGACAGAGCAAAAATCAGTGTAAAAAAGAGCATAATTTAGTAAATCTACAATAATAGAGGAGCAACAATATCATGATGAGTTTTGAGTGCGAGTGCGGGAATAAAACAGTAATGTTTGCTACGGGAGATCGGGACGAGCAGGGCAGAGAGTATATTGAAATCGAGGACGACGAGAGGCTTACTATTAAAGTAGGCGATAAAAGCGTATTATTTCGTTGTTCGTTTTGCGGCTATACATACCGACTGGAACAAATTTGATTTTCTTTAGAAATTTTATAGGGGCTGCATATTGAAAACATTTATGGTTCGGAGTATGATAAACGTGAGTCAAGTTGTATGTACAAGTGCATCGTCATACCAGTGATAACTAGCGCTAATGTCCGTACAAGTTGAGAAGAGGCGTTATCTCTAAAAATACGTTTAATACTCGGTGAATGCTTACATAGCTGTTTTGCATTCGCAAAACTTGAAGCGGATGCTTACGTAGCTGTTTTGCATTCGCAAAACTTAAAGCGGATGCTTACGAAGCTGTTTTGCATTCGCAAAACTTAAGGAGGAACCATTCCATGTTACAAGTTAAGCCCTATCAATTTTGGTTTGTTACCGGCAGCCAGCACTTGTACGGACCAGAAACATTAGAAGAGGTTGCACAGCATTCACGTATTATTGCTGCGGCGTTGAATGATGATTCTGTTATTTCATCCGAAATTGTATTTAAACCTGTAGTAACAACTCCAGAAGAAATTTACAAGCTTTGCTTAGAAGCGAAAGCGGATGTGAACTGTGCAGGCATCATCACTTGGATGCATACCTTCTCACCGGCAAAAATGTGGATTCATGGGTTGTCTGAGCTGCGTAAGCCATTACTACACCTTCATACTCAATTCAACCGTGATATTCCTTGGGAAACGATTGATATGGACTTTATGAATACGAATCAATCCGCACATGGCGACCGAGAATACGGCCATATTTTCGCCCGACTAGGCCTTGAGCGCAAAGTCGTTACGGGTCACTGGGAGGATGGCGTTACTCGTTCCCGCATTGCCAGCTGGATGGGAACGGCAATTGCAGTTAATGAAGGCCGTCATCTTAAGGT
The DNA here is from genome assembly GCF_056398745.1 of Paenibacillus sp. 01T424. NCBI lineage: Bacteria > Bacillati > Bacillota > Bacilli > Caryophanales > Paenibacillaceae > Paenibacillus > Paenibacillus sp. 01T424. Next base: position 3,466 of record NZ_JBFTPZ010000005.1, on the reverse strand, counting down.
TGCTCGCTTCGGAGACAATATGCGTCAAGTTTCGGTTACGGAAGGCGACAAAGTTGAAGCGCAAATCAAATTCGGCTGGTCGATTAATGGTTATGGCATTGGTGATCTTGTTGCTCGTATGAATGAGGTTTCAGATTCAGAAGTAAAACAGCTGCTTGAGGAATACAACGAGCAGTACGATATTTCGTCCGAGACACGCGGCAATGCAGCTTCATGGGCTTCCATTGGCGAGCAGGCTCGTATTGAGCTTGGCCTAAAAGCATTTTTACAAGAGGGCGGTTTCTCCGCATTTACTACGTCATTTGAAGATTTGCATGGCATGAAGCAGCTTCCAGGTCTTGCAGTTCAGCGCTTGATGGAGCAAGGATACGGCTTTGGCGGCGAGGGCGACTGGAAAACATCTGCACTTACTCGCATGATGAAGCTGATTGCCAATAACAAAGGTACTTCATTTATGGAGGACTATACTTATCATCTAGAAGAAGGCAACGAGCTCGTACTTGGATCACATATGCTTGAGGTATGTCCTACAATCGCGGATAGCCGTCCAAAAATCGAAGTTCATCCGCTTGGCATCGGCGGCAAAGCGGATCCAGCACGGATTGTATTCGATGGACGCTCTGGTGCTGCGCTTAATGCTTCACTCATCGATCTAGGCAATCGTTTCCGCTTGATCATTAACCAAGTGGATGCAGTGAAGCCTACTCATGAAATGCCGAAGCTTCCAGTAGCTCGTGTGTTGTGGAAACCAGAACCATCGCTTCGAGATGCAGCAGAGAGCTGGATTTACGCTGGCGGCGCTCATCACACCGTATTCTCATATGTCGTAACGACTGAGCAGCTTGTAGACTGGGCGGATCAAGTTGGCATTGAAACCGTAGTAATCGATAAGCATTCAACGGTACGCAGTGTTCGCAACGAGCTTCGTTGGAACGATCTCAGCTATCGTATTCGTTAAACATCCTATCATCTGATTGCTTCTTAATAGAGAAGACTGCTGCTTAAAACCGTACAAGGTTAAGCAGCAGTCTTTTTCTCTATTTATAGGGGCTTTAAAGTTATGGCTTAATAGCTTTTACTCTAATCCGCACATAATCCACATACCATGTACCATCATGGAATAAATCATTTCTTACTCTTGCGGCTATTTTAGCGTATAGCAACTTTTTATCTTCTTCCGATACATTAGCGAAAAAATGATTTGCGAAACCAGATAACCAGTGATTTAGTCCTTCTTCACCGTCTTCCATCTTCGTAGGCCGATCAAAAAGAACGGCATAAGTTACTCGAAAGCCTTGTTGTTCAAGTAGAGCGCTATATTCTGAAATGCTCGGAAAGAACCAAGGATTTAACTTTTCTGCATCAATAGCATAATCCTCATCAAGCACAGCTGTTGTTGCTTTTACTATTCGATTAACATTTCCTTTGCCGCCAAACTCAGCAACAAATCTGCCGCCGCTGTTTAGCACATTCCACACATTTTCAACCACTTGTTTCGCATTTTTCATCCAATGCAATGCCGCATTAGAGAATACAGCATCAAATGATTCATCTAACTGAAACTGTTCACCATTTCCAGTGAAAAAAAGAATGGTTGGATATTTCACTCGTGCTTTTTCAATCATTTCCGCAGAAAAATCCATGCCTACAACTGTTGCTCCCGTTTTCGATATTTCATAGGCCAAATCTCCGGTGCCACACCCTACATCTAATATTTTCTCGCCTGGGGCAGGACTTAATAATTCAACAACTTCCTTCCCGTACTCAGATACAAAACCCAGTTTGTTGTCATATAATTCGGTTTTCCAAAATTGGCCGGAAGGCATAATATCATCCCCTAACTATTGGTAACCCTATTCTCACACAAAGATTGTATATAAGTAAAATATATTATTCCTATCTTCTTTATAGTTTAAAGTTATAAAGTTCGATCAGAAAAAAGCTTTACTCCTGTAGGTTAGAAGCAAAGCTCAAGGTATACCTCAACTATGAATGGGTTTATTCTGATTTTTCTTTTTGAATTTTCGCAGGGTTATTGATTTTGTAAGGAACAGGGTGCTTAGTAAGCTTTTTAGCGACTATTTTTCCTTCAAAATGAAGGATATCGCCGATTTCCAGCTCAAGCTTTTTGAGGGTAGCACTATGGCTGGACCAAGCATCGCCGATCTCCATAGCAGGATCTTGAATGGCTACTGCGTTGTAAATAACAACCTCGTCATCTGTGTCAGAAAAATTGTTAGGTACAGTCGTAAATTCTTTTACTGTTGCGACCATCTTGATCTTATCTTCAGGAAGCTGCAGTTTTGGCGCCTTTTCTTTTTTTGTTTTTTCCTTTGGAGCTGCTGCTGTTTTAGGTTCTTTATGTACTTCTTCTACTGAATCAGGCGCTGGTATCGTCTCCGAAATCACTGCTGCATCATTATTTTGTGATGTTTCTAGCAGAACGTCATTTTTATCAGCTTCAATCTCTTGTGCAGGTGCAATCTCTTCAACTGCATTGGAAGTCTTCTGGCCATAACTAGAAGCTTGCATTTCCTTTAAGTAGGAAGGGTGAATACAATGCTTTTGTTCATTTTCAAATGAAATGACAGCAGTCATTTTATCCACATATCCAATAATAGTGCATTCGAGATTCACGCCGTTTCCTTTATAGAAAAATACTTTTGTTTTGGCAGCCTTCTCAGAAAGCAAACCCCATTCCTTGCATTTTTCTATTTGCTCTGCCTCGTTTTCGAAGCTAATGTACGATATCGGTTCAATAATGAATGGATGTCCCATGTAATCTCCGCCTTTTTGGTATTATCATCATCTATTTTATCATTTTTTTGACATGTTAGTCGTTACTTGCTGACGATTAATAAAATTTTAGTCGTTTATTTAAATAAGAAGGGGAGGGGAGAAAAATAAGCCACCTGAATAGGAACATTTTAACAATGTTTATTTGACAATGAGAATCGTTATCGATATAGTTAAATGGTAGTTTTTAAAATGATATAGGAGGGATTTCTGTGTTCATTCAATTGAGATCAATTGTAGTGGAAAAGGGAAATTCACAGCAAGTTGTCGACAATTTTGGGCAAGAGGGCTATATTGACGGCAAGGAAGGTCTTATCGATATTAATATTATGGTGAATAGAAAAGCAAAAGAAACGGAAGAAGTTGTTATTATGATCCGTTGGGAGTCTGATGAAGCTTGGAAAAATTGGGAGAAAGATCCCGTCCATATTGCTGGCCATCGGAACAAAAAAGATGAGCAGCGTCCTTCATATATCGTTGATTCATCGGTAAATATGTATGATGTAAAAAAAATCAAACCAGGTACTTTTGGCAAATAAACAGAAAGCGACTTACCCTTGGCGGGCAATGTCGCTTTTTTTATTTATTCATTTTAGGGAATCTGGAATGATACCGTGGTTCCAAAATTAAGTTTGATTGTAATGACAAGCCCATAGCCATATAACTGTTC